>JASHOT010000382.1 GCA_030040965.1 Candidatus Sulfotelmatobacter sp. | reverse complement strand
GGTGACGACGCCCATGCGCCGCAGAGGATAGGGATGACAAACAGAAGGCAATGGCAGCCAGCGAGTAATAAGACGCCGCATGCGATCCCAGAGGACACGGCCGTTCTGGCTCCGCCGCGACAGCGAGCGATGCCAATACCAGCCGACTCGGAATCGAAACATCGTCAGCGCCGGTTGGTTCATGGGCACTCCGTAGTGCAGTTATCTGGGACTCGACCAGCATCCCGAGCTACGGCAAGCGGCAATTGCGGCCGTGGAGGAATACGGCACGCAGTTTTCCATTTCGCGCGCCTATCTGGAATGCGCCTTGTATCAGGAGTTGGAGAACAATCTGGAGAAAATGACCGAGCGGCCTACGCTGGTGGCGCCTTCGACAACACTCGCGCATATGGCGGCTCTGCCGGTGCTCGTGCGCGATAACGACGCCGTCATCATCGATCAGTTTGCCCATGCGAGTTTGCACGCAGCTACCGAACTGCTGCGTGATGTACCGGTTCATCTGGTGAGGCACAGCAGGCTCGATCAGATCGATGAATTGATCCAGAAATTTTCCCTGGTCCACGAAAATATCTGGCTGGTTATCGATGGCCTGTACTCGATGTTCGGCGACTTCGCTCCTTTTGATGGATTGAAGACTCTGCTCGATCGCTGGCCGCAACTGCACATTTATATTGACGATGCGCATGCTACGGGTTGGCTGGGACTGCACGGAGGTGGAGGAGTGCTAACTCATTTGGGTCAGCATCGACGCGTAGTCGTTGCTTTGTCGCTGAACAAAGCATTTGCTGCCGCCGGAGGCGCGTTGGCCCTACCCGAGATGGAACTAAAGATTCGCATCCGCCGATGTGGCGGCGCGATGCTGTTCTCCGGTCCGATTCAGCCGCCCATGCTCGGGGCGGCCCTCGCATCCGCGCAACTCCACCTGAGGGCTGAGCACTCCGCAACCCAGGCGGAACTCGCGCGTCGCATTGATTACACGCTTAGCGCAGCAGCGCGGGCAGGACTGCCTCTCGCCACACACCATCGCACGCCGATCTTCTTCATCCCTTGTGATTCTGTGGACGAGGCTACCGACGAAGTCCAGCGCCTGATGAATAATGGCTTCTACGTTTGTCCCAGCGCATTTCCCGCCGTGCCCGTGAATCGTCCCGGCGTCCGTTTCACAGTCACCCTCCACAACGAACTGGAAGATATAAACGCGCTCGTTGAAGCGGCAGTGGCCGGCACCTCCCGGCGCACCGCCGTTTCGACCCAGGCCGCAGATGTTGGTGGGCGATTCGAAATAGTGACGGCGGAACGCGGGGAAATCGAACAGTTTCTCCCGACGAAACCTCCGTTCACAATCCCTGAAACATACTAGAAACCGGCACGCAGATTCGCACATTTCCCACATCGCGAAGACGGGCATAGTTGAATCACATTATTGATCTGCGCCGCCTAACTCTCGATAATCGCCGGACTTCGGGGTTCGATCGTTCAGACATGTCGAGTGCGAATGCCACGCGATAAGCGTGTGCCCTCCTGACACGATCGTCAAAAGAAAGGACTGTGGGGAATCTATGAGGCGTATCGGAATCGTTGTGTGTTTTGCCCTGATGCTGCTTGCCACGCTGCCACTCACCGCACAGCAGATCACGGCGAGCATTCATGGAACCATCGTCGATCCGAGCGGGGCAGTCGTGGAGGCCGCGACTGTGACCGCGAAACAGGTCGAAACCGGACTGACGCGCAGCGCCGTAACGGATCGCAGCGGCAATTATGTCTTGCTCGAGCTCCCCGTCGGGCACTATCGCCTGGAAGTCGCAGCCAAGGGTTTCGTGAAATACATGCAGGAGGGGATTTCCCTGGATGTGAACCAGACGGCGACGGTGCTGGTGCATTTGCAAGTCGGCTCCGAGACACAGCAGGTCGACGTCAAAGCCGATGCCACGCTGGTACAGAACACGAGCAGCATGGGCGAGACTGTTATGCAGCGCGAGATTCTTGATTTGCCGCTCGACGGACGCAACTTCTCGCAACTGGGCGTGCTGCAACCCGGAGTTGTTCCCTTGACACCTGGATTGCTCGAAGCTGGCGGTCCGGCGCGCGCGAACGAAGGCTATGCCGTCGATGGCCAGCGTCCGGAGTCGAATAACTTCATGATCGACGGCGCGGACAACGTGAGCTCCGTGGATGGCGGCTTTGTCCTTGAACCGCCCATCGATGCAATCGCCGAGTTCCGCATCCTGACGCACAATGCCAACGCCGAATTCGGGCGCAACACCGGTTCCACCACCAACATCATCACCCGCAGCGGGTCGAATAACTTTCACGGCGCTCTCTGGGAGTTTCTGCGCAATGACGCCATGGATTCATCGGACTATTTCACGCAATCTGTGCAGCCGCTGAAACAAAATCAGTTTGGCGGCACATTTGGCGGCCCGATCATTAAAGACAAGACTTTCTTTTTCGGATACTACGAAGGCTTCCGCAATCGCCAGGGCGAATCCGTGCCCGCAACCGTGCCTTCGGTGGCCGAGACGCAGGGCAATTTCGGCCAGCTCTGCACCAGCATTGGAGGGACATTCGATTCCAGCGGGAACTGCAGCAATCCCAATGGGCAACTAACGTTTTTCGGAGGGAACGTTCCGAACAACCAGATGACGCTGGTCACGCCCATCGATCCCACGGCGGCGTTGGCCGTGTCCATGTTTCCGGCAGTTGCGACGGGGAACTCATTCATCGCCACGGAAACAAAGATTGAAACCACCAATCAGTTCGGTGTAAAGATCGATCATTATCTTTCCACCGCAGACACATTCAACTTCCGCTACATGTACTCGAGCGGACCGACGACCGATCCGCTTTCGCCAGAAGGCGCCAACGTTCCAGGATTTCCTGTCGGCGAGTACGATCGCGCCCAAAATTTCGTCACCCAGGAAACGCATGTGTTTTCGCCGTCTGTCATCGGACTCGCGCGCTTCTCCTACCTGCGCAATACGTTCCTGCTCGACGAACATCTGAATCATGAATCGCCGGCCAGCCTGGGATTCACCTACGCTCCCACGCTTCCCATCGCCGCAGGACCACCGTTCATTCAGATCGGTGGATATGCGTCGGCGGGCGATCCGATTACCGGGCCGCGCTACACGTATCAGAATACGTTTGACTTGTCGGGCTCATTGAGTTGGATTCGCGGGCGCCACGAATTGAGATTTGGTGGAGGCTACCGGCGCGATCAGATCAACGGATTGCAGGGCATTGCCAGCAATGGATTCTTTGTGTTCGAGCCTATTCCGTCGTTCGAGGGTTTTATTTACAACGATGGGTTCGCGAACTTTCTTTCCGGCAATCCCGTCGTCTTCATCCAGGGTGGAGGAAATTTCAGCCGCGAAATCCGCGGCCGCGCACTCGATGCCTATGCGCAGGACACTTACAAAATTAACAATCGCCTGACGTTGAACTACGGGCTGCGCTACGAATTGCCCTTCCCCGACACCGAAAATCACAATGAAGTGAATCTCTTCGTTCCGGGCGCGCAGTCGCAGGTGATTCCGAATGCTCCCGCCGGATTGCTCTATCCCGGTGATCCAGGAGTTCCGCGCGGATTGATTTCGACGGAAACAACCGGATTCGCGCCGCGCATCGGACTCGCCTGGGACTTGCAGGGGAATGCAAAAACCGTGGTGAGCGCGGCCTACGGAATGTTTTACGAGCCTTTTTATAACGGCGAAGGCGGTCCGATACAGGATCCGGTCAGCGCGCCGCCATATCTCAAGACAGAGCAGATCAGCGCCCCACTGCCCTCGTTCGCCGATCCTTACTCCACGTCAAACCCGTTCAGCCAGCAATTTCCCGAGCCCATGACTTTGCTTGTGGATGCGCGCAACCTGCGTTTGCCCTACGCGCAGGATTGGAATCTCAATGTGCAGCGCTCGTTGGGCCAGGACTGGCTGCTGCAGATCGGATATGTGGGCACGACTGGCGTCCATCTGCCGCGTTTCATTGAAGGCGATCCTACCGTCTTCATTCCGGGCTTGGATGATTCGGCAGCTGATTGTGCGCCGCAGAGTCCCCCTTGTCCGATATCCAACGAGAATAATGTCAACCAGCGCCGGCTCTATTCCGGATGCACGCTGGCGAATCCGAACAATTGCATTTACGGATCGATCGGCGAGATCGCTTCGCTCGCCAATTCCGCCTACAACGCGCTGGAAACGAGTTTGCGAAAACGCTTCGGACATGGGCTCTCGTTCCTCGCGTCCTACACCTACTCGCATGCCATCGATGACGTTTCCTCTTTCAACATCACCGGATCGGCATCGCAACCTGTGGCCGGAGAGAATGACCTTGCGCAGAACCCGTATGATCTCGCGGCCGAGCGTGGACGCTCCATGTTCGATTCGCGCCATCGCTTCGTGCTGAGCTATCAGTGGAATCTTCCCTTCTGGAATCGTCCCGCCAACTGGTACGAACACATCTTTGGCAACTGGCAACTCAATGGCATCTTCACTGCCATGACCGGAGGTCCATTCACGGTTTTCGATTCCAACGACGTTTCACTGCAGGGCACAGCGCCGGAGATCACCGGCTTCTCCGCCAATCGACCGAACCTGGTCGGCAATCCCAATAACGGCCCGCGCACGCCGCAGGAATGGATGAACGTGAACGCCTTCCAGCAGCTCCAGCCGGATCCGCTCGGCCGCTTTCAGGTTTTTGGAGATGAGGGACGAAATGTCGTCGCAGGACCGGGGTACGTGGACTGGGATTTCTCTGCCTTCAAGAATATCCGCGTGACTGAGTCAAAGGAATTTCAATTCCGCGGCGAGCTCTTCAATTTCTTTAACCATACCAACTTCCGCCTGCCGGTTAGCGATATCAGTTCGCCGAACTTCGGCCAGATCCAACAGGACGTTGGCCCGCGAGTCATTCAGGTGGCGTTGAAGTTCTTATTTTGAACAAAACATTCTTGAACGAGTATTGCATCGCAGAATCAACGGCGGAGAACAGCGATAGCGCTCAAAATCCCGGGAAAGCAGACAGTCCGGATCGCCAAACGATTCGAGACTTTTCGGCGCACTTTATTGCTATGCAATCGTTATGCGGCGGAAGGCTCTGAGGCTTCAGCGGTCGAGAACTCCGTCTCCTCCAACTCTGCAACTGGTATGTGGGCGGTAACTTTCGTGCCTTTGATGTTGGAATCGATTGCCAATGTTCCGCCCAACTGCCGCACCCTTTCCCGCATTCCGGTAATTCCTATTCCAGCCGTACCTGGCAATGCCATTGCGCCTAATTTCTCCGCCGGAATTCCTTTGCCATCATCTTCCACACTCACAGCAACTTCGTCGTCATTGTGCATAAGACGGATTCTCGCGGTCTGGCTTCCAGAATGTCGGTGGATATTCGTAAGACACTCCTGGACCAGTCTGAAGATAGCAGTTTCTACATCGAGAGCAAGCCGACCGAAATTTTTGGGGCAGTCGAAATCTACGCTGACCTTGCTGCGTTGGGAAAAGCCATCGACGTACCAGTGAATGGCGGACGGCAGCCCAGCCTCGTCCAGCAAGGGTGGGTGAAGCAGATGAGAGATTGTGCGCACTTCCTTGCTCATTTCCTGAATGAGACTTTCACTGTCAACCACGGCGGCGGCCGTTGTCGTCAAACGGTCAAGATCAGCTCGAACGCCCGAAAGATTCATGGAAAGCGCCGCAAGCATCTGACCTATGCTGTCATGGAGCCCGCGCGCAATCCGCCGTCTTTCCTCGTCCTGCAGATGCAGTAAACGCGCGGAGAGTAGTTGGAGGCTGCCGTTGGCGGTATCGAGTTCAGCCGTGCGCTCCCGAACCCGAGTTTCGAGTTCTCCTTGCGCATTTCGCAGCCGCTCATTATCGCGGCGACGTGCCTCTCCTAGGACGACAATGGCAACGGAAGCAACGAGAAATGCTATCGCGCCACTCCATCGGGTGGTAACGATAACCTGAGCCGAATGCGCTGGAATCACCCCATACACGTTTCCAGCCAACGTAAGAAAAACGCTGAGGATGGACGGTCCAATCCCGTAATACCACGAAACAAACGTAACCAACGGCAAGAGAATGACATACGCCACATTGCCGTCGAGAAAAGGCGTTAGGCCCCGGCAAGCCCAAAGGAGTGCCACAGTTGCAATGACCGCAAAGAGATAACGGAAGGCAGTAGTTCGCGTAAAACGCGCGGCGCGATGTGGCATGGTCTCACCTCGTTCTATTCCCTTGAAAACACAGACTGCTAGACAGGGAACTGTCAGAAGAAGTGGATGAAGTCAATGATAGCAGGAAGATCATGACCTTAGCGAAAGAGAATGATGAAATCAGCGTGCCTTCGGACGATACGATTCGAGGACAAGTCCGCACCGGGCCCAGCGAGCCGTCGCATTCGGGACACTCTGAATGACCGACCTTCAACGGTCACAGGCGTTGCTTTATTTGATGGATGCCCAGGGTTGAGGTCTCGCTTTTGATTTTGCTCGAAGGAATCGACTCCTGCATCGATGGTTTTGGGAAGCGAACTTTCCAGGACTTACAAAAAAGAAAACCGCCCATCTCTGCGGTCCGAATTCAGCAAAACTACCCCGCGACACGGACCTCTACTGCCAGCGCAGAATCATCGCGGCGAAATCTAGTTCGAGTTGCTTGGCGTGGAGCGAGGCTGGGCCCAGGTAGCCGTCGATTGTACCGATGTCGGTTTTTCCGGAGCCTTCGATCAGAAAGACTGGGGCCGCGGATTTTTGGGGAAAAACTTCAACTCCCGGCATATTAACCCGTGTGGCTTGCAAGCGTCCGATCACGCCGTCCCTGGCTTCTCCTTCGGTGCGCAGGTGCGGGACTGCGCTGCTGAGACGATCTTTGTATAGGAGCATGTATCGTGATCCCGTATCAACCAGCAAGCGCATGGGAATTCCCTGGATAGGCACCGTGATTACAAAGGCCTTAATGGCGGAAGGCTTACTCCCGCATTCTTCATCAAATTCAAAGGAAATCCGTCTTTGCTCGTAATCGATGCCGACTTTTTGGGCCCGACTCAGCACATCCAGTCCGATGATTCCGTCGACACTATCCGCGAAGTCGCTAATGTCGGCGAGTCTGGCGACGATCATGCTGATACCCGCAATGTGAAGCGGGCCTAGCACAACATCCGGAATGTCCGCCCGCTCGATAGCGAGGTGGCGGTCAAAATTGAACACTTTTCCCGGGCGGCGATGCAGTTGCATCCTATCCGCGACCTTGCGGTCAATCACGCTATAAGAGGAACCGGTGTCTACAATGAACCTGAGCCCGTCCAGTTCGCCGATCTTTCCTTGGACGACAACCTCGAAGTTCGACACCAAGTCGAACGATAGGGGGAAATCCGGGCAGGAGCGATGAAGGTCCTGTGCGCTCCCATGCGATGTCAATGCGGCAACAAGAAGCAGCCGGACACCCCCTGCCAGAAGCGTTCGCACACCCATGATCCCAACCTCAGCCCAATCACAGTTGGGCCGA
The DNA here is from genome assembly GCA_030040965.1 of Candidatus Sulfotelmatobacter sp. GTDB lineage: Bacteria > Acidobacteriota > Terriglobia > Terriglobales > Acidobacteriaceae > Sulfotelmatobacter. Next base: position 13,746 of record JASHOT010000382.1, on the reverse strand, counting down.
GCATCGGGCAGACAGGGCGGTCTCCTCAATTCACACGTAGTCTTCCGCGTGCCTTGCGTATGTCAACAGGTAGACACCTGATAACAAACAGTTTGGACTCGATCGTCTCCTGAGAAGTAATGAGACTTCGGTCTCTCGTTTTCGTCTATTCTGAATGTCACTGCGCCAGAGAGACGATTTGCCGGACGGTCGTTGTCCGTTCTCAAGGTGCAAGAAGGTGCAAGATGCAACAACCCGCTCCAAACTCCTCGACGCGCTTCGGGGTCTTCGAGCTCGATTTGCGTTCAGGCGAGCTGCGGAAAGCCGGAACACGCATCCGGCTTCAGGACCAACCGCTGAAGATCCTGATTGCCTTGCTGGAACGGCCAGGTGCGGTTGTCACGCGGGAAGAACTGAAACGGCGCATCTGGCCGAACGATTCCTTTGGAGACTTCGACCACGCCATGAATGTGGCTGTGGCCAAGCTTCGCGCGGCCTTGTCGGATTCGGCGGAAACGCCACGCTATGTGGAAACATTGCCCCGCCGCGGGTACCGTTTCATTTCCCCGGTCACAGCCGCTGCTGAAACCCCGCACGCAAGTGCCGTGTGGCGCTCCGCACCGGCGCAAGCGTCGATGGAAAAACCAGCACGCTTCGCGTGGCTGCCGGGGATCGCCGTAGGCGCGCTTGCGCTCGCGCTCGTCGCTGCCGGCTGGTGGGCCACTGCCCGCAAGTCAAAGAGAAAGTTGACCGACAAAGACAGGGTAGTTCTGGCGGATTTCGAAAACACCACGGGCGACGCAGTGTTTGACGGCACGATGCGTCAGGGACTGGCCGTACAGCTCGAACAGTCGCCGTTCCTCAGCCTGGTTTCGGACGCGACCGTGAAACAAACTCTGCGGCTCATGAACCAGCCGCCGGATGCCCGGCTCACTCCGGATATCGCGCAGCAGCTCTGCATTCGCACAGGTAGCACAGCGGTGCTGAACGGCTCGATAGCGAAACTGGGCAATCAATACGTGCTGGGGCTGAAGGCCACTAGCTGCGCGACCGGCGATTCCCTGGTACAGGAGCAAATGACTGCGGAAAGAAAAGAAGAAGTCCTGAACGCCTTAGCCCAGGCAGCGTCGCGCCTGCGCACAAGGCTCGGGGAATCGGTAGGGACTGTACAGAAATACAATATGCCGCTTGAGCAAGTTACCACGCCTTCGCTTCAGGCACTCCACGCGTATAGTTTGGGACGTACCACGTTGATTGACAAGGAAGACCAGACTGCAGCGATCCAGCTTTTTCAACGCGCCATCCTGCTCGATCCGAATTTCGCCATGGCTTATGCCTCTCTCGGCCTGGCCTATGGGGAATATTCGGAACAAGAAAGCGTTGCGAACTATCGCAAGGCGTATGAGTTGCGCGAGCACGTGAGCGATCGTGAGAAGTTATACATCGAAGCGCACTATCAGGAATCGGTCACGGGCGACTGGGAAGAGGCCCGGGAGGCTTACAAACTCTGGAGCCAGCTTTATCCACGTGACGATATTCCGCACTTAAACGTGAGTGAAATCTACTCCTCTCTCGGGCAATACGAGGACGCAAGGAGTGAGTCGGCGGAGAGCTTGCGGCTGCTTCCCGGAGATTGCCTGAGTTACGGGGCGCTGGTGGGCTCGCTTATTCGTTTGGATCGCCTGGACGAAGCTCGCGCGCTGATGAAAAGCGCCGAACAGCGAGAGGCCGATTGCTATCATCTCCAGGTATACCGATATGCACTGGCGTTCCTGGACCACGACAATCTTGAAATGGAGCGGATCGCAAACAATTCCGGCACTCAATGGAAGTTGGAACTCACTTACATCCAGGCCCAGACCGCAGCGTATTCCGGACAGATGCGGGAGTCCCGCGAGCTGATGCACCGGGTCGACCTGTTGGCGCGGCAATCAGACCACGAGCAATTGGGCGGCCTGTTTGATGAGCTTGCCGCTATATCGGAGGCGCTCTTCGGCAATGATGAGCTGGCTAAAAAGGAGACGAAAGAAGTGCTCTCGCGATCCAAGAGCGGCGATACGGAAGGACTCGCGGATATAGCCCTGGCGTTGGCGCACGACGAAATTGCTGCACAATCGCTGGCCGATGATCTTGCCAAGCGCTTTCCTGACAGCACGCTCATGCAGACGAACTATTTACCCTCAGTGCGTGCGCAACTGGCACTGAACCACATGGACACGCAGAAAGCCCTCGCAGCTTTACAAGTGGCGGTTCCTTATGAACTCGGCAGCCCGGATGCAAACTTTCCAATGTTTCCGATCTACCTGCGTGGCCGGGCCTATCTGATGGCACGGAGAAGCAGCGAAGCGGTAGCGGAGTTTCAGAAAATCCTGGAGCACCGGGGAATTGGTTTGAACTCTCCACTCGGTGTGCTTGCAAATCTGGAAATCGCTCGTACCTTCACCCTGCAAGGGGAAACCGCCAAGGCACGAATCGCCTATCAGGATTTCCTGACCCTGTGGAAAGACGCCGACCCTGAGATCCCCATCGTGAAGCAAGCCAAGGCCGAGTATGCGAAACTGCATTAGCTCCTTTTGGCACGAATGCGCAAGTCCCCGGCAACCAAAATGAAATGTTGGCAGTAAGTAGTAATGGGAGGACATCGATTTGCCGACATCGAGGCGTACATTTCTGAAGAATAGTGCCGTTGCCGGCACTATGGCCGTTAGCGAGCTGTCACGTTTTGGCATTCTGTTGAACAGCTCTGAGATGGAGGGCGCGACTAAGAGCAAGAGCGTTAGCCAAGGGTCCCCTCGGATGTCTTCAAACGATTCTGCGAATCAATTCACACGTGGCATCAGCGTTTATCCGGGGGATCCCCGCGAGGACTTCAGTCCCGAGCTTCTGATCGACAACAGCAATTACCGTAACCTCGCATTGCATCGGCCCGCATATCACTCGAGCAGTTACGATTACAATCTCACGGCTCAGCTAGTAACCGACGGAATAAAAGACACGCAGTGGCCGAGTTGGGTCGCAACCTCAACCGATTCGGCTGGCGCACTCTCCAAGGTTGAGCGCGAATTCATACTCGATCATTCGAACACGACTTCGATTACGTTGCACGGCGCCCGCTCTGCTATGCAAATCCATCTCGGCGGCAGTAAGACTGTTCCGGAGATTGATCGCGTCGACATCGTGGTGATTCCTCCCTACGGTACGTCTGCCTCGAATTTGGAATTCATAGTTTCGACCTCAGACGACTCTCGCAAATGGCAAAACGTGGGCAGCACAAGTGCTCCCGAGCCTGCCTCGGTCGAAGGCTATCCCAGGGATTTTGCCCGGTTGGGACAGTTATTCATCCCTTCGGTCCCGCTAAGTCCTGCCTCGCGGAGCCGGTTCTGGCAGGTTGAATGCGCCGTCAAGAATACGCTGCCACAGTCCTCTTACTTGCAGTGGAGGATCGGTGAGGTTTTGTTTTTCAGCCGCAGCCAGCGCGTAAACCTTGGCGGCCCTTACGATTTCATGAGCGCGTGGATGAGCGAAGGGTTAGGCGAGGAGTGGGTTTACATCGATCTGGGTGCACGCTGTTCGTTCGATCGGGTCAAACTCTATTGGATTGCACGCGCCGCCGAGGGCGCTATTCAGGTTTCTGACGACGCCGAGCATTGGAGTGATTTACACCTATTCGCGGCAGAGTCTGGAGCGCTGGACGATATAGTGCTCCCGCATCCTGCCCGAGGTCGCTACGTTCGAGTCTTGATGAAGCGGCCCACTGCGCCTGACGGCTACGTTCTTAGTGAGATTGAGGTGTATGGGCGCGGAGGCCCGGTGGCGCGTCCGAAACAGACCGCTCCGAAGGCCAGCGAGATACATGTGGGTGAAAGATTCGATCTGGCTGGATCCCGCTGGCGCGTGCAGCGTTCTTCGCTGGTCAGCGCCGATGGTCCAACTCTGTCGACGCCAGGCTTTTCGGACGCCGACTGGATCGTTGCGACCCTGCCCGGGACTGTCTTGTGCTCGTATCTGAATGTTCAGGCGATCCCCGATCCTAATTTTGGCAGGAATCAGCTCTATATCTCGGACTCATTCTTCTACTCCGACTTCTGGTACCGGACGGAATTCACAGCGCCGAAGACCGATTCTTATCAAACGACATGGCTCAATTTCGACGGCATCAACTGGAAAGCGGAAGTTTTCCTGAACGGTGCGTCCATTGGCCGCATTGAGGGAGCTTTCATGCGGGGCCGATTTGAGGTCACCGATAAGCTGCGTTCCGGACAGAAAAATGCGCTCGCCGTGCGAATTGAGAAAGTCGCAACGCCCGGAAGCTGCAAGCAAAAGACATGGGAGAGCAACGGCCCCAACGGCGGCGCGCTTGGCGCCGACAACCCTACCTATCACGCATCGGTCGGCTGGGACTGGATACCCACCATTCGCGGCAGAAATACCGGGATCATCGGAAACGTCTACCTGACTACTGCCGCCGCGGTGACGCTCGAGAATGCATTTGTCACGACGACGCGTCCGCTTCCCGATACTTCGAGCGCCGACATAATCATCGATATTGACGTTGTTAACCACCTCAAGCTTCTTACTGTTGTAGGAAAGCTACGCGTCCGCTTCGGCGACGTGCAGTTTGAACAAGCTGTCTCAGTCAACGCCTCGGAGACAAAGCACGTTCACCTCGATCCCTCTACCCACCCCGAACTCCGCCGGCAAAACCCGAAGCTATGGTGGCCGGTCGGCTATGGCGATCCACATTTGTATGACGTCGAATTGGAATTCGAACTTGCCGGCGGCACTCGTTCGGATATCAAAGCGCTGAAGGCGGGAATTCGCCAGATGTCGTACCAAGAGGACGACGGTGCCCTGAAGATCTGGATCAACGGCCGTAGATTCATTCCTCGTGGCGGCAACTGGGGATTCAGCGAATCCATGTTGCGCTACCGCAGGCGGGAATATGACGCCGCTCTTCGCTATCACCGCGAGATGAACTTCAACATGATTCGCAATTGGGTCGGCCAGATAGGCGACGACGCATTCTATGAAGCTTGCGACCGTAACGGAGTGATGGTGTGGCAGGATTTTTGGCTGGCTAATCCCTGGGACGGGCCGAACCCTGATGACAACAACTTATTTCTCAGCAATGTGAGAGATACGGTGTTGCGAATCCGCAATCACCCTTCCATCGGCATTTACTGCGGACGTAACGAGGGCTTTCCCCCGAAGGCGCTCGACGATGGCATACAGAGTATTTTGGCTGAATTGCATCCCGGGCTTCACTACATTCCCAGTTCTGCCGACAACGTCGTCGGCGGCGGAGGGCCTTATGCCGCCATGCCGCTGACCTTCTATCCGACGATGGCGCAATATACGAAACTGCATAGCGAGATCGGAATGCCGACGATCCCATCTGTGGAAAGCGCTCGCGCAATGATTTCCAAGGACGCTCTCTGGCCTCCTGGACTGGAATGGGGATTGCATGATTTTTGCGAAGGCGGAGCCCCACGCGGCGAGAACTTCATGGCGATGGTGGAGCAGCACTACGGCGGCGCTAACAATCTGGAGGAGTGGATTTCGCTCGCGCAGTTCGTTGACTATGAGGGATTCCGCGCCGAGTTCGAGGCGCAAAGCAAGTACCGCATGGGCCTGCTGGTGTGGATGAGTCATCCCTGCTGGCCTTCGTTCCTTTGGCAGACCTACGATTACTGCCTCGAACCCATGGCGGCCTACTTTGCCTGCAAGAATGCCTGCGAGTCGCTGCACATACAGTGGAATCGCGTAACGGACGCCGTCGAGGTGGTGAACTACAGCGCAGGAGATGTCCAGGGCCTGACGGCCGTCGCCCAAGTGCTGAACATTGATGGGTCGGTCAAGTGGCAAAAAAGCGAGCCGCTAGACACCCTCGAAGATAGCGCAACCGCGTGCATGCAGATGGAATATCCGGCAGCGTTGACGGACTTGCATTTCGTGCGGCTCACTTTGTTGCGTGGCCAGGCAACGGCTTCAACCAATCTCTATTTGCGCTGCATGCAGGAGGGCAACTTTCGTGCCATTCGCCAACTGCCAAAGTTGCACTTGAAAAGCTCAACTGAGACGACGCGGAGTGACGATCTGTGGAGAATGACGACTCAACTCCACAATCCCTCGGCTTATCCCGCGCTTATGGTGAAGCTGACGGTAGTGCGCGAAAAGAGCGGCGACCGGATCCTGCCGGCGATCTATAGTGACAATTACTTCACGCTCCTGCCCGGCGAGCGACGCATCATTTGTACTGAGCTGAGCCATGCTGACACGCGCGGAGAAACACCCCGCGTCCTGGTCCGAGGTTTCAACGTAGCCACCATACCTGTTTAGGCTCTTCACCATGGTCTTGCATGTGTCGGATAATGCGCGCGAAAGATTAAGTCCTGAGCCTCTCGATACAAACTCTGCGCACTCGCTTTCGTGTGCAATGGCAAAAAAGGTAGCAATCCATCCTCGGCGAGATATTCCCCAAACAACAAATGTGGTGCGGGCGGAGGGAGTCGAACCCTCACAGGCCTTTTGAGCCCTGCGGATTTTCGTACCGTCTACGGCTTTCGCCGCCCGGAAGCTGCTTTCGCGAATGGTCTGCGTCCGGTTTGCGGTCTGGACTATCCCTTCACCGTCCCTCGCTGATCTGAGGCTTAGGCGCTGCCCGTCTAGTCTCTACACCTTCCTGACCGATTTCGGCCAGGTTTGGCTCGGGATTGCCACACGATCGAGGTTTCCCCGACTTTGAGCAGTTCTGCATCGCCGGTTTCCCGGCAAGCACTCAAGCTTTTCTCAAGTCCGCTGCGTCTGCCATTCCGCCACGCCCGCGTGGAGGCCTGACTGCCTTTCTATCATAGGGCAGGAATGCTCGGAACAACACGTCCGTTTAATAATCAGCCGGCTCAGCCGGGACGGAGTGCCTGCCCGCAACGTCCGACAAGCTGCCTTCCTTCCATTTTCGCCTCGCCGACAATTCTGAAGTTGGTGGCGACAAGCGCGTTTTAAAAAGACAGCACCGCGGCTATACCGATGAGGCCACCTTCTCCCACTGCTTCAACTTGTTCGCCAGCAATTCCTGTTCTCGCAGGTTTTTCGTAATTGCGATGGCGCGTTGGATTTCTTCCCTTGCCTCAGAGAGCCTGCCCATCTTCATCAGCAGGTCTCCGCGAACGCTGGGAAAAAGATGGTAGCCGGCCAGCGCAGAGTCACCGGCGAGGGTGGCGGCTCGATCGAGTGCATCGAGCCCTGCGGCTGGACCTTTTGCCATGCCGACGGCGACTGCACGATTGAGGGCCACTATTGGAGATGGATTGATTTCGAGCAAGGCGTCGTAGAAAAGAACAATGCGGTCCCAGTCCGTCTCTGCGGCGGTGCGCGCGCGCATGTGACATGCGGCAATGGCTGCTTGCAAGGCATAAGGTTTTGCGCCACCGCCCAGCTTTTGCGCTTGTTCGAGCGCGGTCATTCCTCGCTGGATCTGCGCGTAGTCCCATAAAGAGCGGTCCTGATCCGGCAATAAGACGGCCTCGCCATTTTTTCCGCGGCGCGCTCGGGTACGCGATGCCTGCAACTCCATGAGCGCGAGGAGTGCGTGGACTTCTGATTCGCCAGGGAGAAGTTGGGCCAGCATGCGCCCCAGACGCAGCGCGTCATCCGCCAATGCGGAGCGCATCCATTCATCGCCCGAGGTCGCGGTGTAGCCTTCATTGAAAATCAGGTAGACCACCATGAGCACCGACTCAACCCTGCTGCGCAACTCGTCCCCGCTCGGCCTCTCAAAGGGAACATGCGCTTCCGAAAGCGTCTTCTTGGCGCGAGAGATGCGCTGGCCCAGCGTCTTTTCCGGCACAAGAAACGCACGCGCGATCTCCGGAGTGGTGAGGCCGCCGATCAGGCGCAAGGTGAGCGCGATGCGTCCTTCCATCGGCAGGACGGGATGGCACGCGGTGAAGATGAGCCGCAACACGTCATCATCGATCACCTGGTCCAAGGACTGCTCCAACTCATCTCCCAGCCGTTGTTGCTGCCACTCCAGCTCGCGGGCAACCTCTTCATGCTTTTGTACGAGCATCTGGCCGCGTCGCAAAGAGTCGATCGCGCGCCGCTTGGCTGCCGTCATCAGCCATGCCCCGGGATTGTCAGGGATGCCTTCCTCGGGCCAAACTTCGAGCGCCGTCACGAGGGCATCCTGCGCCAGCTCTTCGGCAATGCCGATATCGTGGGTGACGCGGGCAATCGCGGCGATGAGGCGTGTGGACTCGATCTTCCACACCGCCTCAATCGTCTTAGCTACATCGCTCATGCAAGCTAGTCTACGACGTTCCCCTCATCGAACCTTCCGCCGCTTTATTCTGGCATCTCGAAAAACTGACGGACTTCGACGATGTCGCCGTTCGCGATCGGCGCTCGCTTGAACCATTCAATCGCCTCTTCACGTGAGCGTGCCTGAAGTATCCAGTAGCCCCCGACCACTTCTTTGGCCTCGGTGAACGGCCCGTCCGTGACCGTGGCCTTGCCGTCTGAGTATGAAATGCGCGCCCCCGCCGAAGGCGGCATGAGCCCATCGCATGCCAGCAGCACCCCCGCCTTCCCCAAGCTCTGGTTGAACTCCATCGTTTTCATAGCCGCGTCCATATCGGGAAGTGCATCCGGTGCGGCCGATCCATACCCTTTGGGAATCAGAATCATCATGAATCGCATTTTTGTTGCTCCTTTATTATTGTTGGTTTTTCAAGGGCCCAACGGGCTTGTAGGAATTGACAACGATGCCTGTGGGCGTAGCTGTTGTGCTGGTGAGTTCGAATGCGCGTGCCGGAGTCCCGTCTCGAAAAATGCGCTTTCCCGTGCCCAACAGGACTGGATCGACGAGCAGCACGACCTCATCTGCAAGACCGTGTTCGAGCAGCATCGATGTCAGGGTTGAACTGCCCATGAGGAGCAGGTCGGCGTCGTCTTGCGACTTGATGCGGCGAATGTTCTCGACGATCTCCGGTCCAACGCCGGGCCCAACGCCCTCGAACGGGCCCCATTCCAGGCTTTCCGGCCGGTGGGTCACGACATATTTCTTCGCGGCGTTGAGACGGTCAGCCATCGGACTGCTCGGCGCCTTCGGCCAAAAGGTCGAGAAGCCATCGTAGGTGCGCCGGCCAAGCAGCAGATCGAACTTCTCGCCATACCTCGCGAGAAGCATCTCTCTGCCAGCCGGGGAGCGATAGGGCCCCGACCAGTCGCCGTAGGGGAAATTGTTCTCATCGGCGGAGGACTGGATGACGCCGTCGAGCGAAATGTGTTCGAAAATTCTGAGCTTTCTCATTGCGTCTCCTTTTCTGTGATGTCATTCCGAACCGGCGCGAAGCGGCAGTGAGGAACCAGCTTTCGTGTCAAGATCACTGTCCACCACTGGATTTTCTTTTCGGCCGCACTCTCAGGAACGCGCGCACCTCGACCGGAACCCGGCAGGCGACGACGGCTTTGCGTGCCCACGTGAGCGCCTCATCCATGTCAGCGCACTCCAAAATCCAGAAGCCGCCGATGTGTTCCTTGGCTTCCAGATAAGGTCCATCGGTGATGGAGACTTTACCGTCGTCCTGCTTGCGCAGCGATTTCGCGTGGCTTGCCGATTCCAGACCGCCTGCGAAGAGCCGGGCGCCGGCGGCATCCATCTCTTCGTTGAGCGCGCCGACGTCGCGAATCATCGCTTCGCCTTCGAGCGACGAGTCGTAGTTTTCCGGATGTTGAATAGCAACCAGGTATTGCGGCATGTCTTCTCCTGTAATAGTGCAGTTTGAAACGTCACCGGCGCATGGTGCGTCATCCCGACGGCCCGCGCTTTTACCAGCGGCCGAGAGCCAGCCCTGAGCAAGTGAGCGGAGCGAGCGTGTCGAACGGGGATCTCCCGCTACAACAGCTTCATGGGAAGATCCTTCCCTCCCCCGGAAAAAACAGCTCCCGCTCAAGATGACGCTTCAGGCGCTTCTCTGTCCGGCCTTCACTAGAACGACGAACGGCCAGACGGGAATTCTACAAGCCATCGGGAAAATTTGATTTCTGGGATTTTTTTAGTTCTGGCGGCTTCAGGCAGTTCGTAGGATGCACCTGGCAGGTTTTTCTTTTGTTTCCAAGGCAAAGATGCTGTCCTCGCTGCCTCCTGCCATTTTCGAGAATTCCGCCATCAACTCACGGCTCGCCGGACCTGCCCGCCATTAGCACATTTGCCATGCGCGGGCTCACTAAATGGACGGCGCAAACTTGTAGGCCTGATGCTGTAAGTATCGACCACCCTGTGCCGAGATATCTTTGAAACTGATTTCTTGCTAGACTCCGATCCTAGATTCCGACGAGAACTAAAACGCTGATGTCCGCCACTACTGAAACCGTGATCCACGAGGCGCCTGCAGCCGTTACGAGCAAGCGCGTCCGCATCGAATCGATCGATGTGGTTCGTGGCGCTGTCATGATTCTCATGGCGCTCGACCATGTGCGTGATTTCTTCCGCATTCCCGGCGTCAATCCTACAGAACTTGCTCAAACCACGATCCCATATTTCTTCATGCGCTGGATCACGCATTTTTGTGCGCCGGTTTTCTTCCTGCTCACTGGTACTGGCGCGTACCTCTCATTGCACAAGAAATCAAAACGCGAGTTGTCGAGATTCCTCTTGACTCGCGGCCTATGGCTGATCTTCCTAGAGCTTGTGGTAGTGCGGTGCTTCGGTTGGGCATTTAACTTCAACTACCACTTTACGATGGTGCAGGTTTTGTGGACTCTGGGCTGGGCGATGATCGTACTCTCAGCGCTGGTTTACCTGCCCGCTTCCGCAGTGACGACATTCGGCGTGGTGATGATTGCAGGTCACAATCTGCTCGACAACGTGCAGTCGAGGAGCTGGTTCTGGTCAACCTTGCACGTTCCCAATTTTCTCGTCAGGACGCCACGCGTTGTCGTAGTTGATGTGTACCCGTTAATTCCGTGGATTGGAGTCACCGCAGTTGGCTACGGTCTGGGACAAATCTATCGCTGGCCCACAGAACGGCGAAGGGCTTTTCTGTTACGAACGGGTTTGGCAGTAACGGCTGGGTTCATCCTACTAAGAGCGGTCAATCGGTATGGAGATCCAGTCCGATGGAGCTCGCAGAAATCTGGGGCCTTTACCGCACTTTCATTTCTGAATACTACGAAATATCCGCCGTCGCTGCTGTACCTGCTGATGACGCTTGGCCCAGCGCTGCTTTTTTTGTGGGTGATCGACAGCAAAACGCCCCGATGGTTGCGGCCTGTGCTCATCGTCGGCAAAGTGCCGCTGTTTTATTACCTTCTGCACATACCTCTGATACACCTGCTCGCTGTCGCGGTGTCTTATGTGCGCTATGGGCAGGTGCGCTGGGTGTTAGAGGCACCGTTCTTTTTTCACCAGCCACCCGGATGGGGATACTCTGTGCCGTTCATTTATCTGGTGTGGGTCTGCGTCGTGGTTGCGCTTTATCCTCTGTGCAAGTGGTTCGCAGACTTGAAGCAACGTCGCAGCGATGTGTGGCTCAGCTATTTCTGAATGGGAAGCGCACGGGCAAGCATACAACTGTTGAAGCATCCCCACCGCAAAGTCCCCAATCGGATGAGAAAAGATCGTCAGACCCAACAGATTCAACTACAGGTCAGAAAGGCCTTCGGCGCAGTAATGCCGAGGCGCGGCCGGTGAGTGGTATCACTGCACTGCGCCGTCTATCTTCGATTTGCCCTGTATTATCGCTGCATAATGCTGAAAGCAGCTGCCGGCGAACAGTCACTCGGTATCACCGGTATCACAGTATCACTGAATATCAGCGAGAGAGCGCGTCTCTCCACTGGCCTCGCCTCAAGGTGTAGGGCTTGTGTCTGCCGAACGTGCAGGTCGATCTTCGAGATTGGTCGCCCCTTCCGACGCGAAGGCCTCGAGCAAATGGTGATAGACCGTAGACGGGAACTTCTGAGCATAATCTAGAAGCTTGTGCCTGTTGATCTTGCTGAAGTCGAATTCGTCAATGGCAGGAGAGATCCCGTCTTTGAGGTTCAGGTAGACCCAATCGAGAATCGCTTTCTCTGGTTCGGCTATGAGATAACTCCCGTATCGCGTTGTTTTCTTTACGAAGCCCCAGTACAAATTCGGACTAAGGTTGCGGTACTTGATGCTGATCGTTTTCGACCTGAGTTCCCTGGACCGCTCAGGAGTCACGCAAGTCAAAACTCGTGGAGCCTGTGTGCTGATCCCGTATTCGCGTAAGGCAGACTCCAGTGAAATGTACGCCTTTTTGCGCAACACATTCACCAAATCCCGCGGCGAGGAATTGGGTGCAAGAAGGTTGAAATAGGCTTTTTCTCCGACCCGCTCTACAAGGCCTCTTTTTTCTTGGCGCGCAAGAGCTTGGGTAACTGCAACTGGGACGATTCCGTACTTCTGCGCTAGTTGATCAGTTTGGAGGACAGAACTTTTTTGGCCCTCCTCGCGTATTGTCTTGGCCCAGTCCATGTTTCTCCCCTTTTGGTTACAGCCAATCTTGGTATAGATCTAGTAGCGCATCACGGAGCGGCTGAAATCTCTTTTGTGCTAGATCTTGGAATAGTTCTGATGGCAGGAATGATTCCAATTCAGCCCGGCACCGCTTATCGTCGATCTGCGCCACTCGTTCTAGTATTCCCTCTGCTTCAATCTCGTTGCTCATCAACGTGTCGGTTAGATGCTCTTTGAGGTTTTGGTTCAATGCAATACCAGACGATCTCAGGTCGTATATGTCGAATGCGTCGCGTGCCTTTATCTTTTTCCGGAGTAAGAAGCATTCGGCTTTATTGAGGAGTAGGAGATTGCGGGAAGCTGCCCGAACCTCTACAACGTCGTCCTCGATGCTGAGCAAGTGACTTTCAATTTCGCTTTTGATGACCGATCCAAATCTATTGATATCAATCGTGAAGAGGTCTTCATCGTTTCGACTCTTGACAAAGACCTTTCCCCGAACTTCTATTGTGAGCGGATTTTTCCCCAAGGCGTCCGCGGTCCGCGATCGATTCTAGACCGTTTGCGAGGGTCTCTTTGATTGCTTCGGGAGGCGGCGACGCATCCTCAATCAGGTCCAGGTCAAGGTCTGCTGAATGGCGTACCCCTTGGTGAAATAGAAGCAGGGTTGCTCCGCCATACAGGAGAAATGACTCAGGGAAATCGCGAAAGAGCGCACCGGCGGCAACGCGCATCATCACAATGACTTCTGCTTGCTCCTGCGTGAAGCCTCTATTGCGAAACGAGGCAATTTCTTCCGCCAGATTCATTACGCTAATTTATCATTAATGATAATTTTAAGCAATATAATTAATATTCACTTCTCAGTTATAGCACTTCTGCTAATTTTACGCCACGTTATCCCTCAAGGCAAATACAGTACCGAAAACATCTCAGCATTAAAAGATCGTCATTGTTAGCGTCAGTCTGAAAAAGCGAGTCCCCGAAGCCTGCAGTATCAGTAGATATGACGGGAGAAAGCAGGTCTCTCCTCATCATCCGTTCTATAGTGCGCCCCAATTCATGACTCGGCCATACACGCAGCTGTCGTGAATCCTAGACAACGGACTTCTGAGAAACCAATGGCTGAACAAATGACGCGCGTCTGGTCTAAACCGATGATGACTCTCCCAGCCGGGTTCGCTGTTTCCGATATCACCCTTAAGACAAATTCCGCGAGGATCGCGCAACCCTACGCCGGCGGGCGGTTGATCCTCTGGCACCAAAGCCGATGGGCCCTTAGTCGG
>JASHOT010000381.1 GCA_030040965.1 Candidatus Sulfotelmatobacter sp. | reverse complement strand
CAAACGTAAAAGGATCGATCACGGTCTTAGCGGCCAGCTGGAATTTCTGCTTGGCCGTGAGCGGCGCCGCATCAGGAATGTAGCTGACATAAAAGTTAGGAATGGCCCCCAGCACGCGCTGCTTCTCCTCGACATGAAGCTGCTCCTCGGCCACTAGCGCGATTTCCTCGCGTGTCAGCCCGACCTTGACCTGGGTGACATCGGTGGCAATCGCCAGCACGATCTCAGGAACGAGTTCGACCTGCCCGGCGCGAAGAGTCCCGGAAAAGGTTTGCTCCGCGAATCCTGCTGACGTGACGATCAGCTGAAATGGCCCGGGAGGCACGTTGCTAAACGAGAATTGACCGTTATCCCCGGAACGCACTTCGAGATTCGCAGCTTGAGCCTGGAGCTGCAACCGCACTTCGGCACCAGCCACGACTGCGCCGCTCTGGTCGACAATTGTTCCCGAGATGCTCCCAGGGGATGACTGATCGGAAAGCTGCCCAACTGCCGGCCCCGTTCCCGCAGGGTGCACAGCAGGCGCAGAATCTGCCGGCGTCTGCGCGTAGCAGGTCGTCGCCCAGGCAAACGCCACGAAGGCGATGGCCACTCTGGATTTGAATTGGAAAATCACAAGGAAAAGTTAGTGTACAGTTTTCCCGTTTCCCATCCAGATCACCAAGGTGATTTCATTGTGGACGGAAGCCGGAATCGCTCCGCATAGCTTTTCTGGGTGAGATGCAAACGTCCTTGGTACAGTATCCCAGCTCCCAGGACTGATTGCGTCAAGATTTGTAATTTCGCTTACTGGAGAGTTCTCTTTCCCTACGCAAACTGCTTTCCGAATGCGGATGCTAGACTGACTCCGCACTCACTTGCGCGTCCATTCCATGCCTCCAGAGAAGCTCGGCCTTATCGCTGGCAACGGTGCGTTTCCCTTCCTCGTGCTGAACGCTGCGCGCGCCCAGGGATACGAAGTCGTCGTCGCTGCCATTAAGGAAGAAACTTTCCCTGAGATCGAGTCTCAAGGTGCAGCCGCCGTTCACTGGCTCTCGCTGGGTGAATTATCGAAACTGATCGAGACCTTCCAGCGGGAAGGCGTGCACCGCGCCGTGATGGCTGGCCAGGTCAAGCACAAGCAGATCTTTTCCAGCATCCGCCCGGATTGGCGCCTGGCCAAGCTGCTGCTGTCGCTAACCACCCGTAACACCGACTCACTTCTCGGAGCTGTCGCGAAGGTTTTGGCTGACGAAGGCATCGCGCTCGAAAAGTCTACCTGGCTTCTGGAGCCGCTGTTGGTGAAACCCGGCGTCCTGACCAGACGCGTGCCGTCAGAGCTCGAACGCAAGAACGTTGACTACGGCCGCGCCGTCGCCCGCCAACTTGCGCAGCACGACATCGGGCAGACCGTGGTCATCGCCGAATCCGCGTGCGTCGCCGTCGAAGCCATGGAAGGCACAGACGCCACCATCGAGCGCGCCGGTCAGATCATGCGATCGCTGCATGGCGACGCGTCCACGCTCAGCCGCGGTCTCACGGTCGTGAAAATCGCCAAGCCGAATCAGGACATGCGCTTCGACGTTCCCGTCATCGGTCTCAAGACCATCGAAGTCATGCGCGCCGCTGGCGCGACCTGTCTCGCACTCGATGCCGGCAAATGCCTGTTGCTCGATGGCGACAAGATCATCGATGCCGCCAATACTGCGGAAATAGCCGTCGTTTCAGACTAGGGACACGCAGGACGAGGAGCATTTTGCATGAAAGCCAATGTTTCCAACAAGAGCAAGAAGAGCAAGAAGAAGACGAAAACCCGAGGCAAATTATCCGCGGGCGCTCTTATTGCCGACCAGCTTCGCCGCGCCTTTGACGGCGACGCTTGGCACGGTCCGTCATTGCTCGAACTGTTGGAAGATGTCGATGCCGCCACTGCTGCAGCCCGGCCCATCGCGAATGCTCACAGTATCTGGGAACTTGTGCTCCACGTTGCCGCCTGGGATCGTGCCGGTTCGCGCCGGCTCGCTGGCGCAAAGGCCAAACTCAAAGGAAGAGCAAATTTTCCGCTCGTCCCTGCGCCTACGGAATCCGCCTGGCAGGAAGCCGTTGCCGCCACGATCCGCACGCACAATGAGTTGGTTGAGACCGTTGCCGGTTTATCGGACAAGCGCCTGCGCGACCAGGTTCCAGGCAAATCTTACGACTTCTACCACATGCTCCATGGAATCGCCCAGCATGAGCTCTACCACGCCGGGCAGATCGCCATTCTGAAAAAAGCGCAGAGTGCGATAGCACGAGCATAGAGCCGTCACGGCTGCAAATGCAGCTCACCATTTTCTGAAAATCACCGCGACGGCGGCAACGATCAGCGCAAAGCCGGCCACATAGTTCCAGCGGATTGGCTGCTTCAAATACAACACCGAAAACACGGCGAAGACCGTCAGCGTGATGACCTCCTGAATCGTCTTCAGCTGGGCCGCGGTAAATTCGTAGGAGCCAATCCGGTTCGCCGGCACCTGAAAGCAATATTCGAAAAACGCGATCAGCCAGCTGATAACGATCACTTTGTAGAGCGGCACAGCCCGGTACTTCAAATGTCCATACCAGGCAAAAGTCATGAAGATGTTCGAAACGGTCAGCAGCGCGATCGTTCTCATGTTGCGCTTGTCCTTTCTTGTGGCGTCTCTGCGGATTGGGTCAAGTTGGAATTCTGGCTACACGGGCGGCCCGGGTGCGTCATCTCGAGCGGAGCCGTTGTCTCCAGGCGAAGCGAGAGATCTCGCGCGCATCGGCCGCAGCTACAGAAACGCGAAACTGTTCCGCCCCGCTGGAGCCATTGCAGATGCTCTTTCCGCTCTTTACGTTTACAATTTCTCTCCGGCAACCGGCCATTGAGAATATTCCCTGTCGCATAACCCGATTTCCGTCGCCGTCGTGGGTGTGGGCGTCTTCGGACGCAATCACGCCCGAGTTTACAAGGAACTGGAACTGCAAGGCGAACCTGTGCGCCTGCTCGGCGTTGTCGATCCCGACGTGAATCGCGCCGACGCCGTGGCCCGTGAATTCGAGTGCAAAGCATTCGGCTCCATCGATCAGATGTTGACCACGCACAGCGAACTGCAGGCAGCTTCAATCGCAGCTCCCACCGTTCATCATCTTCCCGTCGCTCGCCAGTTGATGAAGGCCGGGATCGACGTTTTGATCGAAAAGCCAATGGCCGCAACTTTGGCCGAAGCCGACGAACTGGTGAAACTCGCTGCCCATCACAAACGCATCGCGCAAGTTGGACATCTGGAGCGCTTCAATCCGGCAGTGCGGGCCACGCTGCCTCTTCTAACCCAGCCCATGTTTTTCGAAGTGCATCGCCTCAGCGTTTTCACCCCACGCTCGCTCGACGTCGACGTCGTGCTCGATCTGATGATCCACGATCTCGATATCGTCCTGGCCTTCGCCAACTCGCCGATCAAGGAAGTCCGCGCCGTTGGCCTTCCCATCCTGTCTGGAAAAGTCGATATCGCCAACGTGCGCCTGGAACTTGAATCCGGCTGCATCGCCAACTTCACCGCCAGCCGCGTTTCCACCGAACGTGTCCGAAAATTGCGCTTCTTTCAGCCCCGCCAGTACATCTCCCTCGATTATGGCCGCCAGGAGGTCCTGGTCTTCACCGTTGGCGATAAAGGCGAGCCCGCGCTAGCACCATCGGTCAATCCGCAGATCGGCGTTTCCAAGCCTGCCGTCAGCGCCGAAGAGCCGTTGCATGCCGAACTCAAGGCATTCTTGCATGCAGTTCGTCAGCACTCTATTCCCGTGGTTCCTTTGGAAGATGGTCGCCGCGCTCTCGCTCTGGCCCTCGAAATCGTTAACGCGATCCGCGACCACGGCAAAAGGGTCGGCCTCGCTGGCATGGCCCGGACGCGAGCTTAAGAAGAATCTTGCTCTTCCAGATCAGGCGCATCTTCTTGCAGGATTTTTCAGCCATCTGTATTTTTTCTGTACTCCAGCGCAACTCCCCGCATTTACATATGTTTACATACATAGCCCGGATGCGAATTGACTGCACAGAAGGTTGGGAAAGATGCGAGAATAGACGTAACTTGGTTGTAGCGCGCCTCGTATCTGCCCGATGGCGTAATTCGCTTGGCGATGCAACTTGAAGAGGTGTAATTCGTGTCTAAATTTTCGGGTTGGAGACGGGCGGACACAGCTGAGCGTCTAACAGTAAGGCGATATCGCTGAACCCAAGGCATGCCGATCACCCAAATTCCATTCCAGGATCCGGTAGCTCCGCCTGAAAAGTCCCAGCCGGAACAGCTTGGCCTCTACGACCAACGCGATTGGGAGATCGCCTATCGCGAGCAGGAGATGGCCGTCCCGCACCTGCTCATCCAGCTGCAGGACGATCTCACCCGCTCGCGCCGCCGCGAGGCCGCCTGGATTTCGATCATCGTCCATCTGCTGCTGTTCATCATTCTGTGGAATTTCAAGCTGATCGAAGGGCACCTTTGGCATCCGGTCACGGTCGTCAGTATGCGTCCCGGCCAGGACAAGGATGTTACGTTCCTGACGCTTCCGCCCGACGCCCAGAAGCTCACTCGCAAGCCCAACACGAACGTGCTGTCCGATAAAGACCGCATCGCAACTTCACGCCATCCGGAGCTGGATCCCAAAGAATTGCGCAAGATTCTGGCGACTCCGCCTCCCGGCCTGCCGGGACCCTCCGGACCGCGCATTGCCCAACCAGCCGCGCCGGCGCAGGCGATGGCCCAAAATCAGCCGCAAGCTCAGCAGCCGCAACAGGGACCGCAACAATCTTCCCCGCGCCCGCAATTCGAAAGCAACCAGACCGCGCAACTGCAAATGCCCGCTCGCGAAAACAACGCCTTCAGCAAGTTCGCCAATGGCATGAGTGCCGGTTCGGCGATTCAGCAGGCGACGGAAGCGGCCGCAGCTCGACGCGCCTCAGGGGGCGGTCAGGATGGCGATTACGGACTTGGCACCGGCGCTCAGGGCAGGGCGCAGGGAAGTCTCGAAATCCTGAGCGACACACTTGGCGTAGACTTCGCCCCTTACCTGGAACGCATCAGGATCGAAATCTACCGGCATTGGTACGATGTGCTTCCCGAGTCTGTGCTGCCACCGACTTACAAGCGGGGAAAATTGATGATCGAGTTCGCCATCCTGCCCGATGGCCGCGTTGCCGGCATGAAAGTAGTCGCCCCCTCCGGCGATACCGCTCTTGATCGCGCTGCTTGGGGCGGGATCTCTTTGTCGAATCCATTTCCGCCACTGCCTTCAGACTTCACCAAGCAGGGCGGACAATATCTGAGCCTGCGCTGCACCTTCCTCTACAATCCGGACCGCAGAGACCTGCAATAGGCTTTCGCGACTTCCGTTCGCTTCTCACCACACCCTGCACCGGTTCTTATTCACCATCGGCGCATCGGACTTGCAGTGGAACGCCTCCTGAAACTCCGGCATGTTCGACACCACGCCGTTCGTGCGGTACTTCTCCGGAGAGTGCGGATCGACCGTC
>JASHOT010000380.1 GCA_030040965.1 Candidatus Sulfotelmatobacter sp. | reverse complement strand
ATTTCTTCTCTGTTCTCCTCGACCAGCGCTTTGCTATAGACCCTTGCCTGCCCTCCCTCTAATCTTTCGATCACAGGGTGACTGGGCTTGAGCCCCGGACGCCGCACCAACCGGAAAAACTTAAGAAGCTGTCAAAGAACGATTATGTTTTTACTCCTTCTAAAAATTTCGTCAATCGAAAATCCACCCGTCTAACTATCTGGATTTTCAATCGTGTGCAGCCCGTCCACAACCCCTTGCCCAAAATCGGTGCAGCCCGCCCAACCAGTTTTCTCCGGCACCGCGTCAAACGCGGCTTTCCGCCGCATGGATCGACCAGGATCAATGTGCATGCCTCGCCGCCGCCCTCTGATTTCTTTGTGAATATCCCGCGAAAGCCGCACCCAGCAATGGATTCCCGAGAGTACCCCCCCAACGGGATCCGAACGCATGCAGGTGATAGGTGAGGTGCCCCATTCCAGCCGCGCTCTTTGCAGCCAGAGTGGGGATTTTGATTTTCAGTTCAAATTCTCAAGCCGCAAAATCGGCAACGCATTCTTTCTACTTCTTCCCGGTGCCCTTCCCTTGCTTCTTCCCCTTGCCTGCAATATCGGCAATAGTCGTGTGCTCCAGAATTTTTGCCGCGGCGTCGCGCACCTGTAAGAAAACTTCATACAGCGCCCGATGATCCGCGTCATTCGCGATCATCCCCCGCAGAGATTCCGCGTCGCCCAGCGGCGCTATCGGGCCGTCGATCAGCCGGATAATATCGCTCAACGGAATCTCCGACGGCGCCTTTCGCAGCCGATACCCGCCGCGCGCTCCGCGCACGCTGTCCACAATGCGCGCATTCTTCAGCTCAAGAAGAATCAGTTCCAGGAATTTCTCCGGCAGATCACTCTCCGCCGCGATCTCCCGAATCTTGATCGCCCCCTGCTCATGCCGCCGCGCCAGCGTCATCATCGCCTGCAACGCGTACAGTCCTTTTTGCGAAATCTTCAAGTTAGATTTTCCCTCCGCCCCGCCTAGATTGTGCCCGATTTCCCTCACTTTGCATAGGACCTCCAAGGGTGCGGCTCCTTCCGCTGTCCCAGGTGGTGAACCCTTCCCAGGTTCATTTAGAATCCTCTGTCCAAAAAGATTTCGGGTGCCCTGCTCAAGCCTGCCTTTGGCTTGAGTGGGGATTTGGAACCACAAGGAGCCTCCGTGATCCCTCGCTACACCCGCCCCGAGATGGCCCGCATCTGGAGCGACGAAAACCGCTTCCGCACCTGGCTCGCCGTCGAAGTCGCCGCCACCGAAACTCTCGCCGCCGCCGGCCTCGTCCCCAAAGACGCCGCCCGCGCCATCAAGGAGCGCGCCGACTTCCGCGTCGAACGCATCCACGAAATCGAAGCCGAAGTCCGCCACGACGTCATCGCCTTCACCACCGCCGTCGCTGAAATCGTCGGCCCCCACGCCCGCTGGTTCCACTACGGACTTACCTCCAACGACGTCGTCGACACCGCTCAAGCCTTGCTGATCAAACAGGCTTCCGAGGTTATAGAAAAAGACCTGCAGAAACTTTCCGACGTCCTCCAAAGCCGCGCCTGGGAGTTCAAAGACACGCCCATGATCGGCCGTACCCACGGTGTTCACGCCGAGCCCATCACCTTCGGATTCAAAATCGCCAACTGGTATTCCGAGACGCAGCGCAACATCGCCCGCTTTCGCGCCGCCGCCGAAGACATGCGCGTCGGAAAATTTTCCGGAGCAGTCGGCGTCTTCGCCCACCTCACGCCCGAGCTCGAAGAAAAAATCTGCTCCCGCCTCGGACTCAAACCTGCCGCCGTTTCTTCGCAAGTCATCCAGCGCGACCGCCACGCCGCCTATCTCGCCACGCTCGCCGTCATCTGCTCCACGCTCGACAAGATCGCTACCGAGTTGCGCCACTTGCAGCGCACCGAAGTCCGCGAGGCCGAAGAATTTTTCAGTGAAAAGCAAAAAGGATCTTCGGCCATGCCGCACAAGCGCAACCCGGTCAACGCCGAACAGATCAGCGGACTGTCCCGCGTCGTCCGCTCCAACGCGCAAGCCGGATTCGAAAACGTTGCCCTCTGGCACGAGCGCGACATCTCGCACTCGTCCGTCGAACGCATCATCCTTCCCGACTCGACCACCCTCGCCGACTACCTCCTCAACCGCACCGCGAATCTCGTCGACACCATGTTTGTCTATCCCGAGCGCATGCGCGCCAATCTCGAGTCGACGCACGGCCTCATCTTTAGCGGGCAGCTGCTCCTCGACCTCGTCGAACATGGCGTGACCCGCGAAGACGCCTACCGCGTCGTCCAGTCCAACGCCATGCGCGCTTGGAAAGAAGGATTGAATTTTCACGACCTCATCCTGGCTGACAACGAAATCACCAGCCGCGTCCCGCGCCAGACCATCGAGCACGCATTCGATCTCGACCGCCAGCTCAAGAACGTGGACAAGATCTTCGCGCGTGTGTTCGGCGATGGGGCCGGGAAAGGCTCGTCAGCTAACGCGCAGAAAAAGAGCAGGCAAGAGAAAAAGAAATAAGACCGCGAGCGACTACCACAGTGAAGCCATCCCGCCGCCCGCAGAGATCGCCGACGTATTCACATCCGCAAATGAACGGGTGCCTTCGGGCCCTCCCCATCCATACATCACAACCACGTAGGGATAATTTCCCGCACGCAACGTGAACCCCGCTCCGTAGCTGTGCCGCAGATGGGCGATGTCCATGTCTCCGCGAGCGTCGCCGACTTTGCCGGCATCCGCGCGAAAAACCAGCCCGACAAAACTGTATTTCGGTATGGGCTGCTCGTATTGGGCGCGAAACAACAAGGCATTCGGCGCGCGGAAGCGATAATCGGCGTAGCTGGCCAGCGTACGCTCCTTGTCGATATCGCCCCCGCCCAACGTGGGTTGAAAATAAAACGGAACCGCATTTCCGGCTGGCGCGATTGACTCGACGAACCAGCCGCGTAGGGTGAGCGTCCCAAATTGTTCGGACGTCGAAGATCCATCCTTCGCTTTGAACCTCTTTAACAGGTTGATCTCGTTGGTCGAATCGAGCGTGAGCCGGCGAAACGAGTACGGCGCTGCCGTGAAAGCGTGAAACTGCTGGAAGTTCGCACTCCAATCCAGGTTGAAATTCGCTCCGAAATCTGCGGCCTTCCCGAGTCCGCCAACCTGGTGCGTAAACGCCATTCCCTCTCCGAGTTGCAGAAAGCCGGGTTGACCGCTCAGGCCCGGCGCCGTCGACTCTGTGTAAGCCTGCTGGATAGTTGGGGACGACTGGCCCGTGTCAGTGCCGATGGTCGGCCAGCGTCCGTTCAATTCGCCGAGCAGATGAAATCCGTAACCCACTGGCCGCTCCAGATTGAAGCCGGCGATGGTCTCCTGCAGGGCAAAAAAAGAACGATTGGCGGGCAGCGTATTCGGGCCGATCCCGAAGAAGGTCACTTGATTCAACGCCGTGTGAAACGCGTAAAAGTTCAAAAGCAGCGGCGTCTCGTTTTCTCCCAAGTTCGGCAAGTGTTTGATCGGTCCCTGATGGACATTCGGAGGGTGCAGCAAAATCGGCTTATTCGGATTGGCCGGGGGAGCTGGCGGATTGCTCGCCGTACCCGAATCCGGCTTTGGCTGCGATCCGCCTATTTCTGTCAGACGCATGGTCAGAAACCCGCCCGTGGTCCAGGATCCGTTGAATGAACCTTGTCCGTCGATCTGCCAATCCATGCGCCACACACCCAGATTGAGCTCGGTGTCCATCAGCGCGGCTCCCAGCGCAAAACTGTTTCCCGGCGGCAGGTTGGCGAACGAGCCATACAAACCTTTGTTGCCATGAAACAGCGGGATCAGGCATCCCGGCACAAGGTCCTTCAGCGGCTTCTTGCCGCTCGCCTGCGTGGTGCTGCATCCCTGGCGGATGTCGCTGCCTTCGACGGTGAACATCGACCGCAGGTACTCGGAACTCGAGGATGATTCCGAATCCTGCGCCGCGCCGGGAAGTGTCAGCAGTGCGCCGCACATGAAGATCAAACTCAGAGTGCGTTTCATGGCTTACCGCCTGCCAATCCTTGCGCCTTGAGAATCGGCACAACTTTGCCGATATAGTTGCTCGCGTCCTGTTCGCTGTTCAATTGGCTTACATCCACACCCGTCTGCTGCGAAGCCGGAAGTTTCTGCTCCAGGTCGCTCAACGCCTGAATGTGGTCGCGGAGCAAGACGCCCATCGGGCGTGCTGGATTGTATGCGTCCGCTGGGGCAGCGGGAACCGGCACAGGAACGGATTCCGGCTCAGCCGACGCAGCCAGCGAGAGCGATGCCGCGCTCGCCGCGGGCCCAGTTTCCATCGTGAAGGTGAAGCTGTCTGTCCGCGCTGTAGTCAGCGTGAACAGTGCCGGATCGGCGGTGAACACATTAGCTTGGCTCTCGCGCGGCGTGAGATTTCTCTGTGCCGGATTCGTAATGAAAAAATCCGCCACGGTTCGCGGAATCGATGCGTGCTCGTACTGGGTATGAACCAGCGCGCCCTGGTCGATCCACGGCGAGACAAATACTGCAGGGACGCGAATGCCGAGCCGGTTGAACTGGAATCCGCTGACCGGGTCGGTGCCATATTGGCCGCCATCCGGCGTAATGCTCGGCGGAGTTACATGATCGAATGTGCCACCGTGTTCGTCGTAAACAATTACCAGCAGCGTGCTCTCCCACAGCGGACTCTGGCGGATGTGGTTGTAAACGTCGGCGATGAAATTTTCGCCGGCAATCACGTTGTGGTCGGGATGCTGATCCGATGCCAGCAAGTTCGCGTGATCGGAATAGTTCGGCTCGAGGAAGCTGTAGTCGGGCAGATTTCCATTGGCGCAGTCTTCGAGAAACTGCTGGTAGTTCGCCATCGCTTGCGGCTGATTTTCCAGCTGAAAGGTGAATCCGACGCTGGCGCTTGACTCGTCGTAGTAATAAATCCTCGCGCTGCCGCCCGCGTTGAGCACGCGCGAATAAATGCTCATGCCGTTGTCAAAGAACTTCATCGCGTTGTCGACGTGCCCGAACGAAGTGCCAAAATGCGCAAACATGCGGTTCGGCACCGTCGGCCCCGGCAGCGACGCAAACCAGCGATCGCACACCGCATACTGCTCGGCCAGATAGGTCAACACAGACAGATTCTCGGGAGTGAAGCAGTTCATGACGTTGCGCGAATGTGCGACATCCTGCTCCACGGTGAAGTAGCTCTTGATGAAGCCCTGCATCTTCGGCGACCCATCGTCGGTGCCCTGGGCATTTCCGAAAATCTGCATGTTGACGCCTTGCCAGGAATGATCGGGATCAGGATCGAGTTCGCCCTGCGGGGCCGCGGTCGGCTGCACCGACTGCAGATCTCCGTTCGTGTCGGGATTGGTCTCAGTGCCGGTCAGTCCGTCGAGGTTCGGCCAATCCTGCTTCAGATATCCGAGCATGTGGTCGAAGGAACGGTTTTCCATCATCAGCACCACGATGTGCTTCAGCGCGTCGAGTCCAGGTGGCATGGGTCATCCTTTGCGAAGATCCGCTCCACGAAGATCTGCGCTGCATAAATCGATGGTGCAGCTTGCTGCACCTTCGTATCTTTCCTGGTGTCTTTGGTTCGTCCCGGGGCCCGCACAGACGTTTCAGGGGGAAGTTGGTGGATAACTCTGCCTGAGTTTGCAAACCGAAGAGCGGCATTGAGGATTTTGTTACGAAATCAGGACAAGCCTCGCACCTTGGCCCACGTTAAGGAAAGCAAAATGGGACGGCGCTACACCACCGCCATCACCGCTAAAACTCGATCCCTCCATTCCCAATCCCCGATCTCCTCCGCGCCCGCCCGAATCGTCCCATCCTCCCCGCTCAGCAAATGCCACGCCTCCCGATACTGCTCATACTTATGCCTTCCCCCGCCGCCGCCCACAAAATGCAGCGTTCAAATGTTCTCCCAGCGCCTCATACGGAATGATGTACCACTCCTCCTCCGGAATCAGATACACCGCAAAGAAATCCACCGTCCCCGCTTTATACTTTTTTCTTTGCGGACCCATCACATTCAGGCTGTATTCATTCCCGCGCCGTTTGTAGATCGTTGACTTTACCTGCACCCGCACTATCCTTCCGCCCGCCTCCACCAGCACGTCATACCTCTGCGAATTCCCAAACGGACGCGATACCGCCATCCCATCCCCGCCGCCTTCGCCATAAAACACAACTCTGCCCACTCCCCCCGCTCCTTGCACCCCTTCACCCACTTCCTCTTCATCTACACATCCTTCCTCTGTGTTGTCATCCTGAGCAGCGCGAACTCTGCGCTGCGAAGGATCCATGCAATGTGGCCTCTCCATAAACGTGTTGTCACTAGATAATGATGTCATTCCGAACCGATGCGTAGCGTCGGTGAGGAACCTGCTGTTCCAGGGAAGGGCACGGCTTCAGCCGTGCCGATCAAGACAGGATTAAGAAAAGTCGGCTTCAGCCGCTGCGGGGCGAGACGTTTGACGGGTGCCCCATTCAAGCCCGCCTTTGGCTTGAGTGGGGATTTTGACGTTCAATCAAAAACACGAACCAGCCCGGAGGCGCGAGCTCTTGACCTCGCCGATACCACCAGTACCGTGGGTGCCCCTCGCGCGTTTTGCGAAGGGCGGGCGCCACCGACGCATGCACGACGGGGTTCGTGCGGGACGAATAACTCCTGTCGGCAGCATCGTACCCGCCCTTGCAAACATCGCAAGAGCGGGGCACCCACAGTTGAGAAGCGGGAAAAGGCAAGAACTCAAAGGGTAAACGCCGTGTCCTCCATGAGTATCGCGCAGAACCTCAGGAGCACCCGCTCGTGCTCCAGCAGCTTATCCATCGATAGCAACTTCCCCCCCGTCATGATGCTGCCGCGGAAGCTGTCGCCTTCCGCACCGCCCGCACGGCGGCTTGGGGCAGTCGCACCGGTATGAAGAAATCCTCCGGGAAAAGATAATCCTCGCCGGACTCATCGATCACGCGTATCTGCCCGAGCTTGGACGCAGCTTTATCCGGAATCGTCTCGTAGATCTTTCGCAACTCCAACGAGGCCGTATACCCCGCGTCGCCGACACAAATGACGTACTGCGCCTCACGTTTCAATTCAGTCGAGATACCGTTTGACTTTGTGTTCCTTCTGCCCGATTGCGTGCGCCTCGTACCAGTGGAGTTCCGCATGCCGTATCGTACCATCCGAGTATTGAACGTCCGCAGTCCCCTGCAACTTCCGCCAACGGGCCTTCCCGTAGGCTCTCCAGAGCCGTCAACGCTCACGAACGCCTTTGCCCGCCGCGATCAATTCGACGTTCGTGATTCGGCTGACGATTCTGAACCGCATTTAACACCGGACGAATAAAGGGCTACGGGTTCCCTCGCCCCGTCGAATCCTAACTGCACCCGCTCGTGCTCCCGCAGCTCATGCAGCGGTAGCAGCTTCCATTCCGCGTCATGATCGATCCGCAGAAGCTGCAGGTAGGAGCGTCGCCGAGGTCGACGATCTCCGACAGCGCATCGGCGGCGTGGACGCTGGAACCAGGTCTCAGTTCCCGGTTCTCAGTTCTCAGTTGCGGTGCAGGAGCTTCGACTTCGCTGTTCTCTGACGGCTGAGGGCTGACGGCTGCCGGCTTCAGTCGCAGATTTTCGAACAGCATCTGCTGCTGGCCGGTGAGGAAGCGCATCTGCAGCCAGCGGAAGATGTAGTCCATGATCGACTTGGCGTAGCCGATGTCGGGGTTACCGGACCATCCACTGGGCTCGAAGCGCGTGTGCGCGAACTTCTCGCAGAACGTCTTCAGAGGAACGCCGTACTGCAGCGCCAGCGAGACGGCCAGCGCGAAGCTGTCCATCAGGCCGCTGACCGTCGAACCCTCCTTGGCCATCTTCACGAAAAGCTCGCCCGGATCTCCGTTGGGATAGAGGCCTACGGTGATGTATCCCTCGTGGTCTCCAACTTTGAATTTGTGGGTGATCGACGCGCGCTCTTCCTGCAGCTTGTGGCGCATGGCGCGCGGCGGCGCGTTGAGATCTTCTTCCTCCACGACTTGTGTGGCGCGGGCGCCCCCGCCCGCGGATTCCGCCGTCTTTGTTCCCGCAGCGGAGAGCGGCTGCGCCTTCTTGCATCCGTCGCGATAGATGGCCACGGCCTTCAGGCCGAGCTTCCAGGCCTGAAGGTAGGCGTCCATGATGTCTTCGACGGTAGCGTTCTCCGGAAGATTGACGGTCTTCGATATAGCTCCGGAGATGAAGGGTTGCGCGGCGGCCATCATGCGCAGATGTCCGAGATAATGGATCGACCGCGTGCCCTTTGCCGGCTTGAACGAGCAGTCGAACACGGCGAGGTCGTCGTCTTTGATGTGCGGCGCGCCTTCGATGGTGCCCGTGGCGTCGATGTAGCTGACGATGGCGTCGGTCTGCTCATGCGTGTATCCCAGCTTGAACAGCGCTGTGGGCACGGTGTTGTTGACGATTTTGATCATGCCGCCGCCGACGAGTTTCTTGTACTTCACCAGCGCCAGATCCGGCTCTATCCCCGTAGTGTCGCAGTCCATCATGAAGCCGATGGTGCCGGTGGGAGCGAGCACGGTGACCTGCGAGTTGCGGTAGCCGAATTTTTCGCCGTGGGCGAGAGCTTCGTCCCAGCAGGACTTGCTGGCTTCGTAGAGAGTGGCCGGGACGTTTCCTTTGTTGATCCCGTTCACGGACGCGCGGTGCATGCGGATGACGTCGAGGAACGGCTCGCGGTTGATGTACCAGCCGGGGCAGGCGCCGCCGGGCATGGTGTTCGATCCGAGATTGGTCTCGGCGAGAGTTTTCTTCGTGGCTTCGGTTGCGGGTGCGAGCGGCTCACACTGCTCCGCGATGCGCGAGGATTGCAGATATGCTTCGCCGCACATAATCGCCGTGACGCAAGCTGCGTAGTCGCGGCCGGCATCGGAGTCGTAGGGATGGCCGGCGGCCATGAGCAGCGCGCCGAGATTGGCGTACCCAAGACCGAGCGGGCGATAGTCGTGCGAGTTGGCCATGATCCTCTGCGTGGGATAACCGGCATTGTCGACGATGATTTCCTGAGCGGTGATCAGGATATCGACCGCGTGACGATAGGCGTCGACGTCGAACGTGCCGTTGGGCGCAAACTTCAGAAGATTCAAGCTGGCCAGGTTGCAGGCCGAGTCGTCGAGGAACATGTATTCGCTGCAGGGATTGCTTGCGTTAATGCGCGCCGTGTTCTTCGAAGTGTGCCAGCGGTTGACGGTGGTGTCGTACTGCATGCCGGGATCGCCGCAGTGCCAAGTGGCCTCGGAAATCTTGTGCAGCAGTTCTTTGGCCTTGTAGGTCTTGACGACCTGGTGTCCTTGCACGGCGCGCGTCGAGAAATCGGTGTCGCGAACGACGGCGTACATGAAGTCGTCGGTGACGCGGACGGAGTTGTTGGCGTTCTGGAAGAAGATGGACGAGTAGGCGTCGGAGTCGGGATGGGAGCCGTCGTATCCCATGGCGACGAGCGCGTGGGCCTTGGCTTCCTCTTTCTGCTTGCACTCGATGAAGTCGATGATGTCGGGGTGGTCGACGTTAAGGATGACCATCTTCGCCGCGCGACGAGTCTTGCCGCCGGACTTGATGACGCCGGCAAAGGCGTCGAATCCCTTCATGAAGCTGAGCGGACCGCTGGCGGTGCCGCCGCCGGAGAGGGTTTCCGTGGATCCGCGCAGAGGAGAAAGATTGGTGCCCGTGCCCGAGCCCCACTTGAAGAGCATGCCTTCGGTCTTGGCGAGGGTGAGGATGGAATCGAGCGAGTCTTTTACTGAGTTGATGAAGCAGGCGGAGCATTGTGGCTTGCGATATCCGGTGACGCCGAATTCGACCTGCTGCGTCTGCGCGTTCCAATGCCAGTTCTGGCCGTCGGAGTTGGGCTCGATGCGGTCGCATCCCACGTTGAACCAGACGGGCGAGTTGAAAGCGGCGTACTGGCGGACAAGGATATGCACGAGTTCGTCGTGGAAAGTGGCGCCGTCTTCGGGCGTGCGGAAATAGCCCTGCGACATACCCCAGTCGCGAATGGTTTCCGCAACGCGGGCGACGAGCTGGCGAACTCCGGTCTCGCGATCGGGTGTGCCGAGCTTTCCGTGCAGATATTTCTGCGCGACGATGTTGGTCGCGGTCATCGACCAGTCTTTGGGGATTTCGACATCTTTCTGCTCGAAGATGACGTTGCCCTGGGCGTCGGTAATCTGAGCGGTGCGCAGCTCCCACTCGACCTCGGAGTAAGGAGAGACGCCGGGCTTGGTGAAGAGGCGGCGGAAGGCGAGGCCGGGAGATTTCTTCTTCTGAAACTCGGAACCTTTGGAAACCTCGGAGGCAGATGTTTTCTGAGACTCGGAAGCGGGTTTGGACGGGGCGGCGAGCTGAGAAGCGGTAGGGGATTTGGTAGTTTCTGCCATCTTGATTTCAGCCATCAGGGGCTCTCCTAATTAGATTCTAGTTACGCCGATTCGACGCGGGCCAGCGGCGGCGGATCGGGTGAAACTGGGTCAATTTAAAAGATCAAGTCGAGCTGAGCTCGGCACGACCAGAGGTCCGGTCCCACACAAGCCATCTCCGGCTCAGAAGCCGGAGGGGAGTGGGGACGGACAGTGAATATTGGAATTTGCGCCCGAGTCGAGAGGCGTGACGGCCACGGTCGAATCTCCTTGCTCCGCTTGCGTCATGCGAGCTTCTTTAGCAGGGTGTGGCTCCCCCCCTATATGGGCTTCGGCAATCTCCAGCGAGCTGGCAAAGTGAGCCCCGATGCCGGAAGCTTTTTCGCTTGCATTCGAGATCCACTGGTTCAGGGCTCCGGCGATGGAGCGGCGCTGGGATTCGTCGTCGATGGCGACGAAGCGGACGAAGTAGCGTCCGGAAGCCAGGCGAGTACGCATCGGGTTGGTGCGAGTTAGCATGCGGTCCAAGGTGAAGGCCATGTCGTCGGTGTCGAAGAATTGGGTGACGGCGAGGAGTCGGCGAGGCGCTGACACCTCAGCGGCTAAAGCCGTGGGTTCCTTAGGAGCACTGCACGCGGCGCTAAAGCGCCGCTCTTCCACGGTTGTTCCTGCCGCGATTGTCCCCACAAGAGCACCTTTCGGGGCAAAGTCAGCGATTTCCTCAGCGATAGCGAAGACGCCTGGTTTGCTAGGAACGGCCAGCAAGCTGTGAGGGGACTCGCATCGGAACCAGTGGGACCAGTGGAGCCGACGATAGTCCAAGGGACGGTCGAATCCGTGGCGGGCCAGAGA
The DNA here is from genome assembly GCA_030040965.1 of Candidatus Sulfotelmatobacter sp. Classification (GTDB taxonomy): domain Bacteria; phylum Acidobacteriota; class Terriglobia; order Terriglobales; family Acidobacteriaceae; genus Sulfotelmatobacter. The sequence continues at coordinate 11,557 of JASHOT010000380.1, read as the reverse complement.
TTCGGTGACCAGACGAGTTAAAGATTCCATTGCGGGCTCCTGCATATTGAGGTCGGGGGTCTGTCCGGCCTCGTGTTTCTTTCGCCCCTTCCGGGGCATTCCGAAAAATGCGAAAAACATCTCTTTAGGCTATCGCGCTTAGGGTGACGCAGCAGCCTGGTTCACATCTGCTTTTCAGTTGTTAACGCGCCCCGAGGGGAGGGTCGGGGTACGGCCACCGCACTACCTACCGGCTTCCAGCCCGGGATTCCAATGAGACCGCCCCTTCTGGCTGCCGGCACTGGGGCTGCCGACGAGCCGGGTTGGAGTCCCGGAAGGCTGCTGGCGCCGAGCTCACGGATCCGAGGACAAACACCTCTGAAACCCAGCGCCTTTGTTGCCTTGCGGCCGACTCCAAGTCACCTCTGGCCTGGGGCCAAACCGCTCCTATATTGCTTGCGCCTTACGTTTTCGCCCCATTCCCGTGAGGCGAAAATTTGGTTGCTCTGGGATTGCAAAGTTACTCCCTCAAATAGTGCCTGTCAAGAGGGAAACACTATATGTTGTATCCCTAGCAATGACGGCCTAGATGCCGGGTTCCGGGTGCGTTTTTCCACATGAAAGCGACTTTCATCGTTCGCGGTTGCCAAGTTTCGGGGACGAGGTTGCGAGATGAGAGAACAAGTGTGGGACGGAATCCCGTTTGGGCGCAACAGAAAAGGCGGTCGGAATGGTTGATGGGCTGTGCGAAAGTGCGGATTTCTGTGGATGGCGAAGGAAAAATGCTGCCGCAGTGACGACTCAGGCAAAAGCAGGTTCCTCACCGCCGCTTCGCGCCGGTTCGGAATGACATCCCTAAGCTAGCGGTTCTACCTGAAGCTTATGTGGCGCGGGAGAGATAAAGGTATTCGTGGCCGTCTTCGTCGGCGAGCAGGACCCAGAGAGTGTAAATGCCGAGGGCGGTTCCCAAAATGGGATGAAACAGGGCGAGCACGCCAAGGATGATGGCACAGACGCGAGCCCAGGGACGCCGCTGAATCAGGCCCATGCCGACGCAGATGCCTCCGGCGGCAAGGATGAGGAGGGTCGCTCCGATGAATGAGGCGATCAGCGGTATGAAGGCGGCAAAAGGCTCCTGGCGATGAATCACGAAATGAACGCTGCTGCCAAAGAAGAGCAAAAGAACCGCCGGAATGAGGAAGAGAGCGCCGAGGACGATCCAGAGAATGCCGAGCGTGTGAAGGTGCGATTGCAGCCGGGAGTGGGCGACGGCGCTGACCGGGTCGCCGAGACGACGTCCGCAGCGGGGACAGGCGGTCGAGTTCGGTTCGAGTTCGGCCCCGCAGCGGTTGCAGAACATAACTTTGTCTCAGGGTAGGATACGCGGTTCGTGGAGGGAAGGTTTCAAGTTTCAAGTTTCAGGTTTCAAAGAACGAGGACTTTGTAAGTTTGAAACGTTGCCAGCGTCGAAAAATCTGAAGCCCGGGCCGGCAGATGACCTTAGTTACCTTTGAGATGAGAGTGAGTTGGATGAGAATCGGCTTAGGGGTGAATCTGCCCGGCGGGAGAGCGTGTGTTTCAGCGGAAACTGGTAAGCGTCTTAATCATGGTGATGGGCAGCGTGGGGCTGGCGGCGGCGCGCGATCTGGCGATCGTGTCGAATAAGGCGAATTCCATCAATAAAGACACCGGCATGACTCTGGCGGAGTTGGTGAAACTGAGTAAAGGGCAGACGGGGCGGTGGCCGGACGGCAAGCCATCGACGTTTGTTATGCGGGCACCGTCGGTGCCGGCGATGAAGATGTTTCTGGAAAAGGTTTATGAAATGCCGGAGGCGCAGGTGACGGAACTGATCAATACGGCGAATCATGGCCGGACGAATCATCCGGCGATTCTGGTCGTGAGTTCGGATGAGGACCTGGTGAATAAGGTGGCATCGATTCCGGGAGCCGTGGGAGTCGTGGACGTGTATGCCATCAATAGCAGCGTGGCGGTGGTAAAGGTGGCGGGCAAGCTGCCTCTCGAGCCGGGTTATGTGCTGCATGGGAATTAGCGGAATTCATCTGGTCTTTGAGGCAAGCCTCGAACCACAACGATCGCGAGGAACGCTGAGAGACTTTTAAGAAACCGACACTTTGGATTATGCAGCGCGTACCGGATCGCACCGATTTAAGTGCTATGGCAAAAGCAAAAGAAGAGAAAAAGGCGCGGGCGGCTGCCGCTACAGCCGGGGATTCAACGAAAAGTTCGGCGGACCGGTTTGCCCTAAAGCGGAGGTATCCGCGATTTACCCTGGACGCGCGGGTGCAGGTCAAGATGTTCCAGGATGGCGAGTTTAAAAGCTGCTGGGGCCGGTCGACGGAGATCGGGCAGGATGGGATCGGGGCAACGCTGACGGGAAATCTGACGACGGGCGAAATTGTGACGCTGGAGATCCCTCTGCCATTGACACCGTACCCGATTAAAGTGCGGGCGATAGTGCGGTTCTGCCAGGGATTGCGCTACGGGTTTGAATTCCTCACCATGAACGAGTCGCAGCGGGACACGGTGCGGCGGGTGTGCCAGTATCTGGCATCGCGTCAGTAAGAATCTTTGACGATTCGAGTGACGGTGCGCGCCACGATTCTGGGGCAAGGATTCGAATTCGGATGATTTCGGACTAAATCCCAAAAATTAGCGAGGACTTGCAGCTACGGCGATGAGCGCTGCCAGGAAAATGATCTGGATTGCTCCGCGAACCGGAAGGTTTGGTGTCGGACGCCCGCGGATCGTCAGGTGCTCCCGCGCGGCGCGAATATTGGCGGGAAACAAGGCTACCAGAAGTAACGCGAGGCAGAGCGCAGCCAGCCGCGCGGCCACAGGGACAAGCAGTCCAATAGCGCCGAGAATTTCGAGTATGCCCGTGAGGGTGACGAGCAGCGCCGGTTGGGGAAAAACCGGTGGCACCATGCGAATCAGATCCGGCCGGCCTTTTCCCCAATGAGCGGAAGCGGTGACCAGAAACATCAGAAAGAGGGCGATGCGAAGAGCGGTCTCCCAATGATTGAGGGGGCCGACGCCGAAAAATCCGACAACGCGCAGGGCGACAAAGGAAACAACCAGCACAATCAGGGGAATCATTTCAGCACCGTCTTGAACTTTCAGGTTTTACATCTGCCCAGCTTTTTCAATCTCCGCGTTTTAGATTAGATCAAACCGTCTCCTCTGAGGAATCAAACCAACGGCTGACTTCGACGAAGCATCCCACCGTAGAATTGTTCCCGGCGGCAAATCCATCTTGACATTGCTTCGTTTCCAATTCAGGCGTGGTCTTCCATGTGCGCAAGGCGCGTTTCTTACCACTTTAGCGTTGGCAGTTGTGTTCGCCGCGAGCAGAGCATCCGGGCAGGCAGCGCCGCAGGCTGCGATCGTCGTCAGTGATGAAAACGGAGTGGCAGTGCGGTCGGCGCGGGTGCAGCTAAGAAGCGCGGCGGGAACGTCCGCGCAATGCGAAACCGACTTTACCGGGCGGTGTGCGTTTCCATCGCTGGCGGTGGGTACGTATGAGTTGCGTGTGGAGAAAGAAGGTTTCTACGCCCTCACCCAGACGAATGTGCAGATTGCGCCCGGAGCGATGATCGATGTTTCGATCACGCGGCTGAAGGAGTTCCGCGAAGTGGTGAACGTGCAGGAATCGCCCCCGGCAATTGATCCGGGACAAATTGCCGCGAAGGAAGAAATCAGCGGGCTGGACGTGATCGACATGGTTTATCCGGCGACCAATGATTACCGCAATGCGCTGAACTTTATTCCGGGCGTGGTGCAGGACCAGTCGGGGCAGCCGCACGTGGCGGGCGCGGAAACGTACGAGACGGTGACTCTGCTCGACGGATTCAATGTGACGCAGCCGGCGAATGGACAATTGCTGGTGCGCGTGAGTACGGATGCGTTCCGTTCGATTCAGGTCGAGCCCGCGCGTGAGCCAGCCGAAGATGGGAAGGGACCGGGTGGAACACTGGCGCTGAATACGGGAATTGGAGATGACCACTATCGTTTCCTCGCGACGGACTTCATTCCCTCAGTGCAGGATAAGCATGGTCTGCGATTCGATCAGTTCCTGCCGCGATTGACATTTTCCGGGCCGATCGAGAAGGGAAAAATCTGGTTCTATGACGCGCTCGACGGCGAGTACGACAACACCATCTATACTCAGCTGCCGGTGGGACAGGATAACGATCATCTGCTGCGCATCGGCAACCTGGTCAAGTTGCAGACGAATGTGACCAGCCGGAATATTCTGACCGCGAATTTTCTGGTGAATTATCTGCATGATGAGTATGACGGGCTGTCGCCGCTGAATCCGCAACTGTCGACGCCGAAGGATGTGGAATCGGCGTACGTGGGAAGTGTGAAGGATCAGCATTATTTCAAGGGCGGCGAATTGTTCGAGGCTGGATTCGCGGTTGACGAGTACAACCTGCAGATGACGCCGTATGGCACACTGCCCTACTTTCTGAACGCCGGCAGCCCGACGGTGACCGCGACGACTGGCGGAAGTTATTACCTTACCGATGAAACCCACGCGCGGCGCTGGCAGGCAATTGCAAACGTGTTTTTGCCGTCGCATGAATGGAAGGGGCGGCATGATTTCAAATTCGGCGTCGACCTGGACCGCATCGATTACAACGCGGAATTCGAGCGGCAGCCGATTTCATTCTTGAGCGGCAGCAATGTGTTGACGTCAGCGGACGAGTGCCTGACGGCTACGCAAAACGCGAGTTTTCCCTGCACGCGGTATTCGACGTTCGGACCAGCTCCGCTGCATGAGACTTACAACGCCGAAGTGACCGGTTATGCGGAAGATCGCTGGAGCGTGACCAACCGGCTGCTGGTCGAGCCGGGCGTGCGGCTGGATTGGGGTGAGATCGTGCGGCATGCGGAAGTTGCTCCGCGGCTGGCGGGAACATACGTGTTCAGTAATGCGGCGACGACGAAAATTTCCGCTGGCATCGGATTGGTGTATGAGGCGACGCCGATTTTCCTCGTCGCACGGCCGTACGCCGGAACGCGGGAGGATCTGTTCTTTTCGATTCCGAGTCCGACGTGCACGGCGGACTGCGTGGTGACGACGGGGCCCATCGCGACAACGTTCAGCGCGGACACAGGCACGCTCGAAGTGCCGCGATTCTTGAACTGGAGCCTCGCGCTGGAGAGAAAACTTCCGCAAGCGATTTATCTGAAAGCCGAGTTCATGGAGAACCGCGGCACGCGCGGATTGGTTTACAACACGGTGAATCCTGCCGAGCAGGGCGATTTCATCCTTGAGAACACGCGCGACGACCGCTATGACGCGCTGCAGATCGCGCTGCGGCACAATTTCCGCGAAACCTACTCCATCATGGGCTCGTACACGCGCTCGCGAACCCGATCGAACGAGGTGCTGGATTTCAATGTCGACGGCCCGATTCTGAGCGGGCAACAGGCGGGCGTGTATCCGTGGGACACGCCAAACCGTTTTTTATCGTGGGGATATTTGCCGTTTTTCAAATTGCCGATTCTGCATACGACAGAAGTCGCCTATTCGATGGAGGCACGAACAGGATTCGCTTATAGCGCGCTTACTCCGCAGGATGAATTGGAGGGGCCGGCGGATGCGTATCGCTTTCCACGATATTTCGCGCTCAATCTGCAACTGGAAAAAAAATTCCATTTTCTCGGATATTATCTGGCGCTGCGCGGCGGGTTCGATAACATCACGGGACGATGCGATCCCTATGTGGTGAACAGCGTGATTGATCCGGCGGCGGGGCATCCGGTGCCAACGTTCAGCGCATGCCTGGGCCGGGCATTTACGTCGAGAATCAGGCTGCTGGGGCGGAAGTGAGATTTAGGATTGCTTTTGGCACCGGCGCGCTGCTCAGTCCCAACGCCATGTTCACCACGGAGGGGCACAGAAAAATGCATACGTCCTTCGGCGCTGGCGCTAAGCATTGTCCGCTGTCTTGGAGATATAATCCTTGTATTCAGACGCATCGGAAAGCTGCTTCCTGTCATCTGAAATTCTGGAGGAGAAATCATGGCCCATCAAGTACCCCCTTTACCTTATGCCTATGACGCGCTGGAACCGACCATCGACAAGCAGACGATGACTCTGCATCACGACATGCACCACGGTGCGTACGTGAAAAATCTGAACACGGCGTTGGAAAAACATCCCAATCTGGCGGACAAGTCGGCGGAAGATCTGATTCGCGATCTGAACGCGATTCCGGAGGACATTCGCGGCGCGGTTCGCAATAACGCCGGCGGACATGTGAATCACACGATGTTCTGGAAGATCATGAAGCCGAAAGGCGGAGGAGATCCCTCGGGGCCGATCGCGGAGGTGATCACCAAGACGTTCGGCAACTTCAAGGATTTTCAGGCCAAGTTCAACGACGCCGGCACGAAGCAATTCGGCTCGGGATGGGTTTGGCTGGCGGGCAAGCCGAATGGCGACGTGCAGATTATCACGACGCCGAACCAGGACAATCCCATCTCGCAGGGACTGTATCCGATTCTCGGCAACGACGTGTGGGAGCACGCCTACTACCTGAAATACAACAACCGGCGGCCGGAATATCTGGCGGCGTGGTGGAACGTGGTGAACTGGGATGAGATCAACCATCGCTACGCGGCGCTGAAAGCAGGCAAGGAAGCGCACGAGCCAGCGCTGGCGCGATGACAAACTGATTTGCTCTGAATGGCAAAGGCCCTTGCGTAAGCAGGGGCTTTTTTTGTCTTGCTCTTTACCCTTTGCTCCAATGCCTTCGGCATTCAGGGGAGAATTGTGCTGAACCGGACCGACGCGATTTGCGTATCTCTAGTGAGGGAAATCCTCGAGGAGAATGGCGTGACGCGAAACCGCAAAATCCGGCGGGCCATACTTGGGGTTTTGCTGTACGCGGCTTTCTGCACGATCGGCGGAATCTTTCTGGCCAGTGTGGGCTTGCGCCCTGCGCGGAGGCCGCTCACCGAAAATGAAATTGAGCTGGCGCGGGAGTCGGCGCGCAATCTGAACGCCGAGATGGAAAATGAGTCGGTGACAACGGAAGACGGGATTGTGTTGCATGCATGGCGGCTGCGCCCGCGGCGCGGGAATGGCGACGATGTGATTTTGCTTCATGGCCTGGGCGACAACCGGATGGGCATGATCGGCTATGCGCAGGTTCTGGTGGCGGACGGATTCACCGTGCTTATGCCGGATGCGCGCGCGCATGGAGTCAGCGGAGGCGAACTGGCGACGTTTGGATTGCGGGAACGCGACGACATTCGTCAGTGGACGGAACTGCTGGAGGCGAAGGATCATCCGCGGTGCGTGTTCGGATTTGGCGAGTCGATGGGCGCGGCACAACTGCTTGAATCTTTGGGGGTGAATGTTCCTTTTTGCGCGGTCGCGGCCGAGTCTCCATTCGCAAGTTTCCGCGAGATCGCATATGACCGCATGGGACAGCCGTTTCATTTGGGCCCGTGGATGGGGAAAACGCTGTTCCGGCCTGTGGTGGAAGTGGGTCTTTTGCGTGCGCGCTGGAAGTACGGGCTGAATCTGGAAGACGCGGCGCCAGAAGATACGGTCGCGCGGACGACGGTGCCGGTGCTTCTGATTCACGGAAAAGTGGACAGCAATATTCCGGTGCGGCACTCGCGGATGATTCTGGCCCGCACCGGGAAGGCAGGAATCCAAACCGCGAAGGTTCAGCTATGGGAGGTGGAAGGCGCGGACCATTGTGGAGCGATCAGCGCCGATCGCTCTGGATTTGAGCAGCGGCTGATCGGATGGTTTTTCGCGCACGATGCGGCGGGCGCGCCGCTGGCAGGCAATCGCTGAGAGCGGTTTCTGCATTTCCTGTGTATGGGCTGTGGAGAATCCGCGGCGCGACAGGAAGGAGTTCTGCCGAGACCCTGGCGTGCCGGGAAAAGTCGCTCTGGCATGCGGGTTGGGGGTGAATCGCGAAGGTGTGGTTGACGCCGGCAACTGTCAAAATCTTGCGCCCGCGGTTTTCCTCATGTGCACCAAAAATATTGAATTGACCCGCGCGCCATTCGCTCGTAGAGTCTGACTCGCAAACCCACGAAACCGGGCGATCATTACCAGCCGCGTTGAGCCGGTCAGAAGCCGGGCTTCGCTGATCGAGAAAAGTTTCTACAACGAAAGTGTTTGGGGCAGCGCGCCATGAAATCCGCGGAATGGAAAACCTACCGTACTCGCTTTTTGGTAAAGGCCAAACAACTCAGTTCAAACCTCAGTTTTATCGATCCGCTGGGAAGGCAGCATTCGGGACGCAAGGGCGATTATCTTGTGGAATCGTCCGATGGCGTGATCAGCATTGCCCCGCGGCAGATCTTTGAGGATATTTATGTGCCGATCCTCTTGGAAAACGGAATAGATTCAGGACCCGGGCGCGTGCCGGGCGCAGGAAGTCTCCTCGTATCGGCAGCAGGCGAGCGCAAGATGCCAAGAGGTTGTAGCGACCGGCGCAACGTGCACCCCAGCGTGGGATTTATGTAGTCGCTTCGCGAGTCCTGAGCTACAGGGCTTGCCTTTAAATTCTTCTCAGCTTTGGCCCCCTGCGAAATCTTCTTGCACCCTTGACATCAGGAGAAACCTCTAGAGTCTTTTAGGGGTGGGCAGAACCCTCAGAATGGGGTAGACTGGGCCTTCTTTAAAAAGCCTTACGCCAACGCTGAGGACTGATCCCCCATGACGAATCGTGTCAGCTATGCCCCGCAGGATTTCCAGAAAATGTGTGAGCAGGCAGAGAGGGACCATGAGTCGAAGCGGTTAATCGTGCTGATGGAACGAGTGAAGCGCCAAATCCAGGAGCGAATCACAGAGGAACCGGGAAAGCGACCGGTGAGCGCCGCCCTGGAGGATTCTCGACTTTTGCACATGGGCCGGCGCTCGGCTCCTTTCGAACGATAAGAAAGAAAAGACAAGATAAGAAATGATTTGCGCGAGATGAATTTTTCCATGGGGAAAATTTCCATCGCGCGAGGAAAACTTTTCTTTTTTCATCAGCGCAATTTTACGTTAAAATGAGCGAGTTTTTCGCGGCTGATCAGCTCCTGGCCGAGCGACCAGCCGTTTGCCTTCCCCCAGGAGGTAGTGGATGTACCGGCCTTATTCGAGTACCCAGACGGACATGCGTCCGTTTCGGGACGTGGAGTCGCAGCTGCGCGACCTCACTCAGGATTTTGCAACCTCTTTCAACACTGGGAATTACGATCAGGCGGCGTTGATGTTTGCGCACGACGGCGTCCTGATGGCTCCGCGCCTGGAAGCGGCCTACGGGCAAAAAGCCGTGGAACGCGTGCTCCGGCTGATGGGCGAAGCTGGATACGGCGATCTGCGTCTGGAGACGACGCGCATCGATCACTCCGGTGACATGGCCATGGAACTCGGGCGGTTCACGGTCATCGTGCGCCAGGCGGATGGATCGGTCATTCCCGAACGCGGCAAGTACGTAAAAGTGTGGCGCCGATTGGGAGCCTGGCTGCTCGTGGCCGAGTGCTGGAGCCGCACGATGGCCGAGGCCACCGACCGGGCGGCCTAGGAATCGAGTTCTGGACTTGCCGCACAGTGAGGCTGGAATAAGATCGGAAGCCGTGCGTCAGAAACAGGCATCGGTGCAGTTGGACGAACGCGGACATGGGGCGGGAGCGCGATCGGTCGATCGGGTTCAAAGCGGTCGAGTTCAAGATGATCGAATTCATCAAGATCCGGGTCAATACTGCCCGAACTGTTCGATGAAGTTGAAAGAGAGCCGGTGCAAATTGAAGTGTCCGCAGTGCGGTTTCTATCTGAGTTGTTCGGACTTCTATTAGATTGCAGGTTTGCGATTCTATTTCAGATTGCAAAACTGCCAAGCCGCAATCTGCTTCTTCTTACCGGGCAAAGAAATCGACCACAACCTAAAATCTGCAATCTAGAATCGACGATCTCCAGTTTTGCAACGACTCACGCCTGTTGGCACCGAGGAATATAGTGCGTCTACAATAGTTAGGCGTTTGTCGAAATCATCAAAAATCATGCAAGGAGAAGATCATGCAACGCAAGGCCAGCGCAGTGTGGAAGGGCGGACTCAAGGACGGAAAAGGGACGATTTCGGCTCCCGGCGGTGTGTTGAACAATTCACAGTATTCGTTTACCTCGCGGTTTGAGAATGGTCCGGGAACGAATCCGGAGGAATTGATCGCGGCGGCGCATGCCGGATGTTTTTCCATGGCGTTGTCAGCTCAGCTGGGGGGAGCGAATCTGACGCCGGAGAGCATCTCTACAAATATCACGCTGACGATGGAGAAGCTGGATTCGGGATGGACCATCACGGCCAGCCACATCGACGTGGTAGGGAAGGTTCCGGGTGCCGATGCGGCGACGTTCCAGAAATACGCCGAGGCAGCAGAGAAGGGATGCCCGGTGTCCAAGGTTCTGAATGCCAAGATTACGATGAACGCGAAGCTGGAGTAGAGTCGAGCGACGGATGACCGCTTATGCAAAAACCCGGCAATCCTCCGAGGTTAATCATCGTGTGCGGCTTGCCAGGAGCGGGCAAGACAACACTTGCACGGACTCTGGAAGGCAAACTCGGAGCGGTTCGATTTTCGGCTGACGAATGGATGGAGGCTCTTTCGATCGATCTTTGGAGCGAAGAGAAACGCGCCGAGATCGAGCGCCTGCAGTGGAGGCTTGGCCAGGAGCTTCTTGCGCGCGGTATGAGCGTAATCATCGAGTGGGGCACATGGGGCCGGTCCGAACGCGATGCTCTGCGGATTCGAGCACGAGATCTGGGCGCGAAAGTCGAACTGCACTACCTATCCGCTTCCGTGGATGCTCTTTTGGAGCGGATTCAACGCCGAGGGATGGAGGATCCGCCCATCGATCGCGAGATGCTATCCCGATGGTCGAAGATGATTGACGTGCCGACTCCGGAGGAGATGGCACTGTTCGATAATCCTCCAACGGGCGACGCGGAACCGAGCGCAAGTCTGTTTCCTGGTTAAGAAGGCGCGCTCGCGTGTACGCTACTTGCCGGTTTTGCCAAACTGGCTGCTCGGTGTCTTTGATTGAGTGAGTTGCTTGATGTCGAGCTTGCCGCTTTTGTCTTTATCCAACCGCTCGAACTCGGCTTGCATAAAGGCCATAAATTCCTGCCGCGAAACTTTGCCGTCTTTGTCGGCGTCCATCAGCGGCAGAAGCTGTTCGATTTCCTTTTCGCCCATGGCGAGTTTGTCCTGAGCTTTGGGCGCGGAGGCCTTTTGCGCAAAGGCGAAGACGCCCAGCGCGACGCTGACGAGAGCGATGGTGGAACGTTTCGGATGCGACATGTTGAGCCTCCGCCGGCAACGATTCTCCCCGAGAACAGGAAGAGGAACCGGAATTGCCATGGTTTACACGAGACGACGGAAAGAAGGCATAGGGAAACAATAAAGATTTCGTAAAAATGAGGACGGAATCTGGTTCGGACGAGCACAGACGGTAGATGGTAGTGGGCTATTCTGAAGGCCCACTACCCGGCAGATGGTTTGACACCCGGTTCTCGGACTGTAAAATAGGAGAGCA
>JASHOT010000379.1 GCA_030040965.1 Candidatus Sulfotelmatobacter sp. | reverse complement strand
CGGCGCGGGCGACGAGAGAAAGTTTGCGCGGTTTGGAGATGACGGGACGATGGCCGAGGACGGCGTAGTCCTGCTTCTCGATGGCGCGCAGAATTTCCTGGCCTCCGCGAGTGAAGAGTTCGAGATCGATGGCAAGTTCGCGATCGACTTTCGAAACCAGTGGCAACCCGCGACGGAACCAGTCGTGAGCGCGCTCGACTTCGAACTGCATCATGGAGCAGAACGCGGGCGTGTTGCGGCGGCAAAGGATGTCGTCTTCGCTGACGCCGAAGCTGCGCAGGCTTTCGAGTGGAAGATAGATGCGGCCCTTGGCGTAGTCGCGCGTGACATCTTGCCAGAAGTTGGCGAGCTGCAGCGCGGTGCAGGTGAAATCCGAGAGTTGCTGGCGGTCGGAATCGCGGTATCCACAGAGATAGAGAACAAGATGACCGACGGGATTGGCCGAGTAGCGGCAGTAGGCGAGAACGTCGGAGAAAGTTTCAAAGCGGGTGACGGTCTGATCCTGGCGGAAGGCGGTGAGGAGATCGGAGAATTCGTGCTTGGGGATGTCGAACTGGCGAACGGTTTCGGCCAGCGCGACGAAAACAGGATGTTTGGGAGATGCCGAGTAGCAGGCGTCGAGCTCGAGTTGCCACTGATCGAGAAGGGCAAGCGAGGCGGAAGCGTCGCCGACTTCATCGCCGAGATCGTCGGAGATGCGGCAATAGGCGTAGACGTTGAAAAAATGCTGGCGAAGACGCTTGGGCAAGAACCAGGTGGCGACGGAGAAATTTTCGTAATGGGTGCGGGCGAGATTGGCGCAATATTGTTGCGCGTCGGCGAGCGAGGGCGCAGCGCCGGGAATCGCGTAGTGAGACGGTAGCCGGCCCCAGCCGTGAAGAAGACGCGTATTGACGGTGCCGATTGAAGGCATGAAGTTAACGACGATTCCTGTTCGTATTTCGTTCGTTCAATTTTTCCTCAGGTCAACTCGAAGCGACCGCCGGACCGCGCAGGCGCTTCTCCTCTGCATCGATAGCGTAAAGATTGTTTTTCCTGTTTTCCGATCTGGCGTCAAAGAGGAGACTAAGGTCGTCGATAATTTCGTGGTTCGTGGAAACAGGCGACAAAATAAAATCCTGCGAATCCTTGCGGCGAAAGTCGAAGCGTGACACCCGGACGTAGCCGGAGCGCGTAATCCAATACGGCGTGTAATTCAGTTCGCGGATGATGGCGCGGGTCCGCTCATTGCTGTGCTCTCCACTGCGCTCGAGAATTTCGCAGATGATGAACGGCCGGTCACGCTGGATCGTGGCAGACATGCCCTCGAGGACATCGGCTTCAAAGTCTTCGACATCGATCTTGATGAGATCGACGTGCATGGGATGACGCTGTTCGTATTCATCAAAGCGAATAGTTTCGACCTGAACGGTGGGCGAACTCTTGCGGACCTGCCAGCTATTGGTCGCGAGAGTGCCGGTGGTGGCGAAATCAGTTCCTTCCGCCGGCGGAATGTTGAAGCTGGCGGAGCCGGATCGGCTGGAAAGGGCAATGTTTTCGCAGAGAATGCGAGTGTCGAGATGGTTCAGGTCAACATTTTTACTCAGCCGTTCGTAGATGGGCTGGAAAGGTTCGAAGGCGATGACTTTGATTGCGGGATTCCACAAGGCCGCGAGAATCGAATAGAAGCCGCAGTTGGCGCCAACATCGAGGAACGTCGATGAGCGCGCGAAAAAGTAGCGAAGCGCCGCAGAAGTCTCGGGCTCGTAACCATCAAGCCCACGCCAGAAAAGGAGCGATGCCAGGCCGATTCCAGCGTCGCGGCCGATCGTCATTTTCTTGCCATTGGGAAGCTGGATGGTGACGCCGTTTCTCACAACCTTGGTTTGCAACTGGTTGCCGAGTTGATGGCAGGCGAACCATAGTGGTTTGGCGAGGGCAGAGAGCAAAAGACTTGGAACGTAGTTCTCACGCCATCGTTTTAGAGCGGATTTGAGCGTTTCGGTCATTCGATCGTTTGTGCTGCCAGGGCCCGGCATAGCGTGTCGTGCGAATCGCTTTTCAGGCCTGAGAGCGCTGGTTCTGTGCGGATGCCTGGGACTTCTCTTTTTATGTCTTTCAAAACCATCAAGAGTAAAGTCATTCCAGCCAGAATCGCCAGCGCTGCCGCTGCTCTCGTCCAGCCTTGCCATCGGAACAGAAGCCACAGACCGGCAAGGACGATGAAAACCGCCAACCACGCGAAATAGTTGAAGGACGCAAGCTTCAACACATCCATCCAGGAGCGCGGAGTCAGGGTGACCGTTTGAGCTGCTCCCGGCAGGATCATTCGCCTAACCTCCGTTTGTCTCAGTGGCCGGGGATGATCGCGGTTTTAATGTCGCTGCCACGATTGAGCATGTGGCGGAGAACCTGCTGCAGGCGCGACAGAGGCGCCTCCCCGGTGATGTAATCGGTCGGACGAATTTTCTTAGCCGCGATGAGACCGAAGGCGCGGCGCACGGTTTCCGGTGTGTGATGGAAGGTGGCCTTGAGCGTCATTTCGGAGTAGTGCAGGCGGTTGGTATCGAGCTGCACTTTGGTTCCGCTGGCGCATCCGCCGAAGAAATTCACCGTGCCGCCTTTGCGAACCATGTCGACGGCCCACTCCCAGGCTTCCGGCTTGCCGACGGCTTCAATGACAACGTCGCATCCGCGCTTTTGCGGAGAAAGAGCGCGAACCGCCTCGACGACGTCAGTGACTTTCGTAGTCTGCACGATTTCGTGGGCGCCCATCTGCTTGGCGGCCTCGACTTGCGCGTCGCGCTTGACCACCGAGATGACGTTGCAACCGATGGCGCGGGCGACTTGCACGAACATGAGGCCGATGGGACCTCCGCCGAGGATGGTGACGGTGTCGCCGATTTCAACGCCGGTTTCGTGCAGGCCGCGAAGCACGCAGGCCAGAGGCTCGGTCATGGCGGCGTCTTCAAAGCTCACGTTGGGAGGGATGATGAGCATGTTGGCTTCGACAATGCGGCGCGGAACGCGAATATATTCGGCGTAGGCTCCATTGTTGAAGAGGAGATCTTCGCAGAGATTTTCCTGATGCTTGGAGCAGTAAAAGCACATCTGGCAGGGGGCGGAGTTGAGGGCAACGACGCGCATGCCTTTTTTGAACGCGTTTACACCGGCGCCGACTTCTTCGATGACGCCGGCGAGTTCGTGTCCGAACAGAGCGGGAGGAACGATCATGCGGGCGTGATAGCCGCGCTGATATACCTTGAGATCGGTGCCGCAGGTAAGAGCGACCTGAACTTTGACGAGGACTTCGCCTTCGCCAACGCGGGGGATGGGAACTTTTTCGATCTTGAGATCTTCTTTGCCGTAGAGGACGGCGGCTGTCATTTTTCCATTCACTGCGAGTTCCTTTGCGGACCTGTCCACGGGGACTGAGCCCCTGCGGCAATTAACCTGCGGCACGAGTGAACTCGTGCCCTTCCCAATCCTAACCAGCCCAGGCGCTGCCGGGCTGAATCACAATCTTCATGGAAGATGGCTGGGGATGAGCTGCAAGATCCAGAGCTCGCGCGCTCTCAGCGAGCGGGAAGCGGTGGCTGACCAGCCTTTCCAGATCCATCTCACGCGGCTTCGTGCCGTCACCCATAACAAAGCGAACGGATTCGTTCTGCAGGTCGACGGAGGCACTGTAGGAACCGACCAAAGTTTTTTCGTCGACGCAAATGGCTGCAGGATCGATGACGGCCTCCCCGTGCTGAGTCTGCGCAAACAACAGAATCCGTCCCCCGGGACGGGCCGCATCCATCGCGGTACGAATCAGCGTGTTGCCGCCGACAGCCAAAATAACAGCGTCGGCGCCGCGTCCGTCAGTCAATGCACGGACACGCTCCACCACATTCGCCTGCGAAGCATCAATTGTATGCTCTAATCCGAAGCTTATAGATATTTTAAGCCTCTCGGCGTGCAAATCGGAAGTAATTAAGCGGGCCCCCGCCCGCCGGGCCAGCACGCTGAGGATGATGCCGATCGGGCCCTGTCCGATGGTGAGGACGCTCTCATCTGGCTGCAGGCTGAGGGCTTCGATTCCCTTCATGCAGGTATTAACGGGCTCCAGGAAACAGGCCTGCTCGAACGAGATGCCGTCTGGGATGCGGACGGTGCCGTGCTGGACGATCCAATCCATCACGCGAACGTATTCGGCGAAGCCTCCACCGGAGGGTTCAAAGCCGGCGGTGCATCCGACTTTCTTATAGGTGGCGCATTGGGCGAAGGTCTTGTGGCGGCAGTAGAAGCAATCGCGGCAAGGGATGTGGTGAAAGACAACCACGCGATCGCCGGGGTGAAAGTTGCGTGCGTTTTCGCCGACGGCGGCGACGATGCCGGAGGTTTCGTGTCCGAAGATGCGGGGCGCGGAATGCGAGCCGGTGGAGATTTTCTTGAGGTCGGTGCCGCAGACGCCGCAGGAGTGAACGCGAACCAGGAGTTCTCCGGCGCCGATTTGCGGGACGGGAACGGTTTCGAGCCGAACCTCGTTGATGCCGCGATAGACCGCGGCCTGCATGGTTGTCGGAATCGCGTTCGGGATGAGTTCGACCGTCGACGGTCGAGCAATGGCCATGAACTTATTGTAGATGATGCGGACGGTGGATTCGGTTCAGGGAACGACGTCGACCCTCGGGATTAGGAGGTCGGCGGGGTTATCAAACGAATCGGGACGGGAGATGAGCCCGTGACCGGGGAGGCGGGCGTTCCATTGCTTCCGTTGCCGCATCCGGCGACATTGAGAATGGTGATGTTGACGTTGCCGTATTCGTCGACGTAGTTGACGAAGACCTGCAGAAATCCGACGACGGTGACGGGATTCAGGCCGCCTGGGTTGTTAATGAGGTTGGCATAGTCGTAGATGGGGATGGTGACGATGGAAGTGCTGGCGCTGATCGGGCTGCCGCTGGCAATGGCCAGGGGATTCGATGCGCCAGCCAGAATTTGATAGGGAGTTGATCCGAACTGGCCGGGAGTGTTGAAGTAATCCTGGCCATCCGGCGAGGTGTAGTTGTAGGGATTTCCCTGGCGAATGAGGGCGGTGATGCCATTGGCAGTATCGCCGCCGCCGATGGGGTGATAGGGATTCTCCGCCAGATCGACGTTGTTCGGAGTGCTGGCGCTCGAGGATGACACGCCGCACTGATAGACGGTGGTTTCGTCGCATCCGGAGATGGCTTGCTCGAAAAGATCTCCGGCTGACGCCGCACTGGGGACGGCTACCGACGTGTTGGCCGCCTGGCCGGGAAGGTAGTCAAGGTTTGCGGGATTGGGAATGTAGGTGCCGTTCCCGGCGGTGTTGGCTTG
>JASHOT010000378.1 GCA_030040965.1 Candidatus Sulfotelmatobacter sp. | reverse complement strand
GCGAGGCGATGGCGCCCTCCCAGGTTTTTTGGGGGCTGATGCGCGGAGCCAGCAGATGGCGCCCCATCGACTTTCCAACGAAGTACGCGAAGATGTCTCCCGCCCAGACCACAAACAGCAGATAAAGCAGATAAAACGCGCCCGCCCACATTTGCCGAAGCTCGACCAGCATGCCCAGTGGCAACGCGATGTAGGTGAACGCGAACACCGAAGCCGCGGCAGAGGGGTATCCGCTTTTCAGGTCTTCTCCGCGCATGGCCCGCGTGAGAAAGATAAATGGCGCCAGAGCGGCGGCGAATCCAAGCAGAATGAGGAACTGCAGGGCGGAGAGCTGCGCGCTTTGCCCTCCGCTAAGGGCAAGCGCGATGAAAAATAAAACTGCAAAAATGTAGGTGGGAAGCGTCATCGGTTCGACGCCATAAGGTTCGGTGAGCTTTAGGAATTCCTGAATTGTGAGCAGGGTGACGATTGCCACCACGATGGCCAGCGCCCAAACCGGCGCACGCAGAACGAGCGCCAGCACGATGGGAATGAGAACGACCGCGGTCGCGATGCGTTTGAGCAAGGGAGGGGGAAAGAACTGTAATTTGGTAATCGGGTAATTTTGTAATTTGTTCTGAACTGTACGCTCTTTAAATTACCAAATCACCCGATTACAAAATTACCAAATTTCCTCAGCGTCCCCGGCGGCGTCTGCTGTTACAGGTTTTGCCCGTGGCCGTTGCCGTTTCCGGAGTCGGAATGGTTCAGGCCGCCATAGCGGCGGTCGCGCTTCTGGAATTCAGAGATGCCTTCGAGCAGATGTACTCCGCGGAAATCCGGCCATAACGTCGGGGTCACATATATTTCGGCGTAGGCCAGTTGCCACAGCAGGAAATTGCTCAACCGCATTTCGCCCGAAGTGCGCACGACAAGATCGGGATCGGGCAAATGGCGTGTGTAAAGATGCCGGCTGACGGCCTCTTCGTCGATATGCAGATGATCGATTCCTCCATTTTGCGAGGCGGCATAAACCATGGAGCGGAAGGCGTCGACCAGTTCGCTGCGCGCACTGTAGTTGAGCGCGAGCGTGAGCACCATGCCCGAGTTGTGCGCCGTGGCCGCGCGCGCCCAGCCCATGTGCTCCTGCACGTCGGCAGGAAGCTCGTGCTGGCGGCCGATGTATTCGAGGCGAATGTTGTTTTCGTTGAGCGTGGGAACTTCAGCCTTGAGATAGCGGCTCAGCAGGCGCATCAGAAACGAGACTTCGGTCGCAGGGCGCTTTTTCCAGTTTTCTTCGGAGAAGGCATAAAGCGTGAGCGCGGGGATGTGGATGCGGGCGGCGGTTTCGACGGTCGAGCGCACGGCCGCGACCCCGGCGCGATGGCCGGCCACGCGCGGCATGTGACGGCGCTTGGCCCAGCGTCCGTTGCCGTCCATGATGATGGCGATGTGCTTCGGCAGCCGCGCCGGATCGAGATGGCGGTAGACCTCGGCTTCTTTCTTATCGAGCCCGGCAGGCGCTTCTACTTTGTGTTGCAAAGTGGTCACACCAAGAGGCTACCACAGTGGGGACAGGAAGGCAATGACACGTGTGGCGCATGACACGTGTGGCGCGTGTGGCGCGGGCACTCCTGTCCGTGAAATGAAAATCCGCGATCCGCGATTCTGGCAGACGGAACGATTCCAGCGCGTGTAGCAACACGTCAGCGACGCTCGCATGGAACGTGAGTGTAGCCTCTAGTTTACTGTCGCCGCCGGCCTTTCGCGGGCGGGGGCGCCCGCGCCACATAAGCTACTTTGCTTCTTCCGGCACGATTTTCAGCTCCAGCTTTTCGGTATCACGCAGCACGGTCAGATTGCTGCTTACTCCCACACGCACGTCGGTCAGCAGGCGATGCAGATCGTCCACGCCCGCGACGGGCTGGCTCTTTTCATGGTCTTTTTCCTGATCTTGGAGCGCGACGATGATATCTCCTTCGCGTAGACCGGCGCGCTTGGCCGGGCTGGCGTCTTCGACTGACAGCACCATAGCTCCCATATCCTGTGGCAAGTCGTAGAAGCGCACCAGGCGGCGATGCACGGGCACGGTCTGCGCCGAGACGCCGATGAAGCCGCGCCGGATGCGTCCGTCGCGCAGCAGGCGGCTGGCCACAAACTTCGCCGTGTTGATGCCGATGGCAAAGCAGATTCCCTGCGCCGGCAGAATGGTCGCCGTGTTCACGCCGATCACGCGACCGACGGAATCGACCAGCGGCCCGCCCGAGTTGCCGGGATTGAGCGCCGCATCGGTCTGGATGACGTCGTCGATCAGGCGCCCGGAATACGACCGCAGCGACCGTCCCAGCGCGCTGACCACGCCAGCCGTTACGGTCGACTGAAATCCGTAGGGCGCGCCGATCGCAATAACGATCTGGCCCACGCGCAGGCGCTGCGAATCTCCCAGTTCGGCTGCAACCAGCCCGGGTTCGTCGAAATGAGGCTCGTCGACACGAATGACCGCCAGATCGCTAGCTGGATCTTCTCCAATGAGAGATGCGGCCATGTGCCTTCCGTCCGTCGTCGTGACGGCAATACGGGCTGCGTCATGCACGACGTGGCTGTTGGTCAAAATCAGGCCATCGGGGGTGAAGACGAATCCGGAGCCCGAGCCAGCCCGCTCGCGTGGTTCGCCCGGGCGTCGCGTCCGGCGCGCGCTTTTCTCGGGCAAAGCTTGATGCACTTCGATGTGGACGACAGACGGACTGATGCGCTCGACCGCGCTGGTTACGGCGGCGGAGTAGGCATCGAGAAGAGAAGCGTCAAGCGTGGAGTTCGAGCGCTGTTCAGATTCCGCTTCGGCCCAGCGGCCGGGCTGATTCACCGTTGCGGAGGCTACAGGTAGAGCAGAAAAGACACTGCCAACGTCTTCCAGGTTCATGCTGGATAGATGACGGTCGATGTATTCAGGATTCAACCGCGGAGCTTTGCTCCGCCGGACAGCCGAGGCGGCTGTTCCTACATGGTCCGGGGAAGAAAAAAAGCCGGGACCAGTGGATGGTCCCGGCAAGTGTTGGCTGGTTGCCCGGATAAAAATTGTTGGAGCGTCGCTGCGAAGTTTCAGATTATTTGACTCGTCTCGCCAGACAATCTGTGAATTTCAAAATCTGCAAACTTTGGTCACCCAGAAATCAGGTTTCAAAGTGACAAGGTTTCAAAGTTTCGAGGTTGCGAACAGCCACTCCAACGATTCGTCTTCAAGCTATGAAACTTTGAAACCTGCCGCTACGCGCTCCTTCGCGGTCTTAATGTCAGGTCGCGCACCTGGGTTAAGATGCTCGACATCTGCATGCCGTTCAGCTGCGAAACGAACGGCAGCAGCTCGGCGATGAACTGATCCTTCATCAGTTCGTTGATCTCTTCCTGGCGGCTGCGTTCTCCGCCGCTGAGCAGTTCGGGCACGGTGACCTCCAGTGCGCGCGCCAGCCGTTCCAGGGATGACAGCGTAGGCGTGGCTTTCTCGTTCTCGATCTTCGAAACGTAGGTGCGCGGCACCGCCATGCGCCCGGCAAGCTGGCGCTGGCTGAGGCCGTTGCGCAGGCGCAGCGAGCGGATCGACGTTGCCAGATTCAGATGTCCGTGGCCGTTGCCGGGCACCGGCATCAGGATCGGGGTGGCGACCGGAATGGGCTCCGGCTCAGGCTCCTCGTCCAGAGACGCGTGGCAGCGGCGGCAATTATTGTTGACGGTGCGGAACTGAACCAGCAGGCAATGGTCGCAACGAACGACTTCCCTTGAATCGACCGGGGCAAGAGTCGTGGCCATCGAGTTGTGGGAGTGCCAGAGCGGGCTACTCCAGCTAGAACTCTTGGGGGAGAGGTTCCAACTGCACCGAATCTGCGGCATGTGCCCTGTGGAAGTCAACAGAAAAATGCACGGAAAGTGCGACATGTGTTTCCAGAGGGCCCTGAAGGGCATATAAAAGCTTTACGCACGGCGCAAACCCCAGAATAGACGGGTCGCCGCGGCCATGTTTACTTGTTGGATTCCTTCCTGATGTGGGCGTCACAATTATGACTTAGGCGATCGGGCCGCTATTTCGACGGATCGGCCAACGCTCCGTAGACCACAGCGTGACTGCGATACAGCAGCGGATGGTTGTCGGGGCTGGTCATGCGCTGAATCATGGCCACAAAAACAATGTCGTTCGTGGGATCGACCCAGAACCACGTTCCGGCGGCACCGTCCCAAAAGAATGTGCCTTTGCCTACGGGCGAATTGGCTTCCGCGGGATCAAATACGACGGCGCAGTTGAATCCATATCCGAAGCCCGGGCGCATGACGTGTTGGCCGATGCCGAATTCGCCGGTGAGCAGATTCTCCGGCAGATGATTTGAGGTCATCAGCTTCACGGTGCTGGGAGCCAGAATGCGCTTGCCCTCGAACTCTCCGCCGTTCCCGAGCATTTGCGCGAAGTGATAGTAGTCTTCGGCGGTCGAAACCAATCCTCCTCCGCCGAAGGCAATAGTCGGCTGTGTTGTGTAGTCATTGGGAGGCGATCCGGCAGCGGTGACGACGATTTGTCCCTGGTCGTCGCCGCGGTAGTTGGTGGCGAAGCGCGAACGCTTGTCGCCGGGAACGAAAAAGCCGGCATCTTTCATGTCGAG
>JASHOT010000377.1 GCA_030040965.1 Candidatus Sulfotelmatobacter sp. | reverse complement strand
CTCCGGGCACGCCGGATTAGTGATTTTTTTGAGGACCTGGAGCTCTATATCGATATTGCTAACGGAAACGTCGGCTCGGGTTTTGAGTTTGAAGAAGATCGGCTCGAAGAGGAGCGCCGCCAATCCTCAATTGAGTATTACCAGAATTTTCGAAAACGCAAACGGCAATACGAGAAACGTTTCGGTAAGGAGAAAGCGGACAAAATGGAGCTGATCTGGAAACGTGACGCTCAGCAAGCAGTCCTCTCAGATCGACGTCTCGAACTGCGCACAATCGCGTCGCTGCTGCGCCCGCGCTACGGCCGGTTGCGGAATCACCCAGAGTTCAAGTCGATAATGGCCGCGACAGCAAGAATGACCCGCTCGGTTTACGAGCAGCCCTTCATGAGCGTTGATTTTGGTGCCAGGGCAGTAAAAGAGGGAGAGTCGAAGGAGTTCCGGGAGAGGGTGCGCCAAGGGCTGATCAAGGCGAAGGAGCGAATGCCACTGCTCCATCCCCTGCTGGCCCCGTGCGGCGTCACAGTTCTTTACTTACCCCCGGCGAATGCTTCCAAAATCGATCTCGATAATCTGGTGCGTGAGTCGATAATCCCTGCTGTTCACGAGGTTCTTCAGCCTCCGGGGAGCCCTCGCGATTTCCTTCTACAATTGAATCCCAGTCAAGCGGATCCGCACTTGACAGAAATGCTCGAGAGGTACAAACGAGCTCCAAAGTTTCACGTCACTGGTTACCAGGTGTTTACTCTTCCGCGAATGCCGAAAGATCCTGAAAACGGAAATGTCCGTCTGATCCTCCATGGGGGCGATGTGTGGCAGACGACCTGGCAGCTTCTCGATTCGGCTCTGACGAAGTGGGAGGATTCAAGCCCGGAGGACTGAATCTGTGTAGTGCGGCAGTCCAGTGGAGTTCTTTTGCCACCCTTTGCTCTCTCACCTCCGTGCGATGATTTTGCCGAGCCATAGGGCTCTTCTTGAGCTATAAGCGAAGACACATATCCTGCACACAACCGCCTGACCAACACCGCAGTTGTCAGTTGTTCGGTGGGAAGATAACTTATCGGCCGTCAGCCGTTAGCCCTTAACTGGAGGATAGTCCCAGTCCACAAAATTCTCGAAAACGTTATAGACGCCCTTGCGGCGGAGTTCCTCGTGCAGCATCGGCGCGAGATAACGAAACGTCGCCTCTGACCCTGGCTTGTGTCCCATCAGTTTGCGAACAGTTGAAATGTCGTATTTTCTAAGCATCATTGTGCCGTAGGTTGAGCGAAACTTGTGGAGGTATGCTCGTTCACATTCGTTCTTCTCGATGCAGGTCGGGCACGTTCCGCAGTTGAGACCTGCTGCACGCCAAATTCGCTTAAGCTTTTCGAGCATGTGGTTGTCAGGATTCCCGTTTTTTGTCGCGAAGACTAGCCTGTGTTTCCGTTTGTAGGTCTGCTCCCAGAATGTTTTTTTCACTTCAAGGGATTTCATGTCCCAGGGCGGGATAGGGACAGTTCGCTCTTCATGGTCTTTGATGACGAAGTCATACTCCGGTTTCGGTGTGACTTTGATAGTGAAGTTCTTAAAGTCCAAGTCGGCCCACGTGAGAAAACGTATTTCATCTTCTCGGAAACCCGTGACCAAGAACGTGCGGAATAAAATCTGCTCCGCTGTCCAGCGCGGCACACATGCATTAGACAATTTCCGCAACTCTTCAGCCGTGTAGATTTCCGGTTCTCGATCGGTTACACCCAGCCTCGTGTCCCTAGTGGTGATCAAGCCCTCGCCGGGCTTGAGCTTGAGCGAGTCCCTATACCACTGGCTTACTCTGGTCAGCTTGTTGCCGGCTGTTCGTGCCGAATTCTGCTCAACATCGAGCAGCCATTTCCGATACTCAAGAAAGTCTTTCCGTCCCAGATCGATGAGATTGACCCGATGCGGCCCACCATTCAAGTTCCATTCTTGAAATTGCCGGATGGTGTGTTCGTAGAGTTCGTAGGTCTCGGGCCGATTTGAAAGTTTCACGTCTTCCAACCAGCCGTGCGCGGCTGCTTTGATCGATAGAACTGTCGTTTCGATTGGCTTAACAGGTATACCTTTTGCTCGTGCAGTTAAATATGTAGTTTCAAAATCGGCGGCATTGACCGCTTCCTGCGCATTGGACCCGATCCTCTTCCAGAGTTCCTTACCACCCTCGTAACGATGGACATAGAAATTTCCCTCTGGATGATGTTCTTCCTTGCCTTTAACGATCACCCAATCAGGCTTTATTTTTCCATTTTTTCCAACCGCAGGTTTGCAGTAACGCCACTTCTTACCGATGCGCACGTACTTCCAGACGGACACGCGTCTGTTCATGGGCGAATCCTTTCCGCCCTTGAAAGGTATCCCGGAATACTAGGGGAGTACTAGGTAACGGCCGTAACCGGTTGAAACCAAAGTTGCTGGTGCCGGGAGGGGGAGTCGAACCCCCAAGGTACCAAGTACCGGCGGATTTTGAGTCCGCTGCGTCTGCCAGTTCCGCCATCCCGGCGCTTCGTAGAAGTGCTTGATGCTAAGGCAGTTTTTCTACTAATTCACTTCGGTGCTCAAAGCAACGAATGTGCAACCTTGTAACAACCGTTAAAGTTTTCGGTCATTTCCACCGCTACTTGTCCCTGCCCGTGAAGCGCAATACCTGAGCTCAGTTTCAGAGCCCATTGCCAAATCATGAGAACACTCGTTCGAGATTCTACCACTCACCCGTGCATTCGTCCTCACGAGCCCAATGGTTGGTAGTGTCCTAATTTGGCCGCCTGAGTTTTCCACAGCCCAACAGACACCTTTGACTCCTCTTTGTACGCCACCGCGTACAGGAGGATTACATGAGAAGTCAAGTTTGGGATGTCCTAATTTCGCTCGCAAAGCTACTGCTGGAGACATTCAAACCGGAAATTCAAAAGGCTTTGCGACGGCTGCTTCGACGGCGATAATCCTAATTCTGGCGCTAATCGGCATCATTGCGGGCGTTTATTTCCCGCGTTATTGCAATGTCCCCCTCGGAAGCGGACACGCCTACCTCGAATCCCCAGATGAGAGGGCCAATATTCCCAAGTATCAAGGGAGGGGTCTTAACATCATTCGCCTTCATCAGATCGTAGGCGAAGTAAGTTTGATGGAGTTCGGAGGAAAAGCTGTAACGGTAGGTGACGCATCCTATTACATACAAGCCGACGAAACGCCTAGAGTTGTCATTAGCAAGAACTATGGTATTTGTTTAGCGTGATGCTCCTGGTCTCGTGGTAGTTACTTGTTCCCAGCGGGCCAGCGGTTATGCTGGAGC
>JASHOT010000376.1 GCA_030040965.1 Candidatus Sulfotelmatobacter sp. | reverse complement strand
ATGGTCCAGGGGCGGCGATTCACTCCGTAGACAATCGCCAGCAGAGCAAAACACAGAGCCAGCAGTACGAGGGCGGTCGCGTTCGCGCCGGAGTAGTCGGAGGCCTGAACGCGGTCGAAAATATCGATGGAAACAGTCCGCGTCATCCCAGGAATGTTCCCTCCGACCATCAGTACCACGCCGAACTCTCCCATGGTGTGGGCGAACGTAAGAGCGGTCCCGGTGACCACTCCCGGAACGGAGAGCGGTAGCACGATGGTGAAAAAACTTCGCCACTTCGATGCTCCCAGCGTTGCCGATGCGCCAAGCAGTTTGCGGTCCACAGCTGCAAACGACGCGGCGAACGGCTGCACCGCAAAGGGAAGGCTGTAGAGGATCGATCCGATCACCAGCCCGCCAAAGGTGAAGGCCAGCGTGTGCCCGGTGAGCGCGATCCACCATCGCCCCAGCGGACTGCGCGGGCCAAGCGCTACCAGAATGTAAAAGCCCAAGACTGTTGGCGGCAGCACGATGGGCAGGGCCACGACAGCTTCAACCAGAAACTTCCATCGCCAGCGCGAGAATGCGATCCAGTAGGCGATGCCCAGCCCTGCGACCAGCAGGATGGCGGACACCGCGGCTGCCAATTGCAGAGTGAGCCAGAATGTTTGCCAGTCGATAGTCATTTTTGTTGCAGCAGCGAGAATCCGTAACGCAGCAGCACATCCTGCGCCTCTTTCGTTCGCATGTACGCGAGAAATTCCGCCGCTTCTTTCTTATGCTGCGAATGCGAGAGCAGGACTGCACCCTGCGCCAGCGGCGGATAAGCATCCGCCGGAACTTCCCAATACTTTCCTTTTCCTTTCATCGCAGGCGCGACAGCATGCGCGAGCGCTACAAATCCCACCTGCGCATTGCCCGATTCGGCAAACTGCGCTGCCTGCGCAATGTTTTCTCCGAGTACCAGCCGGTCTTTGACTTGGTCGTAGAGCTTGAAGTGCGAAAGCGCCGCTACGGCTGCGCGCCCATAAGGCGCGTGCTGGGGATTGGCAATCGCAATCTTCTTGACCGAAGGGTCCAGCAAGACCTGGATGCCTTTGTGCTCCACATCTAATGGCGAATCTTCTGGAACCCACAACACGAGCTTGCCCACCGCGTATTGATATAACGTTGCACCGTCGGCCTCGCCTGCTGCGATCAGATGCCGTGGATAGTCCATATCCGCGGAGAAAAAAACATCGAATGGCGCCCCATTTTCGATCTGCTGCGTTAGAGCCCCGGACGCGGCAAAAGAAAACTGCACCTTTACGCCTGTGTTCTTTTCGAAGTCGTCTCCAATTTCTTTGAGAGCAGAACTCAGATCGGCCGCAGCCGCTACCACGATCTGCGTGCCGGCCGACGGCTGCGCCGGCAACGAAACTGCACTCACCAGCGTGACGGTGATGAGCAGAAATACCGAACGGCAGCGCATATTGGTCTTCATCATATAGCTTCTGCTTGTAATGCCTTGTCGCATCTTAGGTGTCATCCCGACGAGCCCACATCTTTAAAGCGGGGCCGAGGGATCTCCCCCAGCACTGACCTCTATAAGGGAGATCCGTCGCTCCGCATGAAGAACAGCTGCGCTCGGGATGACACACCCGAAGAGGAATTGTTTCGGCTAAATTTACACTGCACCACAACAATCGCATCTGTTCGATCAACAGCTCGGGAAAGCGATTCTAAGCTCTCTCCGGATTTTCCCAAAGTGGGCACGCACTTGGCCAAAAATGTCGATTTTGCTTTCATTCCTGCCTATGTGCTCCCGATATTGGCAGAGATGAGAGTATTATCATGCGAAATTGTTGTCTTTATTTTTCTCCGCTCGTACTTTCTATTCCCTATTCTTTGGCTCAATCCTCGTTGCGCAGGCACAGGAAGCCAAACAAACCGTTCCTCAACCTATTCGCGATTCCCAAGTCGATGACAAAGATACTGATCACATAAGAGAACGCAACGAATGGTTTTTTTTGCGGGCGCTTGATTCGCGGTAGGAATTCCGCTGAGTTGCGCCGTCGCGCCTACGCGGCGAAATTGCGAATGCGGGTGCAGCATGCAGCCGCTCTGGCGAACGCAAACACCATGGCGCCTCAGACTTCGCTGCCGTGGTCGCCTCTCGGTCCTGTCCCACTCGCCTCCGACGCAACCGGGAACGGCACGCAGAACTACAATCAAGTCTCCGGACGCTCCACAGCCGTCGTCATTGATCCTGCCGACTCCACCGGCAACACTATCTACATCGGTGGCGCGCAGGGCGGAGTGTGGACGTCGACCAACGCCGCCAATCCCACGGCTAACAACGTGACCTGGACCGCGATAGCTGACGATCAGGCTACGCTTTCGATCGGAGCGCTGGCCATCCAACCCGGCAACTCCAATCCCGCGAACACAGTGATCCTCGCGGCCACAGGCGAAGCCAACAACTCCGCCGATTCTTATTTCGGTCTCGGCATCCTGCGCTCCACCGACGCCGGCGGCTCATGGACCCTCATCTCGACCGCAAACTCAGGCGCGCTGTCGTTCAGCGGCCTGGGCGGAACGCGGATGGCCTTCTCTACCGCCAGCGCTCCCTTTAACACCGTCGTCTCAGCGATGGCGACTTCTTCGGAGGGGCTGGTCGACGGCGCGATCACAACCAGCACCACGCGCGGCCCTTATACATCACTCGACGCCGGCCAGACCTGGACCTACGACGCGCTCACCGATCCCGGTGGCGCGACCGACCCCACTTCAGCAACTTCCGTTTCTTATAACGCGACTGCTGGTCTCTTCTTCGCTGCGATTCGTTATCACGGCTTCTATTCCTCTCCCGACGGGGTCAACTGGACGCGTCTCACCAACCAGCCTGGAGGCTCTGCGCTCAGTACCACGAACTGCCCGCCCCAATCCACGTCCAACAACTACGCTTGCCCGATTTATCGCGGGGAGATCACAGTCGTCCCGGGCCGAAATGAAATGTATGTCTGGTATGTCTATCTCTCTGGCGATGAACCCGTCGACGGCGGCATCTGGCAGAGTCTCAACGGCGGGGCGGCATGGACTCAGATCTCCGACACTGCCATCG
>JASHOT010000375.1 GCA_030040965.1 Candidatus Sulfotelmatobacter sp. | reverse complement strand
TATACCGAACGCCATTACGCGCTCGAGAGGGCCAATCTCATGTTCGGCGGGATCATCGTCGTCGATGGCATTCTTGCGGCGCTCATTGGCGGATGGCTGGGCGACTATCTCTTGCCGCGCATGAAAAGCTCCTACTACTTCGTTTCAGCGCTCAGCATGGCGCTCGGCATCCCGGTCATGATCGTTGCCTTGTTCACAAGGGGGCCACTCATGATCCCCGCAATTGGGGTCGCTGCGTTCTTTCTTCTGCTCAATACGGCTCCGTTGAATGCCGCCGTCATCAACTCCGTGGGCGCGCACATTCGCGTTACCGCGCTGGCGGTGAATATCTTCATCATCCATTTGCTGGGCGACATGCCCTCGCCCACCATGATGGGTTGGGTCGCTGACAAGCGTTCACTGCAGACGGCGTTTATTCTGCCCATCATCGCCATGGGCATCTCTTCTGCCATACTGTTCTACGGGATGAAATTTGCGCCGCAAGTGGCCACGGACGGCAAGATGCAGCTCAGCCACTAAGCCTTGTTCTAATGAATCTGATCTGATGAATCCTGATCAAGGCGCAACTCGTCACATGGCCTATCTCTACTGGATTTCTGGAGTCATTCTCGCGCTGGTGTGGGTGTCGCGCATTATGGATGCCGCGCGCGGCATGCCTAGTGTTGCTGACGTTTCCCGACCGGAATGGGATCGCAATCCGGTCACGCCAACGGGAAATCCTCGCGTTTCCATCATCGTGCCAGCGCGAAACGAAGAGCACATGATCGAGCAGGTGCTGAAAACGCTACTCAATCTCGATTACGACAATTATGAAGTCATCGCCGTCAACGATCGCTCGACGGATCGGACGGGAGAGATCATGGAGGGCATGCGGTTGTCCCTCGAAAATCCCCAGCTCTGGCAAAACCGGCCAGAACCGGGGCACCCGCGCCTGCGCGTGATTCATCACGCGGAGTTGCCGCCAGGCTGGCTCGGAAAGACACACGCTTTGTGGACGGCGGCCAACGAGGCCACGGGCGAGTGGCTGCTGTTCACCGACGCTGACGTTTTATTCAAGCCGGAGTCGGCGCGGCGCGTGCTGAACTATGCCGAGCGTGAGAAGGCAGATCACGTTGTGCTCTTTCCGCGGTTGCTCATGCATGCTCCCGGCGAGCGCATGATGATCGCCTTCTTTCAATCGCTGTTTGTGTTCGGGCACCGTCCGTGGAAAGTGGCTGATCCCACAGCCAAGGATCATATGGGCGTGGGCGCGTTCAACCTTGTGCGGCGCAGCGTTTACGACGCGGTCGGCGGACACGAGGCGCTGCGCATGGAAGTCGTCGACGACATGAAACTGGGCAAGCTCATTAAGAATGCGAGGTTTGTCCAGCGCAATGTCTTCGGTGCAGACCTGATTTCGATTCGCTGGGCGCATGGCGCCATGGGGGTCATGAATAATCTCACCAAGAACTTCTTCGCCGTACTTTCTTTCCAATGGTGGCGCACGCTGGTGTCGGCGTTCGGACTGGCCTTTCTAAATCTTGGTCCGTTTCTTGGAGTGGTGCTCGTCCACGGATGGGCGCGTCTGCCATTTGCCATCGCGCTCGGGGCAATGTTTCCGATCTACATCGGGATATCGCGGCGGTCGTCGGTGCCGCCGTATTATTTTTTGCTGCATCCGGTGAGCACAACCCTGTTCATCTACACCTTGCTGCGTTCCATGGCGCTGACGTTATGGAATGACGGCATCGAATGGCGCGGCACGAAATATAGGCTCGATGAGTTGCGCAAGGGATTGGTGTAGCTGGGATACGTGATTTACCCTGATGTTGCCGAGGACGTTCGCCGCGCGGCGAAGATCAGCAGAACAATCAAACCAGCCGCAAAGATTGCGTTTCCAATTCTGAGTCCGGGAGCCGCAGCTCCCACTGCGGGCCGCTGAATGAATGCATGCCACGCATAGGCAAGCGCCGCGCCTCCTGCTAGGCCGAGGCGGTGCTGAGGCCCCCATTCAGGGCGATTCGAAAAGACTCCGATCATTGCGATCGCAGCCACATCCAAAGCCGCATAGATGGCTACCGCGCCCCATGCCCATTTCTGCGGGACGACTAGAAAGATTGAACCGGCGACGAGCGCCCCAAAGCCGAGAAGCCACGGACCTGGCACGCGACCGGGGAAACGCGGCTTTGAATTGCCCGGAAAAAGAAATGCCGTGCCAATTGCCACGATGCAAATGATCGCGGCGACCACAAATTGGCGTGTCGAAGCCATGAAGTGATCCTGGCGAATCTCCATGGCGGTCGAGGCCACAGCGCCGAGAGCGAAGAGAATTGCGTCGGTCGTCAATCCAATTGGCCCGAGCCACGGTAGGCTCGCGCTCTCGGGTACCAGAGACTCCACCAAGGCAATTGAGACAGAGATACTCCAGACGGTGTGCAAGGTGAGAACAAAGACTGTCCACCAGATGCCGATCCCGAGCGCCGCAATGTAGGCCGGCTCCAATAGATGCAGGTTCAGATGAAGATAGTTGGGATTGAACAGCGTCTGCGTGGTGAAGGCTTCTTCGAAAACTGCGTAGGCGAATGCAAGCACGAGGATCGTCGGCCAGCCTTTACCCGCACAGCGCGCCACCTCGCGCACCAGGACTGCACCGCCCCCGTACATGGGTGCGAGTACAATAAGGGCGCCGAGCAGCTTGATGGGAAGATCGCCGAGCAGAAATTCAGCGACGAGTGGTGCGACGAAGAACAGTGCGATAGCGGGAGCAATCCGGCGCGAAGGATTCGGCATGTTATCTGTATATTCGGCCGACATCCGGTGCGCAACTGGTTGTCCCGGCTTTCTCTCTTTCCGCGTCGCGCTCGGGCCGCAATTGCCTATGGCGGATCCTCAACGTCATAGCCGTAGCTCGCGCTCGCGTTGGGAGTCGGCTTCGCGGTCTTCAGCTTCTTCGAGTAAAGATGCCCGGCACTGTAATGCCCTTGCTTCTCGACGTCGTACTCTTTGGGCAGCGGCGGTACGAGAGTCATTCCACCGTGGATCTGGCTGATGTGATTCAGGATGATTTCAGCGTGTCCATCGTAGAGCTTGACCCGTCCGCTAATCTCGATCACGCGCTCGGCCAGCCGCCGCACGTCGCCCACATCCTTCAGATCGCGCGGGAAGACGACTACCGAGAAGGGACAAGCCATGTGGTCTTCGCAGAAATCGAGAAAGTGAACTCCCCCAGTGCCGACCTTCACGCGCAGCACTTTTCCGGTCACACATGACAGTCCGGCCAATGTCCTGGCTGGCGTCGCTAATCGGAACACAATCCGAGCCGACCGCCGACGCAGGCCATACCGCCAGCGCTAACAGCCCAAAATAAAATTGCGGCCACCGCATACCACCGATTCTACGAACGTAGCGAGAACTGAGTCAGTGATGGAGAGGGAAAAATTTCGGGAACAGTCCCACTATGAAACTTTTGTGGATGCCAGAAGGGCTGGCTGGACCAGCCCCTCAAGTGAGATGTTAACGCCGGGCTAGGTTTACTTGAACGATTTCACGGCTGCCGTCTCGTCATCTTTCACATCGAAGACGGTGTACAGCTTGGTGATCTGCAGCAGGTCGTTCACTTTCTTGGTCAGGTTGAGCAGCTTCAGTTCGCCGCCCTGATTCTTGGTGGTGGTGAAGGCGCTGACCAGTTCGCCGATACCCGAGCTGTCGATATAGTTGACCTCGCCCAAATTCAGAACGATCTTCTTGTTGCCTTTGGAAAGCAGGTCGCGAACCGTGTCGCGCAAAATAACGCTGCCTTCACCGAGCGTAATGCGACCGCTGCAGTCCACGATTGTTACTCCATCCACTTGCCGACTACCAACCTTCATGGTCACTGGGAAGCCTCCTTGCCGCCCGCGGTTGGCCCGTGGACGTGCTTGATCAATTTGAGTTCGGTGCCCGTCTCGGAGGGGCGGATCTCCACCACATCCATGAACGAGCGCATTAAGAAAATTCCGCGTCCCGAGGTCTTGAGCAGATTTTCCGGCGCCAGCGGATTCGGAATCCTGCTCAGGTCCATGCCTTTTCCCTGGTCGCGAATGGTGATGACCAGATCGTTCGCCGTGTGCTCGAAGGCCAGCGTGACCTTTTTGTCGGGCGCATAGGCATTGCCGTGCAGCACGGCGTTCACCGCGCCTTCGCGCACAGCCATGGAGATCTGCATGATCTCGTCTTCGGGAAATCCGAGTTCGGTGGCAATGCGGGTCGCTTTCTCCTCAGCGTTGTCGATCGTCTCCAGCGAGGAGTCGAGCGTGTACGAGACCCGTTGTTCGGTCATGGCCATGGACGAAGGACAGAATGAGTATATGACAAGACAGCCGTCGCGCCCGCAGACCGTCTTTTAGAAGCTCGCCGGAATGCTTCCCCGGCGAATGCGGTAGTTTGCCTGTCGGACCGCCGCCTTGTCAACGAGCACCTGTGGGACTGGCCGGCACGCTCCGGAACGATATAATTCCTGCGCGTGACCCCGACGACGCTACGACCCAGTCTCAAAGCCAAGCTGAAGCGCATCGTTCTTATTGCGCTGGCGATAATCGTCGGGACCGCTGCTGTCGCCTATGGCCTGGACTTTGCCGTCTTCGAGACTCGCGTGATCGCCAAAAAAAACCCGTATGGCGCGGTAATGGTCAATCCCTACTATGCCGTCCTGATGAAAGATGGCAAAACCGAGTTCATCTTCGATCCTTCCTATCAGCAGAGTTGCGTCAATGCATTATTTCCCCATGCAGGCCAGTTGCCGTGCTGGTATCTCAGCCGGCATCCCGATCGCCGGACCGACGTCTAACCTTGCGGGCCATAGTAATCTCACTCAATTTAGCCGCCTTTGGAATCGGCTAGAATAGTTCGGTCGAACATCAAACGAAGACTCAGCGAAGACTCAGCGAGGAATAAATGATCGTGCGATTCCAGGCCGAAACGCGGATATTCAACCGTCGCATGTCTAACAAAACAAAAACGCGAATTACACGACTTGCCAGCGCGCTTGTCGTGGTTCTGGCTATGACCTGTCTTGCGCTGGCTGGAGGCCCGAAACCCGCTTCCGCCGATCCGCGGTTGAAAAAGGCCTATCGCTTCCAGGCCGGCGGCTGGACGTATGTGCATCTGGAAGGTTCGCCGTTCGACATCGGCTATCAGCACGGCTATCTGCTGGCTGAGGAGATCCAGGACGCCCTCGACGCCATCAAGCTGTTTGACACGCATGAGACCCAGCGCGACTGGGAGTTCTTCCGCACGACCGCTGAGAAGATGCTCTGGCCGCATATCGATCCTGAATATCAGCGGGAGATGCAGGGCGTTGCCAGCGGAATGAAGGCGCGAGGCATCGGTATCGATGTCTACGACATCGTCGCGCTCAACGCTTTCGAGGAGGTTCCCGACTATTACGTGCCGTGGCTGAACAAGCAGAACAAGTCGGCAAAGAACCCCAAACTGGCGGCCCCCGGCAATTGCAGCGCGTTTATCGCGACGGGAAGCATGACGAAGGATCACCAGATCGTGATCGCCCACAACAACTGGACCAGCTATCTGGCGGGCGAGCGCTGGGTCATCATCTTCGACATTCAGCCTGAGCACGGCAACCGCATGCTGATGGATGGTTTTCCTGGCGTCATCACCAGCGACGACGATTTCGGCATCAACTCGGCAGGCATTATGGTCACCGAAACGACCATCACGCAGTTCGAAGGCTGGGATCCGAACGGAAAGCCTGAATTCATGCGCTCACGCAAGGCGCTGCAGTATGCCAACAATATCGACGACTATGTGCGCATCATCAAGGACGGCAACAACGGCGGATACGCGAACGACTGGCTGATCGGCGACCGCAAAACCGACGAAATCGCCTATCTGGAGCTGGGTCTGAAGAATACGCCGCTGTGGCGCACCAAAGACGGCTACTACGTCAGTTCGAATTTTCCCCGCGATCCCAAGCTGATTTCGGAAGAGACCACCTTCGACGTAAACGACGCGGCCTCTTCCCCCAACGCGCGCCACGTCCGCTGGGAAGAACTGATGAAGGAGAACAAAGGCAATATCGACGTGCGCATGGCCGAGCGCTTCCTGGCCGATCACGCTGACAGCTACGAAAAAAATGCTTCGGCGGAAAAGCCGCAGCCGGACGAACGCTCACTGTGCGGGCACGTCGACAAATCCGAGCGCGGCATAAAAGAGTGGGGCTGGGATCCCTACACTCCCGGCGGCGCGGTGCAGGGCAAGGCGACCGACAGCGCTCTTGCGTCGAAGATGACCATCGTGGCGCGAGCCGGTCATCCCTGCGGCGAGGATTTTATTGCCTACCCGTTCCTTGAGGCCCATCCGGAATTCGCCTGGCAGAAGGATCTTCTGCGCGATATGAAGGCCGGACCATGGATGCTCTTCAGCTCTGGACAGAAGGAAGTGCGTTAGCAGCAATTTGCTCAAGCTCAGCATAGGCCAGTCGTTTTGAGCGTATTCCTTCCTAGGAATCTTGTCCGGATTTCGTAACGAAGCGTATTTCTCTTGCGTACGGGGTCCATTCAGTGGCAGTATTTCCGCACTTTCCCCTTTTTCCCTGGCATTCGCACAAAATTCAGCGAGGTGAGTCATGCCTGACCTCAGTCAGTTGCCGCAAATTGTCACGGCCATTGGAGCCCTGGGTACAGCTTCTTTCGGAGTTGTGGATGCGAGCAAAGCCTTGTTTTTTGGAGGTGTAAACCACATCGGGTTTGGCGGGATCAAGAAAACAGTCCGGCCCTTGATTCCCGGCGATGGCAAGAACGCACTTTCGCAGGACAAAGTATTGGCCACACTCAAGGCGAACTGGTTCAACGGAACCGATCTGGGCAGCCAGAAATCAATCGCCAAGTCGCTGATCAAGCTCAATCTCAGTCCGGCCAATGCCGCTGCCGTGGCCGATGCAGCTGGAGTCGATTCCGCGATTCTTCTACAGGCCGCTACGGACATGGCTGCTGGCAAATCTCTGGTTTCGCCACAGAGTGATATCTATGCGCGCTTTGACATGATCGTCACTGCGATGCTCGACGAAACCTATCAGCGTTCCGACGACGCCTATCGCAACTGGACTCGCACTCTTGCTGCGGTCGTCGCGATTTTGCTCGCCATGATTGCCGGTGCCGCACTCAATCAACAGGCCTCGCTGCATATGCACGTCGAAGCCTGGCAGTCCGCGGTCGTAGGATTGCTCGCGACCCCTTTGGCTCCCATCGCCAAAGACCTTTCCACCGCATTGGCCACGGCAGTCGACACCCTGCAGAGGGTTAAGAAATGAGACCGCCGACGCTGTTTCTCGACGTTCGCCTCGATCCCGTCGGCGGCGGCCTCGCCTCCGAGGTCACGCCATACCTGGCTACGTTCAATGATTCGACACTTGCGACCTACGCGACCATCCCCACCCCTCAATTACAAACTGCGATCCAGGGACGCCACGTTCTCATCGGCACTCACGGCTTCAACAACAGCCGATGGGACGGCATCGACCACCTCTCCAACTGGGCAACGCTGCTTCAGTTGCCCGATCCCTCAGTGTTCGTCGGATTGCTTTGGCCAGGAGATTCGGTGTGGGCCCACGGACTCGACTATCCCGACGAGCCCAAAATCGCAAACGATGCCGGGCCGAAGGTTGGTTCATTCGTCGATCAGTATTTCGGTAGTGCGGCCAGCATTTCGTTTTCCTCTCACAGCCTTGGGGCGCGGGTGGTGCTTTCCACCATCAGCAATATGAATTCGAAGGTGCGGCGCGCCATTCTCATGGCAGGAGCCATCGACAACAATTGTTTCGATACGGAATTCCAGGCGGACATGGACAATATCGAGAAGATTTCGGTCCTCGCCTCGACGAAAGACGATGTGCTCATGCTGCTGTGTCCGCTGGGCAATCTGCTCGGAGGAATCATTGCCGAAGGACACCCGTGGTTCCGCACCGCATTGGGACGGAGCGGTCCTTCGCAGCCGCAGCCGGGGAATTTCCTGCCGCCGTTTCAGATTCCTTCCGTTTGGAATTACGGGCACTTCAACTATTTGCAGATTGATGCCTCGGCGCCCACGCTGACCATACCAACGAGTGTTCCGCCAGAAGGAAGCCCGCTGCCAGCCTCAGACGGGGATGGAACGGTTCCGCCTGGATGGCAGGAAGCGTTTTCCGCAGCGTTCGTCTCTTCGAGATTCTCTTAAAGGCGGGCGCCGGAGCGTTGTCGAGAGGGATTCATGACCGTTTCAGGCGCGCTCTTGGCGTGATGGTCCTCGCGTCGGACGCGACATTGGCGGTGTTATCGACAGCGTTTCCTTTCCCAGGAGATCAATCAAACCGCGTGGTAAAATTCCTTTGTAACACCCTCTCTTCCTAAAGCTCCCGGCTATCGCGAGAGCGCGTCCCTCAAGCAGTGCCCAATAGCCGAAAATCCAAAGGGATAGGTGATCACGATGCGTCTCTTCATCAAGGAAATATGCCGCGAGGGCAATCACGACAGCTTTACATGGACTGCTTCCCCGGAGGGTGCGTGGAGCTGGGACACGGAAGGGCAAGCCACGCGATGTCTACGCTGGATTCTCGGGTGGGGAGGAATTACCGTCCGGTCACCAATTGAATTTGGTAGGGTCGGTCTGTGCACGGATTTTCGTGTTGAATCGCGGCCGCAGGGCCGATTCGTAGTGTCCTGTGAACACCCGTTGCACTGAGATTTGATGGGTAGCCGGGTGCGTCACCCTTCGCGTTCTTTGCGATAGGTGGGAAAGGGAAGTTTTTTGTAGTACGGCGATGAAGCAGCTTCGCTATTCTAGGATGGAAAAGCTGGCGGAGAGGGAGGGATTCGAATCCGCTCAGTAACGTAAAATCAACAACATGCTGGGCCACGGATGGCAAGAAAGTACATGAAAAGCAGTGTTAAACCAGCTAACGGATCGCAAATGGATTGCAAGCGCACGCTGACCTCACCCAACGAGCTCTCGCTTTCTGAACTACTCTTTCCTTTGGGGCACAAGACCGAAGCGTTCATAAGCGCTGGCGTTCTTCGTCAAACCCTCCGAGCCTCTTTCAAGTCTTGACCTATGTCCCGCCTTCCGGCCTGAATCTCCGGTTATCTGAGTTGCATTAGAAAGTGCTGTTGGTGGGAAGTACAGCTCAATGGAATTTTGCGGAACAGTGTTGTCAAGCTGAATTTGCTCACTAATGACATCTGCGTATATGTTGTTCTGTCCTACCGTTAATGCCGAAACAACGTCAAGCGCGTACGGACTGACAAAGTTCACCGCCATCAATCTTGGGTTGGCAGGTACCGACGCATCATAGACGAAAATTATGCCTGCGTTATTGGTGCCAACATAAATCAGGCTGTTTTGGTAGGCGAGCGTGAATGCCGGCAGGATTCCGGACACAGTTGCTGGCGTCGGAAATGGGTTCAGAAATGGAAGCTGTTGTTGGACGAGCACTTGGGGATTTGACGGACTTGCAAGGTTAAGGATGACGATACCGTCGATGTCAGCCGCCAGCACAGCCTCGCCTGTGACAGGCACGACTACATCCCATACAGCAGCGCCTTCACTCGGCATGTATTGGGACTGCATCGTCGGTGTGCTCGGATTCGAAATATCGTAGACAAGCAAGCCACTGTCGCCAGCGGCGACAAGCAACAGAGATCCTGAGAACGCCATTGACGACGCAACAGGCACAGAGATACTGGTCAGTTG
Source organism: Candidatus Sulfotelmatobacter sp. (assembly GCA_030040965.1). Lineage (GTDB taxonomy): Bacteria > Acidobacteriota > Terriglobia > Terriglobales > Acidobacteriaceae > Sulfotelmatobacter. Next base: position 478 of record JASHOT010000375.1, on the reverse strand, counting down.
ATTCGGTGCTGTCGGAGTCGTCACATCGAAAACAACCAGTCGCCCATCGGTCGTGCCAACGAAAAGGTCATTTCCAAGCAGCGCTAAAGCACTGACGGGAACCGCAACGCTACCTATTTCGACTGGTGAGGCGGGATTTGATGCGTCGATGACTTTTAAGTAATTCGCCAAGCCAAGAAAGACCGTTGTTCCTGAAACCTGAACCGCAGAAGGTGTCTCGTTGGCATAGTCAAGAGTGCCTAGGAGATTGGGAGTGCTATTGCTCACGTCCAAGCACACCAGTTCCCCGATCGGTCCATGCACTCCCGCCATATAAAGCGTTTGCTGATTGAGCGCCTGAGCGTACGTATAAGAAAGCAAACCTTGGACCGATGCGTTAGCCGGGCCCCCGGCTGCCGAGACATCGTACACCGCGATTCCACCCGTACCGTCGGCAGTATAAAACGTGTTGTTGTTCACCCAGGTAGCATCGATTGGA
>JASHOT010000374.1 GCA_030040965.1 Candidatus Sulfotelmatobacter sp. | reverse complement strand
ACTGCCGATGAGATTCGAATTCGTTGTCCCATCCAAAGATGTTTGCGTCACGTGACAGGCCAAGAGTTACCACGCCAGCCGGGATTTCAATCATGCAATGCTGCACGGGAGATGGGGAAGATTGCGGAGAATCTGGCTGAGAAATCTTCTGATGCAAGGGCAATTGGTGCAGCATGTAGGCCAACGTTTCGACGTGCATGAGGCGATGCTCGATGGCGACGTTGAGCATGAGATCGAACGAATGTTCGCCGCGGGAGTGGTTGAGAGCGTCGTTACTGAGCACGTCGTTACTGAGCACATCCAGTTCACTCAACTTTTCGTCAAGGGCGGCGCGAATTTTGCGAACGTACTCCTGGACTGCTTCGAGAGCCGGCCAGTCGGAGGACCGATCGGTGGGTAGGCCGCCACCGACAGGATCGATGCCGAAGGCGAACAGGCGGTCAAACTCGGGGTGAAAACTTTTGAGGCCGAAAATGTTTTCGTGAAGAAGATTCCAGTCAAATGCCTCTAAATGTCCGAGGTAAAAAATGATGCGATGCCGCTCGGGAATCGGGCGATCGTAGATCGAATCCGGACGAACGATCTGAAACAGATCATCGCTTTGGCGCCGGGCATCGATGAGTCTCGTAACCAAAGGTCGAACGGCGAGATCGGCTGCAGCGGGCATTCGGGGCCTCCTGGCACGACGCTCAATGCGCTGACTCATTGCACAAAGTCAGCGCACCCATGATCCAAGCGGTTAGGCGCTTAGCGGCAGGCAAAATCGAATGTTTATGCCATTCACCCGCCACGTTCAGGCTTAGATGACCGGGTGCGAACCAAAGTGGCAATAAAAAGGACGGATTTCGAATTCAATTATCAGAGGATCAGAATCAGGATCATTTTCATGAACTTACGTCCGTACAGACGTGGCCTGCCATCAGGTGCAGATCAGGGAATCAGGCCATGATTTTTTAGGAATTCATGCGCCACTTCCTTGACGTCGCGGTGCTGGCCGTCCACGGCATAGTTCAATCGTTGCATCTCTTTAGCGGAAATTTTTCCCGCGAGTGCAGCGAGCGTTGTAGAGACTTCGGAATGTTCCCGTAGCGTTTCCTCTCGCATCACAGCGACGGCTTCATAGGGCGGGAAATAGTGTTTGTCATCTTCGAGTACAAACAAGTCCATTGCCGGGATCAGGCCGTCGGTGGTGTTACCCGCGGCGATATCGATCTGACGAGCCTCAAGTGCTCGTGCAAGCAGGCCGAGATCCATGATGTGGGGCGGCCCGTCGAAGCGTAAGTCGTAGGTCGCGACCAGTCCGCGATATCCATCAGGTCGCTCCATGAATTCGTAGCCAACTCCAATTCGCCACTGCGGCGTGAATGCGCTCGCCTGAGAGATGGTCTTCAGCTTCAGCCGCCGAGCTTCGTCGCCGCGAATTTCCATGGCGAACGTGTCATTGAATCCGAGGGGAGGGCCGAGCGTAAGGTGAAAACGGCGTTCGTATTCGGACTTTACTTCGTCGTACACCTCGTGCTCGTTGTTTTCGGGTCGCTGTTTAAGAATGGTGGTGAGCGCGGTGCCCGTGTATTCGGGATATAGATCGATGCGCCCGGACAAAATAGCCTGCTGGCAAATGTAGGTTCCCGCAAGATAGAAGCGGCGTTCGACCGTCAAACTGGTACGAGCTTCGAGCTGTTGCGCGAAGATTTCAGCAAGAATAAAGGACTCGGTGAAATTCTTGGAGCCGACCACAATGCGATTCGCATGAGATCGCGAACAAGACACGATGAGCAGAACTGATGCAGCGCATAAGATGAATTTCGAGAATCGTCGTAGGAGATTCATCGTGGCTGCAGACGTCTTTCCAGCCAGCCGATGGCAGCATCGGCGAAGAGAGCCAGAATCGCCGCGGGAATCGCGCCGGCGAGGATCACATTGTTGTCGACCATGGATAGGCCGCGAAAAATAAATTCGCCAAGTCCTCCGGCGCCGATCGCCGCAGCAATTGTTGCCAGGCCGACAGAGATTACTATCGCGACTCGAACACCGGAAAGAATTGTGCTGACAGCCAGCGGCAGCTCGACTTGAAACAAAAGTTGCGATTCGGTCAGGCCCATGCCGCGCCCCGCTTCCAGGACGGCTGCGTCGATTCCGCGGATTCCGGTAAAGGTGTTGCGAATAATCGGCAGCAAGGCATAAAGCGTGAGGGCCAGGATAGCCAGCCGATCCGCCCGCTCGCCGAGCCAGGGCAGAGGCAGCAGAAATCCAAAGAGAGCGAGGCTCGGGATTGTCTGGATGATATTCGCGCTGGCCAGCACCGGTCCTTTCAGGCGAGGTCGATGCGCGATCACAATACCCAGCGGGATGCCGATCGCGATTGCAAATAGAGTCGACAAGCCAACCAGCCACAGATGTTCCAGAGTGAGTTCGAGCACCTGACCGCGGTTCTGCGAAATGAAGCGAAGAACATTCACGGCCTGCCTCCGTTGGCTGATTCCAAACTTTCACCGAAAGCTTTGATGTAGGCCGACGCCAGGGGATCATCCGACCGCACGAACTTTTGCGGCGAGAGAACCGTGACAAGCTTTCCGGATTCCATCAGGGCAATACGCGAGCCCAGCCGGAGAGCCTCGCGGAGATCATGAGTGACAAACAAGACTGTCTTCCGCAGCTTTTGCTGGAGCGCCTGGAACTCGCGCTGCAATTCGTCGCGGGTGAGGGGATCGAGCGCTCCGAAGGGTTCGTCCATGAGCAGAATCGGCGGATCGGCGGCCAAAGCCCGCGCTACTCCGATGCGCTGCCTTTGCCCTCCTGAAAGCTGATGGGGATAGCGCAACGCCGTTTCCGGTGCGAGGCCGACCAGTTGCAGCAATTCGCGCACGCGGTCCTGAGTCCGGTCGGCAGGCCAACCGGAAATGCTGGGAACGAGTCCAATGTTTCGCTCCACGGTGAAATGCGGGAATAAGCCGACTTCCTGAATGACATAGCCGATGCCCCGGCGCAACCGGATCACATCGGCTTCGGAATTGGCCAGGCCGTTGATTCGAATTTCACCCGATGTCGGGATGATGAGGCGATTCACGAGCTTCAGTGTGGTTGTCTTGCCTGAGCCGCTTCTTCCCAGCAGGACCAGCGTTTCCCCTGAGGCAATCTCCAGGCTGAAGTCGGAGAGGACCTGGGCGCCATCGATCTTGTAGGAGACTCTGCGGAATTCGATGGCTGGATCGGGAGGCATGACTCGTCCGCGACCAGCATAGCGGAGTTTGCGGTTGGATTTGGAGTTTTTCGCCCAACATCGCTTCGTCAAACTTTGCTTGGAACTGGGCGATTTTCGAGGTACACTTGTGGCCCACCTGAGCCCCTGGTTTTGCGCGCTCGGGCAAAGACAATCGGCTTCGTGGCATCCCTTGCGGCCTTTCCCTTCCCTCAGGTCCAGGATTCCACGTGAATGCACAGGTTTATCTCCGAGAGGCCTTATGGCTCTGCTTTCGAAATTTGCTCACTTGTCGCTCTGGACCGCGTTGCTATTCTTCGCTCTCCTGCGCCCGAACGTCGGCCGCGCGCAGGGATTTCCTCCCATTACCCCTGACGAGCTGAAGATGACCAGCGAGCCACAGGCTCCGGGCGCCGCGGCCGTCATCCTGTTTCGTGAAGTTGACCGCGACGACAACGGAACTACAACGCACGAGGACAATTACGTACGCATCAAGATCCTGACCGAAGAAGGCCGAAAGTATGGCGATGTCGAGATTCCGGTTGTCAAAGGCTTCTATGACGTGGTGCACATTCGCGCCCGCACCATCAAACCGGACGGCTCGCTTGCGGAATCGGACGTCAAGGTGTTTGAGAAGACGATTGAGAAGGCCAAGGGCTTCAGGTATCTGGCTAAGACTTTCAGTCTTCCGAACGTTGAGGTGGGGAGCATTATCGAATACAGCTTCAGCTACGACTTTAGCGAGCATTGGATCTACGATTCGAGCTGGATGCTCAGCGACGAACTGTTCACGCGCTACGCCAGATTTTCACTCAAGCCCTACTCGCCTCGCTACGCCATTTGGAATGTGCGCTGGATCTGGCGCGCGCTCCCTCCTGGTGCTGAACCCAAGGAAGGGCCAGATCACATCATTCGCATGGAGGCACGCAATATCCCCGCCTATCAAATCGAGGACTTCATGCCGCCGCTCACGGAAACGAGGGCACGCGTGAACTTCATTTACGAGGACGAGATTTTGGAGACTAAACCCGACGAATACTGGCGCCACGTCGGAAAGAAACTGAATGGCCAGTTGGAGAGCTTTATCGACAAGCGAAAAGCGATGGAAGAAGCGGTTGGCCAGATCGTCTCGCCGGGCGATGCGCCGGAGGTGAAACTGCGTAAGATTTACGATCGCGTGCAGACGCTGCGCAATACCAGTTACGAGGTTCGTAAAACCGAAGAGGAGCTGAAGCGGGAAAAAGAGAAGCCGGTGCAGAACGTGGAAGAGCTCTGGAAGCGAGGCTATGGCGATGGCCAGCAGCTTACCTGGCTCTATCTGGCTCTGGTCCGCGCAGCGGGGTTCGACGCTTGCGGCGCCTGGGTGTCAAGCCGCAGCGAGTACTTCTTTGCTCCGAATGCTATGGAGCGGCGCAAGCTGAATGCCAACGTCGTGCTGGTCAAACTCAATGGCAAGGAGCTTTACTTCGATCCCGGAGCCGCCTTCACTCCCTATGGGATGCTTGAATGGACGGAGACCGCCACTCCAGGATTGTGCCTGAACAAAGATGGCGGTACCTGGATAAAGACGTCGCTGCCGGAAGCGTCAGAGTCGCAAATGCAGCGCACTGCGAAGTTCAAGCTCACCGATGACGGGAATCTTACTGGGAAGGTCACGGTTACCTATACAGGATTGCAGGCGATGTATCATCGGCGCCGCGTACTCTTTGAAGATGACGTAGCGAGGAAGAAGTCTCTCGAGGAACGTTTGAAAGACCAGATTCCGGTAGCGGCGGACGTCGAGCTAACCAACAAGCCGGACTGGAGCAGTTCGGAAACCCCGCTGGTTGCGGAGTTTGATGTCACTATTCCCGGATGGGCCTCGAACGCGGGGAAGCGCGCTCTGTTGCCGGTTGGCGTATTTACCGCGGGCGAAAGAAACACATTTGAGCACGCAAGCCGCGTGAATCCGATTTACGTTGACTATCCGTACACGAAGTCGGACGAGGTTACTATTGAGCTTCCATCCGGCTGGAAGGTTGATAGCGTACCGACGGGCCAATCGAATGAAGGCCACGTCGTCGGCTACACCCTGCAGGTGGAAAACGACCACAATACGCTTCACGTGAAGCGGAAGTTCTCGATGGATTTCCTATTGTTGGAGCCGAAATATTATGGACCGTTGCGCAGCTTCTTCCAGACAATCAGGACAGGAGACGATGCACAGATCGTATTGCTGCCGGGGGCAACGGCTGCGGCTAATTAATCGCGGCGCCGCGCTTCTTCTCGTTTGGGTGGGCACTCTGCTGCTGTGCGTGCCACTCGCGCTTGCCGGCGGCGGGGACGCACCTGCGTGGATGCACGCACAGGCGAACGTGAAGCTTCCGGAGTATGACGAAAAAACCGACGCAGTGCTGCTTTACTCCGAGACTAACGTTACCGTTCTCGCTACAGACAAGATCAGAACCACCGAGCGCAGAGTGTACAAGATCCTGCGGCCGAACGGCCGCGAGCATGGAACGGTATGGGTCTGGCTGAACCCCGAGCGCAAGCTGCGTAGCCTGCATGGCTGGTGCATTCCTGCCCAGGGCAAGGATTACGAAGTGAAAGATAAGGACGCGGTGGAACGTTCTCCGAACGGCTTTGAGTTGGCCAGCGATGTCAAGTTCAAGGTGCTCACCATTCCCGCTTCCGACCCCGGCAACATCGTCGGGTATGAGTACGAAGTGGAAGAGCGCCCGTTCTGGTTGCAAGACGAGTGGGAGTTCCAGGAGCCAGACCCCGTGCGTGAGAGTCACTATTCCCTGCAACTGGCCCCGGGGTGGGAGTTCAAAGCCGCCTGGCTGAACCATGCTCAAATCCAGCCGGTCGAGGGAGCCAACAATCTTTGGCAATGGACGGTGAGCGATGTGAAAGGTATTCGGCACGAAGCGCATATGCCGCCCTGGCAAGGTGTCGCGGGCCAGATGGTAATAACGTTCTTTCCGCCAGGCGGGAAGACGGTCAATGGATTCGCGGAATGGCGCGATTTAGGAAACTGGCAGAATCAGCTCGTAGCGGGAAGGGTCGACGCCTCGCCTGAGGTGAAGCAGCAGGTCGCAACTCTGACTGCGGGGAAAAATACGCAGCTGGAGAAAATGCAGGTGATCGCCCGCTTTGTGCAGGACGACATTCGCTACGTGGCGATTGAACTTGGAATTGGCGGCTTTCAGCCGCATGCTGCCCCAGAGGTTTTTTCCCACCGTTATGGAGATTGTAAGGATAAAGCGACGCTTACGCGCTCGATGCTGCAGGAGATTGGCGTTGATTCCTACCATGTAGTGATCAACGCTGAGCGTGGCGCAATCACGCGAGATACACCTCCGCACAACGGTTTCAATCACGTAATTGTTGCCGTAAAGCTTCCAGAGGGCCTCAACGATCCGTCGCTGGTTGCTATTTTGCAGCATCCCAAGCTAGGCAGGCTGCTTTATTTTGATCCCACCGACGAGATCACGCCGTTCGGCGAAATACGAGGCGAATTGCAGGATAATTATGGACTGCTGGTTACTCCTGATGGCGGAGAGCTCCTTCCACTTCCCATTCAGCCGTCCAGAATGAATAGCATCGAGCGCACTGCCAAGTTAGTTATCGATCCCTCTGGAAAGCTAAAGGGTGACGTCAAAGAAGTGCGCCTGGGCGACCGCGCGGCACAGGAGCGATGGACGCTGCGCAGCGTCAACAAGGAATCGGACAAGATCAAACCTATAGAAAATCTGCTAGCAGGCTCGCTGACTAATTTCAGAATTACCCACGCGACCATTTCCAATCTCGCTCAGATTGATCAGCCATTCGGCTTCGATTACTCCTTCGAGTCCGACAACTACGCCAAGAATGCCGGAGGCCTGCTGCTGGTACGGCCCCGCGTGCTCGGAAGCAAGGCGGCCAGCTTTCTGGAAACGAAAGAGCCACGTCTGTTCCCCATCGAATTCGAAGGAGCTGTGCGCGATACCGACACCTTTGAGATTTCCATCCCCGCAGGATATGTGGTCGACGACGCCCCGCCTCCCGTCGATGCTGACTTCAGCTTTGCCAGCTATCACTCGAAGACAGAAGTCACAGGAAGTACGATCCGCTACACCCGAAGCTTCGAGGTTAAAGAGTTGAGTGTGCCTGTGAGCCGCGCCGAAGAACTCAAACGCTTCTACCGGACCATCAACGGTGACGAGCGGAATACGGTAGTGCTGAAAGCGGTTGCCCACTAGAACGTCGCGCCTCTTCTCACATGTCAGAGTCGGTGTTGCCGGGTCGTTTATGATCAAAGCAGAACGGCCCTTTTTGCCCGCCCAGATTTCCGAATAATAGCGATAAGAAATTTCTATTGGACTCAGCGAAATGCCCGATTTACTGTCGCGCATTAACTTATTTTCGATCGGGCGATCAAAGATCCGCCAGCGAGCCAAACACGCAGCACACGTCATCTCCGCGAGGCCTCGGATTCCTGCCTCCGGAGTGTTTGGAACGATTCACGACAGGAGCATTCGGAGATGAAAAAGCAGCCAAAAGGCCGATCTGTGCGCCGCTGTTTGAGGACGAGCAGCCTTCTGGGTCTGATGCTGGTCGCACTCTGGATGGCAGCGCCCGCCCCTAGTCTCGCCGATGACGGTCCAAAGCCGGATCCCGCCGGAACTGCGACCGGAGACCGGTCCTCATCTGTGGACGCTGCTGGAAATCCCTTTGTAGTTCCTGAACCGGCTGATAAGAACGCGCCCGACTACGCGAAAAACAAAAAAGACTTCGACGAGTATCAGTCGCAAGCCGCCAAGGAGCCTTTGGCGGTAAAGCTTGCGGATGACGTTGGGCATATTCGCGTGGCCACCAACTTTGCCTGGACCCTGAACACGGGCTACCTGGTCTTATTTATGCAGGCGGGTTTTGCATTGCTGACTTGCGGTCTGGTGCGAAAGAAGAATGCAACTCACTTAATGATGTTGAATTTCGCCGCGTATGTGTTCGCGTTTC
>JASHOT010000373.1 GCA_030040965.1 Candidatus Sulfotelmatobacter sp. | reverse complement strand
CCTGGGCGATTACGCAGGGGATGTATGCGATGGGAGCTCCGACTCCGAGAACCTATTTGGCCGCGACACAAGCTTTCCATCTGCGCGACGGCATCGCAGAAGCCATCTCTTGTCCGACCCTTGTCTGCGAAGCTGAGGGCAATATCTTCTTCAAGGGGCAGCCTCAGGAACTCTTCGACCACCTCAGCTGCGCGAAGGCGCTCGTACGATTCACCGAGGGCGAGGGCGCAGGTGCTCATTGCCAGGTTGGAGTCGGGCGTCTGGCGTTTGCGCGCATGTACGACTGGCTTGACCAAACGCTCGGAGTAGGTGGGCGCTCTTAATTCAGGCCGACGCTGCCGAGGAGCTACCGGAATTCTTCAAATGAAGAAGAGAAAGGCGGGTCAAAAGACGTGGAGTAAATGAGTGTAGTGAGAATGCTTCGTCAATCGTCTGCTTCTGATTATTCCGGTCTTAGTTGAGTCAACTGATCCAGATTGGCGCGCATGGCCCCCAGACGCTTGCGTGCCCGTGGCGAGCCTGTCGCTACCTTTTCGAGGCTTTGCATCCATTCTGGAAGATTCATCTTTTGGCGGAAGCCCTTGAGATAGGGATGGATTTTTGCGAACTGAAAATACATCTCCTGGCAGGTGTCGTATACCAAGGGTTCGCTTAGCATGCCATGTAGCACGAAAGCACAAACCATGTCCCAGTAGCCGTAGACCTGGAGAACAAATCCGGTTTGCTTGCCGCCCTTGGTGACCATGGAGACTAGCTCGTCGTCGGACTTCGGGAGAAACGGACCGCCGACGAAACTGCGAGCCTCGCGCATGATGGTTTCGCGACGAAGTTCATACAACCGCAGAATCAATTCGGCTTGTTCACTTGGAGTTGTCCTTCTCGCTTTCATGCGACCCTCCTTGATTCGATCATTGCACGATCAATCGCTCTGCGATTAGGCACAGAAAGCGATGGTTCGATGATCAGTGCGTGAGCTGCGTTTTGATGACGGCAAGCCAAATGAAGGAGAAGAGAAGAGCAAGAATTCCGTGCGTCGAAAGGACTCGGCGCTTTGGTACAGCTTGCAGCACTTCGTGCTGTTCCATCGCAACAGGCTCCAGCGAGCGACAGACTTCAATACAACGATCCACTTCCCTGGCATTCTGCCGCAAGGCGACTCCCCAGAGGACGCTTGCAGTCAACCCTGTTCCTGCAATGATCCTCAACGCGTGAGAAGCAATCCACCCGGTCCCGATAAACGAGACCTTCCCCAGCGCTCCCGCCAAAGTAAGCAGCCCCAAATTCAAGGCGAGAAAAAACTGAGTCTTTCTCCACGTCATTTGTTGTACGACCGCCAGGTAGCGTAGAACTGCATCGTATCTACGCAGGGCCAGATCGACTTCACGCTCACTCGGTGGTTCAGTTTGCATAAATACCGCGAGAGTAGATGAATCGGAAACGGAAATCAAAATGGGTGTGAAAGATTGCGTCGACGCATTTCGCGCGCTCTTCTCCGGGATCTGCCGACTCACCCCAGTCGATTTACCATAGCGAAACAGATCCAAAATTAAAAAACGGAGTGGGCTGCCCAAGCAGCCCACTCCGTAGAACAATGCCCCGAATCTCACGAGAAGGAGTTAACTGTGAAACGCCCATCCTGGATCTCGATACTGTGCGTCAAGATTCAGGATGGGGTTATTGGAAACCCGGTCAGAGTCCGCACTCTCCGTTCGGGGCCTTGAACCGGGGATTCGTATCGAAAGCTACGGCATATCCCGACGTGTCGTAGAAGAACAGGCGCGGGATGGCAAGGTTGGCCTGCGCACCAGAGCCTGCCGGCCCCATGAGGGTCGTTCCCAAGTCGTCGTTCCAGGTATACACGGCCCCGAGATAGGAGGGCACCTGAATCCTGCTCCCCTTGGTGATCATGTATACGTAATCAACGCAACGCGGATAACCGGGTGTCGGCGAGTAGTCAAAGACGAAAGCATTCGAAAGAAACTTCGGCGGGAAGCCTGCGTTTTGTTCGGCCGCCCAGTTATTAACGGTAGCTTGTGTGTTACCGTGCTCGAGAAGATAGGTCCGCCAGAGTTTGTGCAGACGGATCTCGGTGAAATACTGCGGCACAATCTGCTCGTAAAAGCTGGTGCGGGCGCTGGTTACGAAGTTGCCGTTGTACTCCGTGAGGGCATTGCCGACAGTCTCGTAATACCATCCACTTCCTGCCGTCACAGTCATGAGCCCGATGGTTTGTAGCTTGAACCAATCGGAGTAGACGCCGTTGAAGTATACGCCCGTGGAGGACTGTACCGCCGAGTTGAAGTTATAGGCGAATATCGAGGCTGCGCCGCTATTCTGAGCCAGCAAATCGGCCAGCTTCAAAACCTCAGGATCCGGTTGGCTTTTGGTGGAATTGTACAGGTTGACGATGTTCACTGCGGTGCCAAGCACGCCTGCGGCGACACCTGCCGGCGTGTAGACTCCCGCAATTCCTATAACCCCAGCCACCGTACTGGTGATATTCGGAACGAGCGAAAGCTTGCTGCCACCCACGTTGCTAGTGACCGAGTACAAGACACTCGACACATTAGTAGCGGAAGCCTGAAGACTCGACCCAATGTTCATGGTGCCGTTGGTGTTGATCTCTTTCAGTAAGGCGGCATAGTTGGCAGCGTTACTCAGATACTGCTTTTCACTTGCCAGCTGATTGGTGACCGCGGTGAGATCGTCTGGGGTAAAGGCCGGATTGGACCCAGAGGGATAGGTGATTGTGCGCGGGTCGATACCGTTGGTGATGTTATTCAACTGGCTGCTTGTGTAGCGGGCGCGAATGTCTTCACATTGCACCAGCGGTAGCCGGCACTGGTCCCCGCTGTAAAAATCTCGACGGTTCATTTGATCGCTGGCATAGGCGTAGGCGTTCCTGCGTCCTGCAGTGTCCATCGCGGGCCAGTTCACTGAAGGCGCGCTGCCTACCTGGTTGGGAATCGCGAATGACAGCAACTGGTTAGCGGTAGGGTTGGGAATGGAGGAATCGACGGTGAAGGGCTCGACATCGGAGGGCTTGAAGACAAACGTACGGTCCCTCAGAAGCAGACCCCGAAGCATGCCGCTTTCCCCGGTTTCCAGCGTGCTGCTATACCACTTCGTGATGCTATGGATGCCTTGGTTTGCTGCAGGCAGGCCGCCAGGCACGCCGATCATCGAGAAAGAACCACCTGCAATCAGCCTGTTGAAGGCGCTCGGCGACACTCCCAGCTTCTGAATGATGGCAACTAGCCCAGGGCTCGGATAATACCTGGCGTTGCTCCATTCCGTTGCTGTTCCGAATGGATTGCCTACGGTGGTGATGATGACGATGCTAGGCCCTGGGGGGTATGAATAGAGGTGAAAATTGAGATCGTTATCCATGCGGTTCACCTCGGCAACGCTGTCATTGCTGTTGGTGGCGTAGGTATTTGACCAGCGAAGCTGGAGCGTTTGGGCATCAAACACCGCAGTGAAAAGTCCGCCGGCGCACGTGACGCGACAAGCAGGGCTGGTGTAGGTCGTGTTAGTAAACTGACTCGGCAGGGTGAAGTTGGGAGGTAGACCACCTTCACCGATAGGAAATGACGTGGCATAGCCAAGAGTAATCTTGGCTTGACTACCTGACGCCGAGGGTTGAATGGCGAAGGCCGGGGCATCGGTCGAACGAAAGCCATACATGGGGGTCGTAGAACCGAGATTGATCAGGCTGCCTTCGAGGCCGTGCCACGCGTGCGAATGCCATGTGTTGTAGCTCTCGACTGCGAGCCCTGCAGTTGCGGCGCCATATCCAATGATGGAGTATCCGTACGCCGTGGGTGCTCCGGTGGCCGTGAAGTCGGTTCCGCCGATGGGAGCGAGATTGAGTTTGCCCAGAGGCTCCTCTCTATTGGTAGACGCGAACACAAGATCACTCTTCGAAAGGGTCTTCAAGTAGGTGTTCAGCGACGTGTTGTCGTTTGGGCCAAAACACCGGATCGAAATGGGCGCGAGGGTGCTACGGTTCAGCGTCAACAGAGTGAGCACTCCATAAGGGCAACCCGGATAATTTCTATTTGGGTAGTAGGTGGGAGTATTGCCGACTCCCGGTGCATAATCGACCTCGAGGCCGTGTAACGCCGTCGCGTGGATATGGACAGCAAATGATGGCGCATACCCCGTGGTTGGATCGGTTACGCCGTAGTTGTCGTAAAACTGAGCGCTAGCGGAGTCTGCCGAGGCGTTCGGGCCTTCCACAGTTGCGTGGAGATAATTCCATCCCCCGATGACTACATTGCCGTCCAGTTGGGCCGTGATATCGCACGGAGACTGGTCGCAGCTGGACTTGTTGAAATCATACGTGATGTCATTCTCATTGCCCTCGATCTGGAGGGTCGAGGGGTCCGCGGGCGCAAAAAGATGAACCGTCACCTGGACTCTCCCGTTCTCCACGATGTTGTCCGCAGTCGAGATGGTGACCATAGAATTGTTCTGAAGCTGCGAGGCCTGGTCATGGGCATGCATCGCAGGCACGATCAAGCCGAATGCCGCAAGAAACAACCCTCGCATAAGACGGCCTACTGTTCCTTCGATCGTGCTGCGCTTCAAAACCTCGCTTGCTGAAACCCACTTTTGCTGATGCATGATTTTCTCCTTCATTTTCGCCGGCTGAGCGATTTGTCCGAGCCTCGCTTTCATACCAACTACGAGGTTGGCTGCTTTCACTTCCAGGTTCGTGCTTTTCATGACATCCTCCAATTTTGATTGCGTGGCGTAACTGACGCCCGTTTTGTTGTTCGCAAGTGAATAAGGCAACGGCTGTGCCAGAAGGTAAATTGCTGATTTCTGACGACTTGTTTGCGGATTGCTTTCCCAGGGAGATCGGGAATTCACGAAACGTCGAGAGCGACCATCAGGAAAAATGCCGGGATCGACATAGAGAATGAGAAGAATGAATCGGAAAGGCGAATTTCGTCACGCCTTCGAGGGCAGGGTTCACGAACTGCGATTCCGAACGTTCTTCGTTCTTACGGGAGGAGTTGTTGCGCGAGGGTTGCGTCGGCTGAGCGGCGCGCGTTGGCAACATCTTCGAGGCGAATGACCGTGGCGGCGGCTGTAAATCTGACTTCGCGTGTGGAATCGGAAAGCAGCGGTTCAATCCCCGGCAGAAGAGTAGGGTCTCCGCGTTTGGCAATGGCTTGCAAGGCAGCGACCCGCAGCACCCAGTTGCGGTTCTGGCTTACGGTCAACAACAGTTTGCCAGTGCGGGGTTCGGGATCTTTCGCAAGGGCGGTAACCAGAGCGGCCTTCGCGGCTGCACCGTCTTTCTTGTCCTTCATGATCGTTTGATATGCTTCCAAGCCATCGCCACCATACGGCACAAAACCGATTCCTTCGTCGACTCCCATCTCCAGCAGTTGTTTCGGATCGTGGAGAATCTTCATTTCTTGCGCGATCATGCCCTGGTTATTCTTGCGCTCGCCCGTATAGACCGCGTAGTAGACGTCGTAACACGCCGGATCATTGAGCAGGCTCAAAGCGTGCGCCGCGGCCATCACGACCGGCAGTTGCTTGTCATTAAGCGCTTCCTTCAAGCTTGCAGCAACACCCGGGACGTGCATCTGGCCTAATGCCGTAGCTGCTGCCGTGCGGACCGCGCTGTTCTTA
>JASHOT010000372.1 GCA_030040965.1 Candidatus Sulfotelmatobacter sp. | reverse complement strand
CGTTCGGCCACCACAACTTCGGATTCGTGATGTGCAGTTCCGGAGTCGATTGATTATCGAGCGTGATCGCTTGCGTGCCGTTGGCTGCGATCGTCACAGGCTTATGAAAGCTGATTTCTGGTTCCTGCGCATTCTGCAACTGAATTGTTCCTGTCAGCGTGCCGGTCGCAGGTTTAGCGGATTTGTTTTCGAGCATCGCGGAAATATGCAGGTCCGCTGTTTCGTGAGAGGGTGAGAGATCCGCCGTCACGAACGCATCTTTCACCAGCGCAGGTCCGGTCGAACCCAGCGTGACTGGAAGCCAGATCCCGGTGTCGCGATCGCGAACCGCAGCCAGCCAATCCCAACCGATCGTGGAGAGAAATGTGGGTCCATCGATCGCGCTCTCGCCGCCGTTACTGCCCACGCCCAGCGCGACTGTGTGCTCGTGCGGAATGCCAGGATGCGGTTGTGGCGAAACCAGCACAGCAAGAACGGCTGCACGACCGGGCCTGACGAAATCGGAGACGTCGAAATCGCCGCGGACAAAGGCGCCACGCATCGTTCCCGCCTCATGTCCATCGACCCAGATCTGCGCGCTGTAATTGATGCCGGCGAAATGAATCCACGTATGACGGCCTTTGTAGCTGGCCGGTACGGTGAATGTGGTGCGATACCAATAACTCGTCTTGTTCAGACTCTCGGGAATCTGGCGCATGTTTTCGCCGTACAAGGGCTCGGGATAAACGCCGTTGTCGACCAGAGTCGTCAGCACAGTTCCCGGAACCGTGGCCTTGTACCAGCCCTCAGGATGAAAGCTGGACCCAGAAACCATGGCAGCTGTGTCCGCCACTTTAGCCACGTCTTGCATCTGCCAACCATCAATCGTTTCGCTGGAGGATTGCGCGAAGAGAGCGCTGGAAAAAATGGCGACGAACAGAGTGCAAAGCACAGTAATGCGGCGAAGGGTCATCGATGAGTGTTCCAAGAATGGAATTTGTTTTTCGGCAGGGAGAATGGTAAATCCGAATGCGTAGCAAGGAAAGGCCAGCAGAACAAAAAGCGCTCCGTGACTCAGAAGCTCACGAAGCGCTCGAAATGCCTGTCGCACTAACGACTCGTCAAATATCCTGAATTCTGCTCCGGTTTACGGATCGTACACCGAAGTGTGCATGCCGGCGCGTCGGGCCGCTTCCTGCATCTGCTCGAGCCTGAACCTTTGTTCGTCGAGTTGCCGCTGCATCTCCGCAACCCGCTCCTGCGCCATCGCTTCATACCGGCTGTGGGGCTGATCGTATTGCACGGTCCCACCAGTCGCTCGAATGGCTGCATTCAACCGGTCAATGCGCGCCTGCAGGTTATCGATCCTGCTCTGTTGCGCTTCAATTCGTCCTCTCCACTGCTCTCCCATCCGCTGTTCCGCCATCCGCTGCTCGGGAGAACGGTATTGATCCATGCCGTTGCTGGCCATGGGGGATTTCGCAGGTGGCAGAGTCGAAGGATCGACCGACGGAAGATCGGAGCCCTGCGGCAAATCTTTGTTGGTGATCACACGCGGCTGTACGCCGGAGGCTTGCTCGGCAGCCTGCTTGTCGCGGTTCTCGCGCGCAATGTCGCCCAACGACTGCTGGGCATAGGCGGCGAAATTCAGTAAGAGTCCACCTGCCAGAATTTTGAGAAATATGCGTTGCATACGCTCTCCGTTACTCCAGCACAACCATCCGTCAATGGTAGCGTCCTTGCGAATAGTGTGCGACAAATCCAGAGGTGATTTTGCAATCGAAAGTGCCATCGCTGTGGTGACCAAAGGGACATCCGGCATTGCGCAGTTTCGCGCCGCTGGAGAGACTCCCCGCTACACATTGAAATATAAGAACTTGCAGCCCATGAAAAAGAAACCTTGGCACCCTCAATCGCATCAATAAGACTCCTCCATTCCCAACGCGCCGAAGAAAGGATGGCGCCGTAAACGGTGCACGCAAGTTCGACTCCCGGACCGAAAAATCCATGGCTGGTCGCGATTGCCGTCATGCTGGCGACCTTCATGGAAGTCCTCGATACTTCCATCGCCGCCGTTGCCTTACCCTACATCGCCGGAAGTCTTTCGGCCACGAATGATGAAGCTACCTGGGTCCTCACCAGTTATCTGGTCGCGAACGCAATTGTCCTCCCGGCGAGCAGCTGGTTTTCGCTACGCTTTGGCAGAAAGAACTTTCTCATCATCTGCATTGTGATCTTCACAGTCTCATCGTTTGCCTGCGGAGCCGCGAACAGTCTGGCCTGGATTCTGATCGCGCGCGCCGTGCAAGGTGCCGGAGGGGGAGCGTTGCAACCGCTTTCTCAGGCGATCCTGCTCGAGACCTTTCCCCCGGAAAAACGTGGCCTCGCGATGGCTGTATTTGCTCTTGGTGTGGTCGTCGCGCCCGTGCTGGGTCCGACACTTGGCGGATGGTTGACCGATTCCTACTCCTGGCGATGGGCGTTTTACATCAACATTCCGGTTGGCATTTTCGCTGTCTTGATGATTTCTCGTTATGTGGAAGATCCCGAATATGTAAAAGAGGCAAAACCGGGCAAGTTGGATTTCATCGGGCTGGGATTCCTCGCGGTATGGCTGGCTGCCTTGCAGATCATTCTCGACAAGGGCCAGGAAGATGATTGGTTCGGAGCGGCATGGATCCGCTGGGCGAGTCTTATCCTGGTGGTTTGCTTCGTGCTGTTTCTGATTCGTGAATTTCGGCACGATCGACCATTGGTCGATCTCCGCGTGTTCCGGCATCGCAACTTCGCCTTGGGATGTCTCTTGATTGGCCTGTTTGGCGCAGCCATCTATGGACTGGTTACTCTTCTTCCTCTCTTTTATCAGGAACTCATGGGATATACCGCGCTGGCCGCTGGCTGGGCGGTGAGCCCGCGTGGAGTCGGCGCGATTTTGGCCATGCCCATCATCGGATATCTCACCGCCAAGATCGACAATCGCTGGCTCATCGCGGTCGGCTTTGTCATGTTCGCCGTTGCCAGTCTATGGTTCGGCGAAGCCACGCTTGCCATCGGGCAATGGAGCTTTTTGTGGGCCATTGTTATCAGCGGCTTCGGATCAGGGTGCGTCTTCGTTCCTCTTTCCACGACCGCTATGGCCTTCCTGAAAAACGAAGAGATCGGCAATGCCAGCGGTCTCTATAACCTGCTCCGCAATATCGGAGGCAGCATCGGAATTTCCGTGGTGAATACGATCGTCGCGCGCCACGAACAGCTGCACCGCAACGAACTCGCTGCCTCGCTGAATCCCGCAAGAGTCTCCGTGAATGGGGCAGTTCAGGGACTGCAGGATTATCTTTCGGCACAGGGAGCGTCATCGGTCGATGCGTTGCACCGCGCCTATGGGCTTCTGGGCGCAACCCTCAATGCTCAGGCGCGCCTGTGGTCCTATGTGGACGATTTCCGTTACATGGCGATCGTGTGCTTCGGATGTATCCCGATTGTCTTCGCTCTGAAGAAAACTGTGGGCAAGAAGGGTGTCCTGCGCGCGGGGCATTAGCGTCATCTATCAGTTTCCTCCTCTTCTCTCGTCAGGAGCGCAATGTGACACGCTCGATCGCAGCCCGACAAATTTTGCCTTTTCCCCAACGGCAGTTTCGTGTGAGACTTGGGACCGCACAAAATTCCACACGAGGAAAAAATGAACTGCCTGAAGGGGAGCTTACGTGTCTCGTATTTTTGGGGCTTGATCTTGTTGTGCAACTGCCTGTCATTGTTTTCTCAGGAATTAAACTCGACCTTCGCGCGTGATCCGAATCAGCCGATCGACCAGCAGTACACAGAGCAGATTCGCAAATACACCACCGATCCCTCTTTCATTTCGCCGCTCGTCGACTATCTGCCCGCTTCCAAAACGGTTCCCACGCCGGCAAAGTTGCTCGGTGATGTCTCTGGCGCGCCCGACATGCTCCCCTATGCCGAAGACGTTTACAAATATTTCCGCATGCTCGAGGCCAGCACTCCGCGCGTCAAGGTGTTCTCCATCGGCCATACCGAAGAGGGGCGGGAGATGATCGCAGCCGCAATCGCAGACACGTCGCTGCTCGCGGCTGCGAAAACGAATGACGCGCGTCTGGCCCAGCTTGCCGATCCGCGCACGATTGGCCTCGACGACGCGAAGGCCCGGCCGCTGATCGATCAGTCGTGGCCCATTTACTACATCACGGGCACGATTCACTCACCGGAAACCGGCGCCCCTACAGCACTCATGGAACTGGCGTATCGTCTCGCGGTCGATGACGCACCTTATATCAAGTACATTCGCTCCCACATGATCGTGCTCATCACTCCGGTTGTCGAAGTCGACGGGCGCGACCGCATGGTCGATATCTATCGATGGCACAAGGCTCATCCCGGCCAGGATTGGCCCCGCCTTCTCTATTGGGGCCATTACGTCGCTCACGACAATAACCGCGACGCCATGGCCATGACGCTCGATTTGACGCGCAACGTCCTCGATACGTATCTCGGCTGGCATGCGCAGGTTTTGCATGACCTGCACGAGTCCGTGCCTTTTCTTTATGACAACACCGTGGGCGACGGACCCTACAACGCATGGGTCGATCCCCTGCTCGCCGACGAGTGGGCGGAACTGGGGTGGAACAACGTGTCGCAGATGCAGAGCTTCGGCATGCCGGGAGTCTTCACCCACGGCGATTTCGATACCTGGAGTCCAGGCTATCTGATGTTTCTGGCAGGAATGCACAACGGCATCAGCCGGCTCTACGAAACCTTCGGCAACGGCGGCGCCGACACGGAGAAGCGCATTCTTCGGCCGGAAGATTATTCCCGCACCTGGTATCGGCAGAACCCGCCGCTTCCTGTGGTCAACTGGTCGCAGCGCGACAACAATAATTACGAGCAGACTGCGCTGTTATCCACGCTTTCGTACTTTTCCCGCAACACTCATCATTTTCTCGAAAATTATTATGTGAAGAGCAAGCGAGCCGTCGAAAAACCGGCTTTGGAAGGGCCCTCGGCATATGTGATTCCTCCTGACCCAGCCGATTCGAACCGCCAAATCGAATTGCTGAAAGTTCTGAAACGCCAGCACGTCGAAATTCAGCAGTTGTCGGATGCCGCGACCTGTGCCGTTCCCGGCGAAAAACGCAACGACAAACCGAAGCAGGAAACCTTCCCCGCCGGAACCATCGTCATCCGCATGGACCAACCCTACTCTCGCGTTGCCGATGCCTTGCTGGATCGTCAATTCTGGGCGGCTGGCGACCCCCAAAAACATCCCTACGACGACACTGGATGGTCATTCACTCATCTTTTCAACCTGAAAGTTACGCGCGTTCTCGATACTTCGATTCTGAAATCGAAGATGACGCCTGTCGAAGACCCGGTCACTCTCGCCGGAAAAGTTTCCGGCGCCGGGCCGATCTATGCAGTCTCCAATACCGGTCAGACATCCCTGCTCTCGCTCGCCTACAAGCTCAAAGGTGCAGACATCCAGGCCGTGGAGAAGGCGTTCGATGGCGGTGGCAAACATTTTGGGACTGGCTCGCTTGTCATCAGCAACGCTTCTGCTGAAAAAGACAATCGCATCGCCGGGGTCCTGCATGATCTTTCGCTCGATGCGTCGCGACTTGCCGACAAGCCTGCCGTGCCCATGCATCCAGTCACCGCGCCGCGGATCGCATTTCTGCATACCTGGCTCGCGACTCAGACTGAGGGCTGGTGGCGATATGCATTCGACACCGCCGCCATCCCATTCGATTACATCAGCACGCAGACCGCCGGCCAGTTAGACCTGCGTGCCAAGTACGACGTCATCGTGTTTGCTCCCGTCGGCCGTGCCTCGGCGCTCGAAATACTCAACGGCGTACCTATGTGGAACAACCCGATGCCCTGGCAGAAAACGGATCTGACTCCGAATCTCGGCAACATCGATGCTACGCCGGATATACGTCCGGGACTCGGCTCCGAAGGTCTCGCCCACTTGAAGTCATTCGTGGAGCAAGGCGGATTGCTCATCACCTGTGAAGACACCGCTCAGTTCGCCATTGATGTCGGCCTGGCCCCGGGCGTGAGTATCGCCGGCAGCGACTCCCGCGTAGTTGGAACTGTGCTCAATACCGTTTTCGTCTCATCGAACAGCCCCCTCGCTTATGGATATGGTGCAGGCGTTCCCGTGATCAGCGCCGGTGGCATGGCGTTCAACATTAGCAATACCATGAGCCGCGGCGGAGGCCGAGTCTTGATGGATCCGCTGAGTGATCCCCTCGATCCCTATGCCAAACGAGCGACTGGACGGGGCAGTATTGAAGACAGCGACGAACCCTTGGGAAGAAAGCTCACCGACCCTGAACCGCTCATCAAACAGCAGCCGTGGGAGGCCAAGCAGCTCGATGAGGAGCAAACGCGGAACAATCCCATGGTCATTCCAATGGATCAGCGGCCGGAAGTCATCCTGCGCTTTTCCGACAACAAGACCCTTCTTCTCGACGGACTGCTCGACAAGGGAGGTTCGATCGCCGAGCATGCCGTGATCGTCAACGCGCATCTGGGCAAGGGAAACGTATTGCTGTTCGGCAACAATCCCATCTATCGCGGCGAGACCATCGGCACCTACGCGCTGGTATTCAACGCAATCCTGAATTATCAGCAGCTCGCACACGAATCCACATCAGGGGAAAAGCATTGAATCATGGCCGATCACGTGACCGGCGCGGTGTTACGAAATCCGAACAACAAAAACGTTCACTCGGCGAAAAGCTCAATCCTGTTATATCGTGCTCGGTATATAGGTGCCGTGCGGAGCGTGGCACCGCCATATCGAACCGCAACTGAAAGTTTTCGCAAGAAATGACCGAGCACTTTTCCGACAGCCCAGCTGATCCGAATAAGGTCTCACCCCGGCACGTATTCGAAGTACGAATCCAGCTGAATTTTCAACGGGACCAACGAAAACTAAGCCGCCCGGGTTGGGTCCGGGACCTTAGCGAAAGCGGCCTGCGGGCATTCGTCGCCGAAGCGCTTTTGCTCGACGAGGCCGTAATCCTTGAAATTCCGTTGCCCGACAGCAACAAACAGGTAATCCCCGCGAAAGTGGTTCGTGTCCTCGGAACAGAATATGGATTCCAGTTCACCGCCCTGAGCGCCGAACAACGATGCGCGCTTCAGGCCGTGCTCAACGGACGTCCCGTCGTTCCTTTCACCCCGTCCGCAGCGCAAACTTCAGCCTAGACGAGCATCAACCGCACGCCGTAAGATCCGCGGCACTCCCGCAATCGAATCGGGCATGTACTTTCTCAACCGGCAACATCTTCGCGCGTGAGGGCATCAGAAAAATGCTCACTCTGTTGAGAACGGGTGTCGCCTTGCCGTGCATTCCTTACTCGTTGAAAGCCCCGAACGCAATGCGGCGCGCAACCGGTTCCGGGCCATGCGATGGCTGGCAGTCATCCTCTTCTCGTGGGCAACGATTAGCTGGGCTCAGCTGTCCATCCAGGGACCCCAACCAACCTACGACGGGCAGAATGTATCCGCCGTCGATCTAATCGCCAATCCACACCGTAACGTTGAGCCCTTGCGCTCGTTGGTGCTGCAAAAGGGCGGCGAGCCTTACTCACAGGCCAAAGTCGAAGCCAGCATCGCCGCCCTTAGCAAGCAGTTCCCCAAAGTCGAGGTGAGCATCATTCCCGAGATCACCGGATTGCGACTCAACTTTTTGCTCGAGCCCGCTTACTACATCGGTTTCGTCCACTTTCCCGGCGCAGAGAAAATTTCTTACACCCGTCTGTTGCAAGCGGTTGATCTTGCCGATCAGGAACCCTTCGATCAGGAGAGGCTTCCTCGCGCCCAACAGTCACTCGAGAAATCCCTGCAGAAGAATGGATACTTTCAAGCTTCCGTCGACACAAACTCCCAAATCGACGATCCGCATCAGATTGTCAATCTGAAGTTCATCGTGAAGCTTGGTCCACAGGCCCGCATCAGCACCGTCGCCTTCGAGGGGCCCGACGCAGCCGAAGATGCCCGCCTAACCAATTCCCTTCGTTCGCTTCGCGCGCGTTTTACCGGCGGTCTGCTGAAAAGCGGCAAGCCCTACACGCCCGAGCGCATCAAGTCCGCAATGTCACAAATCCGCCACACTCTGGCAAAGCAGCATCGCCTGGCCAGCAAAGTTGAGGAACTAGCCCCTCGTTATAACCCGCAAAGCAATCGCGTCGACGTCACCTTCAAGACCGAACTAGGTCCTCTCGTGGTTGTCCGCGCGACCGGGGCGCGCCTTACCTGGGTCCCCTATCTCGCGGGGCGCGAAATGAAGAAGCAAATTCCGATCTATTCGGAGGGAACCATCGACCGCGATCTGGTCGACGAAGGGCGACAGAACCTGACCGATTACTTTCAGCGAAAAGCGTACTTTGACGCGAAAGTCACGGCGAATTTCCAGAAGCAACCGGACAAAATTCTCCTCGTCTACGAGATTGACAAAGGCAAAAAGCATAAAGTTCAGACTATCTCGTTCGCGGGAAACAACAGCATTTCCACCAAGGACCTCCTGACGCAGGTGACGGTGAAAAAAGGTCACTTGATATTGCATGGCAGCGTCAGCCCGAAGCTGATCGCCCAAAGTGAAAAAAATATCGAGGCTCTATACAACGATCGGGGATTCGAAGAGGTCAAGGTTCAGTCAGAGACGATTAATCGCAATCTGAAAGTCGACGTCATCTTTCATATCACGGAAGGCGCACGAACGCTGGTCGACAACGTTGCGGTAACCGGCAACAGCCGTCTTACCCAAAAAGAACTCGCCTCGCCCGCCGGATTGGAGCTTCGGGCCGGCAAGCCTTTTTCACCCAGGCAGCTTGTGAACGATCGCAATCGCATCTCCGCCAATTATCTAAATCGCGGCTTTCTCAATGTTGAAGTCAAAGCCACCGTAAATCGCGATCAGAACGACCCGCATCGTCTGAATGTGCTCTATGCGATCGACGAACACCAGATGGTCGACGTCGCCGAAACCGTATATCTGGGCGAGGAACACACGCGACTGTCGTTGATTCGCAAAACGGCAAAAATCTCCGTCGAATCGCCCATGAAGCGGGCGGAGCTGCTTGACGCCGAAAGTCATTTGTACGACTTGAACATTTTCGACTGGGCGAGCGTCGGTCCCAGAAAACCAATCACCGACCAAACGCAGGAAGATGTACTCGTCAAAGTTCATGAAGCCCGACGAACCGACATCACTTACGGATTTGGCTTCGAAGTCTCCCATCGTGGAGGCAGCATTCCGAGCGGAACCGTCGCCGTTCCCGGACTGCCACCCATACAACTCGGGCAATATCAGATCGCGCCCAGCCAGTCTACGTTTGCCAGCCCGCAAGGCTCGATCGAAATCAATCGCCGCAACATGCGGGGCCTGGGCGAGACCGCGAGCGCGTCGCTGCTGCTTTCTCAGCTCGATCAGCGCGTGATCACGACCTACGCGCAGCCCCACTTCATCGAATCGCGATGGACTTCGCTCACCAGCCTTTCGATCGAAAGAAATACGGAAAATCCGCTGTTTGCAGCCAACCTGGGCGATATCTCGTTTCAGTTAGCGCGGGTCATCAGTCGCCGCACCAACACGCGTCTGCAGCTTCGATACGACTTCAATAAAACCTATCTATCGCATCTGCTGGTTCCCGCGCTTGTGCTTCCGCAGGATCTGAACGTGCACCTGTCTACTTTTTCGTCCACGTTGATTCACGACACCCGCGACAAACCCCTCGACGCACATCATGGCGATTTCGGAACGTTGGACGTAGGGATCACGCCCACCAGGCTGGGCTCCAGCGCAAATTTCGCCAGGCTCTTCGGACAATACGCTTACTACAAGCCGTTTCACTCGATCGTATTTGCCAATAACGTCCGTCTCGGATTTGCCAAGCCTTTCGCCGGCAGCTTCGTTCCTACCAGCCAGCTTTTCTTTAGCGGTGGAGGGACTACGCTTCGAGGATTTCCCATCGACGAAGCCGGCCCGCAGCGCCTCGTTCCCTTTTGCAATGTGCTGCAAGGCCAGACTGGATGCGTCAACATCAACGTGCCGGTGGGAGGAAATCAGTTATTCATTCTGAACTTCGAAGTCCGCTTTCCTCTCAAACTGATGAAGAACCTCGGTGGCGTCGTTTTCTATGACGGAGGAAACGTATACAGCGCCATCAATCTCAATAATTTCGTCAACAACTACACCAACACGATCGGCGTTGGCTTGCGCTACTCAACGCCCATCGGCCCCGTACGCTTCGACATTGGCAAAAACCTGAATCCGGTGACCGGGATCGGATCGGTCCAATATTTCGTCACCTTAGGGCAGGCATTTTAGTACCGATCCGCAGGAGAACACGGTGAAGTGGGAAAAAATAATTCGATGGTCGTTGATCGCGGTGGTCGTCTTCGTGGTTCTTTTGACCGGCGCCGTCCTTTTTCTCAAGACCAGCAGGTTTCGCCAATACGTCTTGCGCAAAGTGGAGCACGATGCCGCTCAGTCCATCGGTGGCCGTGTGCAGATCGGTTCGCTCGACCTGCAACTGGCGCCCCTCACCGTGACTCTTCGAAATATCGTTATCCACGGAACCGAAGCTGCAAGTGATCCTCCGCTTTTGCGGATGGACAGTTTGACGGTAGGAATCGGTGTCCGATCCCTTTTGCATCGCGAAATCAATTTAAGTCAACTTCAAATTCAACATCCGGTTGTGCATGTCAGCCTGAGTCCTGCCGGAACGAACAACCTTCCCCAATCGCCGCCCAGTCAAAGTCAAACCAACGTGTTCGATCTTGCCATCGCGCACTTTGCGCTCACCGACGGAGTGATTGTCTACAACGACAGGAAGACGCCGCTCAATATCACCCTTGACGATGTGCAGTCCGAAGTCACCTTCCATTCCGCGCGCAGAGCCTATTCCGGCTTCATCAGCTACGCGGATGGTCGCCTCGCCTACGCTCGCTATTCTGCCTTGCCCCACAAAGCTCGATTCCAGTTCAGCGCAACTCCAGCCGTGCTCACCATTGAGTCCGCCGCTTTAACAATAGGTTCTTCCGTCGTCTCGGTTCGAGGTGAGATGAAGAATTTCGCGAATCCGATGGTTGTTGCCGATTACGAGATTCATCTTCATCCCCAGGATTTTGCCGCCCTGTCGTCCGCCGTTAAAGCCGAAGGCGATATTCTTATCGCGGGGACCATGCATTACGAGAATGTCGCTGCTCAGTCATTCATGCACAACGTTGCAGTTGAAGGTCAACTTCAAAGTCAAAGCCTCTTTGTCGCCGCAGATGACGAAAAACTCAGCCTTCAAGTCATTCAGGCTCGTTATGAACTTGCTCATGGCAATTTGAGTGCGACGAATTGTGTGGTCGATGCCCTCGGAGGACGAGTCATCGCAAATGCGGAAATTCGCAATCTGGACGCTACGCCGACCTCACACATTCGCGCAGTGCTGCAGAACATTTCTGTGGGCGATATTCAACGTTTAACAAGTGCTTCAGGCCGACGTGAAGTTGTTGTCATGGGTAGATTGGCGGGTGCTGTCGAGGCTGGCTGGACCGGCAGCATTCAGAACATACGCGCTCAGGCTGACCTGACCGTGCGTGGCGGCGCACGAAATGCTCGCTCGAACTCCTCCACCATTCCGCTCGATGCCATGATTAACGCCAGCTATGCCGGATCCACGGGCGTTCTCACCGTTCGCCAGTCGAATGTGCGCACCCAGTCGCTGACGCTAACAGCCGACGGCGAGGTCAGCAAAAGCTCCAGCTTGAGAATTCATGCGCAAGCCGATGACCTGCACCAATTGTTTCAGATCGCCTCAAGTTTCAGCCCCGGCAACCTTCGCACGCCTGCGATCTCCGGCTCTGCGACCCTCGATAGCACCGTGCACGGCTCAATGCGGCGCCCGCAATTTTCGGGTCAGCTGAATGCCGCCGACATACACGCGGAAGGAAGTGAATGGAAGAACGCACACCTTGCTTTTGCCGCATCGCCGTCGGCAATTTCTATCTCTGACGGTTCTCTCGTAAATGGGACCCAGGGACGCGCCTCTTTCGCAGCAACGATTGAGTTGCACGACTGGCACTACGCCGCGAACAATCGCATTCACGCCGAGCTATCCACAAATAAAATCCCGCTCGTAGATCTGCAACATGTCGCCAATGTGCAGTATCCCATCAACGGAGATCTTTCGGCCCACGTCTCGCTCAGCGGGACCGAAGTCGATCCATCCGGATCGGGCTCGGTCGACATCTCCAACGCTCGCGCTTATGGCGAACCCATGCAAACGCTCACCGCAAAATTTAAAGCCGCCAACGGATCCATCCACTCGAACGTGAATGTTGCCACCAGCGCCGGATCACTGGCGACAACCCTCACCTATATTCCCAAAACACGGGCTTACAAAGTCAAATTAGATGCTCCTGCGATCGTTCTTCAGAAGCTGCATACACTGCAGTCAGGTCACGGATTGAAAGCCACCGTCTCCGCTTCCGCCAATGGCGAAGGCACGCTTGATAATCCGCAACTGACGGCAGTGCTTCA
Source organism: Candidatus Sulfotelmatobacter sp. (assembly GCA_030040965.1). Taxonomy (GTDB): domain Bacteria; phylum Acidobacteriota; class Terriglobia; order Terriglobales; family Acidobacteriaceae; genus Sulfotelmatobacter. The sequence goes on along the minus strand of JASHOT010000372.1, from coordinate 18,516 downwards.
CATCTCGCAACTCGAGGTACAACAGAAATCGCTGGGCGATCTGAATGCCAATTTCGAGGTGGCCAATAAACTTGCCAACCTGAACCTGGATTCTCAGTTTTCTCAGAGCTCAATCCACGCTCGCGCCCAGCTTCAGTTGAGTGGCGATTTCGAGACCAACGCAACCATTGACACAACACCCATCCCTCTCGGAACGTTGTGGGAACTGGTCTCGAGTAGTGCACCCGAAGGCTTTCTGGGCCAAACCGAACTGCATGCGACGTTGAAAGGTCCGCTGAAAGATCGATCACGGATCGAAGCACACATCAACATTCCAACCTTCACCGCCAGCTATCAGCAACTGCAGATCGGCGCAGCAAGTCCAATCCGCGCGGACTTTGCGCATTCCGTAATTACGTTGCAACCCGCCGAAATTCGCGGCACCGACACCACGCTGCAGATGCAGGGCAGAATTTCTTTAGCCGGTTCTGAAACATCATCCTTGACCGCAAAAGGCCAGATCAACATGCAGATTCTTCGAATTTTTGAGCCCGACCTGCGGAGCTCGGGCGCGGTCTCGATCGATCTGCATGCCGCGGGGTCGCCGGGCAATCCATCTCTGCAGGGCCAGATCCGCCTGCAAAACGTCGGCATGGCTACTCCAGCCATGCCGCTTGGGATCGACAAATTGAATGGCGTTCTCAAGGTCGACAACAATCGTCTGCAAGTTTCCGACATGACGGCTCAGGTAGGAAGCGGCCGGGTCTCGTTAGGTGGTGCGATCACCTATCGCCCAGGTTTGCAATTTGCGCTTGTTTTGCAGGGCAGCTCCGTTCGCTTGCGTTATCCACAAGGTTTGCGCACCGTGCTCGACAGCAATCTGGCTCTGAGCGGCAATATGCAAGCCTCCACGCTGAACGGCCGCGTCCTTATTGATTCGCTTTCCTTCACTCCTGATTTTGACCTCAGCACGTTTGCCGACCAGTTCACCACCAACGCTGCGACCCCGCCACAGGCGGGTTTTGCCGACAACATGAAACTCAACGTTTCTGTCCAATCCAAAGAAAATCTGAGCGCGACCAGTTCCCAGGTGAGCATCGAAGGAAGCGTCAATCTGAATGTGATGGGCACCGCGGCCGATCCCGTGATTACCGGCAGGACCGAATTGACTTCAGGAGAGCTTTTCTATCGCAGCAACCGTTATCAACTGCAGCGTGGAGTAATCAGCTTTGCAGATCCAAATCAAACGAACCTGGATCTCAACATCTCTGTCGCCACAACCGTGGAACAGTACAATCTCACGATCAACCTTCGCGGCACGCTGGACCGCCTGACTACCAGCTATTCCTCCGATCCTCCCCTATCCACAACCGACATTATTCACCTGATTGCATTCGGCAATACGACATCCGAATCGGCAGCCAACACCGCCAGCGAGAGCACCGACGCGATGGTGGCCTCCAGCGCCATCGGAGAGGGATTGACCAGCGGCATACAACAACTCGCCGGATTTTCCAGCCTGCAGATCGATCCCCTGCTGGGCGGCAATAATCAAAATCCCTCGGCTCGAATTTCTTTGCAGCAGCGCGTCACCAAGAATTTTCTGTTCACCTTCTCGACCGATGTCTCTCAACCGGGACAGGAAATCGTCCAGGGCGACTATCAAATCAGCCCGCGTTGGTCGGTGAACGTTACCCGCGATCAAGTCGGAGGTATCACCGTCGCAGGCCGCCTGCACACCAAATTCTGAGTTGTTCGCAGGATCTAAGCCGCAGGTCTCAGCCGCGAGAATCTAAGCCGCAATAAATCCCGCTCGCGCTCCCACGTCGGTCGGCTTCGAAAAGACACCTTAACCGCAAGAGTTCGGTTCACTGACGAGAACGGCTACAGGAAAATACTGCAGTAATTTCGACACATTTAAAGATCCCGCTGCGATCTCGCTCGGACTAATACACTCGCCAGTAAAGATGTTGTGGTAGCACTTGGCCGGCTCATTCGTCATTTCAATTTTCGTATCGCTCCAAAGCGCTTCATCGCACACGGTGTTGAGATTCTCTCCCAGAAGCGTCGCGCAAAGTCTGGGCGCAGCCACGATTGCAGTTCGGTCCTGATGTTTCCGCGCGAAGGCAATAATGTGCTCCGCTCTTTCGCCGCTCACTGTTAGCGGCACATAACTTCCGCCTTGAAGTAAGGCGGATTCTTTTCGCCGCAGATCGAGCGTTTTCCATGTCATATACAGTTTCGCCTTGCCGATGGCCGAATCAGCAACAAGATTCCTTACGAATTCAGGCAGCAATGAATGCGACCCGACACCCTGCTGCAGTTGTGCCAACGACGTCTCGCGCCGCTTATAGTCGACCGGATGCCGATTATCGGGATCGACAAGATTGAACTCAAATACTTCGTTCCCCTGGTAGATATCTGGCACTCCCGGAGCAGTCATCTTCAGCAGGGTCTGCGATAAACCGTTGAACATTCCGACGCGCGCAATCTGGCGGTGAAATTCAGTGAAATCATTTAAGAATTTATTTTTCGCTTTCCGCTCCAGAATGCCTCGCGTGAAGTGCGATAATGCCCCCTCATATTCGTCATTCCTATTCGCCCAACTGGTGTGCTCTTTCGCTTCTCGCACTGCCTTGAGCATGTATTGTTCGATTCGCGCCGAAAACTCATTCCACCCTACGTCATCAAGTGCAGTTTCCGGCCACATTCCCACCAGCGTCTGATAAAGCAGGTACTCATCATTGCGGGTGGGGACAAGTTCACCATCGATCATTCGCTTCTTGCTTCGATTCCACTGCTGCCAGCGGCGCAACCGCAGCCGCCACACGGCAGGCACCTCCGACAAAACATTGATGCGGGCCCGCACATCTTCCGATCGCTTCGAATCGTGCGTGGAAGATGACAGCATCGAGCGCGGCCACGAATCGCATCGTTCTTGATTGGCCCGATGGAATTCGTCGATACTGACTCCGAACTTGCCCGGACTCCCGCCTACATCATTCAAAGAAACCAGGCGGTTATAGCGATAAAAGGCCGTGTCCTCCAATCCCTTGGCCATGACGGCCGCGGTTAACTGCTGGAACTTCATCGCGAACCGCAAGACGGCGAATTTATACCAGCTGGTTTCGGAACCGGCGACATCGACTAACAACATGCGACGAATAAAATGAAACACGCTCAGATCGGCGGCGTCGCTTCGTTTCCGTCCCGCCGCCACCGCTTGCTCCACTCGACGGCGGTCATCATCGGAGACCTGCGGTCCGTTGACATACGTGCGGTATATGGGAAAACTGGCGATGATCTCGCCCAGAGCGCTTCTCAGGCTGTTTAGTGTGAAATCGCAGGTATGACGGTCGGCCAGCGCGATGCGGCTCAGAAGGTTCGCCAGCACATTCAATTCACTGGCCAGTGTCGATTTAAGGATCAGCTTCTTGCATAGATAAACCAGGTCGCTGAACTGCCGTGGTTCTGCTGATCCAGCAGCAAAAGAGCGATAAATCCGCTCCATCTTGTCTGCCGCAGTCGCATCGACGAACAATCCATTCACCAGGTTGGCGAATTCATAGCCGGTTGTTCCGTCCACCGGCCAATCTTTGTTCAGTTGCTCGTTGCTCGTAAGAATTTTTTCGACAATGACCCAGGTCCGCCCATCTGAACTAGATTCAGAAAGCCGATCTCTCAGCTGCTGAAAATAGCCTGCCGGATCGTAGAGCCCATCCGGATGGTCGATTCGCAGCCCATCGACTTTTCGTTCTGAAATTAATTCCAAAATCAACCGGTGAGTGCTTGTAAACACGGTCTCGTTTTCCAAGCAAAGCGCAGCCAGATCATTGATGTCAAAGAATCGTCGGTAATTGATGTCGTCGGCCGCGACACGCCACTGGGCCAGACGAAAAGCTTGTGCTTTGATCAGATCGTGCAGATTATCGAAGCTGCGCGGATCGTCCGTTTTTCCGTTAAAGGCCGCTGCGTTCGCCGTCAGAAAGTCTCGTATTGGCTTGGAACGTTCGGATAATGCCCCCAAACGCCGCTTCTGCACTTCTTTTTCGCGAATGCGCTCCGCTCGTTGCTCGGCGCTCAAGCCTCGACGCCCCGGAAGATGGCCGAATGCGGTAGAAACGCTTTGCAGCTCCAGGAAGTCCTCATGCGTGCTTCCCAGTTGTTCCTGCAGGCGTTCGATCTCGAAGCCCAGAATTCGCGGATATTCCGCCGGATCGATGGGAAACCGGTGCTCGTGATAAAAGATGCTGAATTCCCCTCGACCATCGTCGAAAACAAGTTTGAATTGAGCTTTCTCCAGCTCATCGCCGTACTGGTCCGCAAGAATCGGAATCAGAACCTTGCCTTGCAACTCATCCTTGACTGGATTCCAGTCAATATCGAAAAAATCGGCGTACTCGGAGGCTTCGCCATTTTCCAGAACGTCCAGCCACCAGGCATTGTCACTTCCCATCACGCCCATGTGATTCGGGACAATATCCAGAATCTGTCCCATGCCGTGTCGATGCAGTTCCGCTACAAAGTATTCGTAGTCCTCGGGCGTGCCGAGTTCAGGATTCAGCGCGTTATGGTCAATGATGTCGTACCCGTGCATGCTTCCGGGTCTCGCCCGTAAGTACGGCGACACGTAGCAGTGGCTGATTCCGAGAGCGCTAAGATAAGGAATAATTGCGGCGGCATCGCGAAATGTGAACGTCCGATTAAGTTGTAACCGGTAAGTGGCCGTTGGAGTGGAAGGCGGACTTGTCATTCATGCCGGCAAAGTGGCGGCCGCTCCATGCAGACACAGATTCCCTGAGCCTCGGAGGCTCTTCTAAGTCTGCTTTTGCCCGCCGACATGCTTCTATCAGGCATTTCCTGTACCTGCCCTACTTCTTCATGACCCATTTGACCGACCACGCCGGCAAGCAACCTCGCTCAAAGCACCGCGAGGCCTCTGGACTCGTGCAATAAATCTGCTCTGCCTCACTCCGGGATACGGTCGACATAGAGCCTGATTTATCGCCAAGATTGGCGCGCAGCCCCAGCACGCTTCCATCGCGGAAACTCCATTCCACTGCCAACGTGCGCCCTTCTTCGTCACAACGTTCAATCCGCGCCTGTGAGGAATGCCGAAGCAATGGCACAATCCTGCGTTGCCGAACCAACAGCAATTTTCGATACAACCGACGCATCGAACTATGCGGTTCCTCCGCCACGCTCGACCAGTCGATTTTCGACCGCAGAAACGTCTCCTCGGCATTAGGATTGGGAATCCGTTCGCGCATCTCCGGAGAACTGAATTTCGCGAAACGGGAAAACTCATTTCGCCTTCCCCTCGTCACGGCAGCCGCTAACTCACCTTGAAAGTCGCAGAAGAAAAGAAACGGCGAGGACGCGCCAAACTCTTCCCCCATGAAGAGCAGCGGCGGCGAAGGCGCGAGCAGCAGAATCTCCATGGCGGCTTTCACAGCGCAGGCTGGAGCGAGTTGTGTAATTCGCTGCCCGAAGGCGCGATTTCCGATCTGATCGTGATTCTGCAGGAAAGAAATAAATGTCGAAGCCGGCAGGGAACGGCTCGGCTCGCCGCGTGGCGCATTGTGAAATTCAGACCGCTCGCCTTGATAGGCAAATCCTTCCGCCAGGCAACGGCAAAGGTGATGCATTGGCTGGCGGGCATAATCGGAGTAGTAGCCGTCGGATTCACCCGTGGTCAGCACGTGCAGGGCATGATGAATGTCGTCATTCCACTGCGCGTCGTACAACCTCACGCTGCCATTCTTGCTGCGCTGCAGATAGCGCGCGCCGTTGTCGGCATTTTCCAGCATGAGATGAATTTGCCTCTCGCTGAATTTCTCCCGCACCACTTCCGCCAGCTCCGTAATAATGTCGGGCAGGGAATCGTCGGCAATAGCGTGAACCGCATCCAGCCGCAACCCATCGAAACGATACTCTTCCAGCCAATAGAGCGCGTTCTGAATAAAAAAATCGCGCACCACACGACTCTCGGGGCCATCAAAGTTGATGCCGTCTCCCCAGGGTGTTCGGTGACGATTCGTGAAAAATTGGGGTGAATAAATCGACAGATAATTCCCATCAGGGCCGAAGTGGTTGTAAACCACGTCCAGAAAAATCATCAGCCCTTTCTCATGCGCAGCTTGCACCAGGCGCTTGAGATCCTCCGAGCTGCCATAACAACTGTCAGGCGCGAACGGCAACACACCGTCATAGCCCCAATTGCGGCGTCCCGGAAAGTCAGATACCGGCATAAGTTCCACAGCGGTCACGCCCAACTCACTGAGATAGTCGAGCCTTTCCATCACCCCGCCGAACGTGCCCTCCGGCGTAAAAGCTCCTACGTGGACTTCATAGATCACCGCTTCTTCCCACCGACGCCCACGCCACTGTCGTTCCCTCTCATTCCAATCGAATGCCCGCGGATCTACGACCTCGCTCGGCCCATGCACATCCAAAGGTTGCAACCGGGACGCAGGATCAGGAACCTTCACTTCGCCATCAATTTCAAATTGATATCGAGTTCCCGCAGCTGCGGTATTGGTCCTTATCTCAAACCAGCCGTCTTCTTGTTTCTCGAGCGGAAAGTGTTCTTGTTCTGAATTGCCCGAAGAAAAATTCTGCAAGCAGACTTCGACCTGCTGCGCTTTTGGCGCCCAAAGACGAAAACGCACCCCGCCGTCGGTGCCGAATTCAGCGCCAAACGGCATGGAATGACCGCATCTCATGCCGTTCTTGGTGGGCTTGGTCGCGCCTGAAGTTCTATCAAAAGCGCGAGAGAACGGGGCTGCAGGGGATACTCGCCGCCTGCTTCATAAGGCAGGTCGGGGTCGTTCCCTCCGGAAAAGCATGTATCGATCAACCTTCCCCACATCATGCCTGACGCGGTCGTGGGCAGGGAAAATGGCACCGCTTCATAGTTCGCATTCATCAGAAGCAGAAAGTTTTCGTCCGTTATTAGTAGGCCTCGTTCATCCACTTCATCCACCGCCGATCCAGAAAAGAAAACCCCCAAGGTCCGCGCGTTTTCCTGATTCCATTGTTCGTCCGTCATCTCACGCCCATCAGGGCGCAGCCAGAGAATATCTTTGATCCCTGCTCCCTTGATCGCCCGCCCCTGGAAAAAACTCCTGCGCCGAAAAACCGGATGGCTCCTCCGCAAAGCGATCACCTTCTGCACGAACGCTCGCAAATCATCTTCCGGATTGCGAGTCTTGATCCCCTCCCAGTCGATCCAGCTGATCTCGTTATCCTGGCAATAACCATTATTGTTTCCCTGCTGCGTGTGACCGATCTCATCGCCGGCCAGAAGCATGGGCACTCCCTGCGACAACAGGAGCGTCACCAGAAAATTCCTCTTCTGCTGAGCTCGCAGAGCGTTAATCGCCGGATCGTCAGTCGGACCTTCCGCTCCGCAATTCCAGCTGCGATTGTTGTCGGTGCCGTCGCGATTCTCTTCCCCATTCGCCTCGTTATGCTTCTGGTTGTAACTCACCAGGTCCTGCAGCGTGAATCCATCGTGCGCGGTTACGAAATTAATGCTGGCATACGGTCTGCGGCCGCTGCGCGCGTAAAGATCGCTCGAGCCCGTGATCCGGTAGGCAAGTTCGCCAATCTGCCAGCCGTCGCCTTTCCAGTACGATCGAACCGCGTCGCGATAGCGATCATTCCACTCCGCCCATCCCACGGGAAACTTCCCAACCTGATACCCACCTTCCCCTAAGTCCCAGGGCTCCGCAATCAGTTTTACCTGCGACAAAACAGGATCCTGGTGAATGATGTCGAGAAAAGCTCCCAGCTTATCCACTTCATGCAACTCGCGCGCCAGCGTGGCCGCCAGATCAAAACGGAATCCGTCGACATGCATATCCAGAACCCAGTACCGCAAACTATCCATAATCAGCTGCAGCACGCGCGGATGCCGCATGTTCAGCGTGTTGCCCGTGCCGGTATAGTCCGTGTAGTAGCGTGGATTCTCGGCGGAAAGGCGATAGTAAACAGAGTTATCGATGCCGCGGAAAGAAAGCGTCGGCCCCATCTGATTGCCTTCCGCCGTATGGTTGTAGACGACGTCGAGAATCACCTCAATGCCCGCCGAATGCAGCGTTTTCACTAGCGTCTTGAACTCATTCACCGAACCCGTCGCCGAATAGCGCGAGACCGGCGCGAAAAAGCCAATCGAGTTATATCCCCAATAATTTCTGAGACCACGTTCCACCAGATGCCGGTCGTCGACGAAATAATGCACCGGCATCAACTCGATGGCCGTAATGCCGAGCTTCAGCAAATGATCGATCACCGCCGCTGTGCCCAGTCCCGCATATGTTCCTCGCAACCCCTCAGGAACGCCCGGATGCCGAATCGTGAAACCTTTCACATGCAGTTCATAAATCACGCTCTTGTGCCAGGGAGTGCAAGGAGGCCGATCTGTCCCCCAGGTGAACGCCGGATCGATCACCATCGATTTCAGCATCCCGGGGCAATCGTCGCGGCGATCGAAAGAAAGATCTTCCTGCCGGTGGCCAACGCGATAACCAAAATGCGAGTCGCTCCATTTCAGATCGCCCGCAATTTGTTTCGCATACGGATCGAGCAGGAGCTTGTGATGATTAAAACGCAATCCCTTGGCCGGCTCGTAGGGACCATGCACGCGGTAGCCATAAAGAAGTCCTGGGCGTGCTTCCGGCAAGTAACAATGCCAGACCTGGTCGGTTTGCTCGGCAATGTTGATGCGGTGCAGTTCACGGCGCCCGCTCTGATCGAACAGGCACAACTCCACCTTCTCCGCATGCTCTGAGAAGATAGCGAAATTTACGCCTTCTCCATCCCAGGTCGCGCCCAGCGGATACGGCCTGCCGGGCCATAAAACGGGTTGAGTTTGGATGACCATTCGTCGATCCGCGGAGCCTGTGCCGACTACCATCCGGCACAGGCAGCCGTATACAAAATGCCATTAGGTGCTGATTTACGGTGCAATGTTGTAGTAATACGCAATCTCAGATGCCACTCCCACGACGCCCGATCACGCCGCATTCAGCAAGCTCGAGACGCCATCATGGATGAAATCGAGGATTGCACACCGCAAGCGCAACGGAACGCACGCCCTCATCCGCGTCATGAATGCGATGCAAGACCTGGAAAGAGCCTCGGTCAAGCTGGTGCGCAGTACGCCGAACCATACCGCATGACGTTGTTCTGTAAAATTCGGGATTCCGAGCCCTCTAGACCAAGCTGCCTGATCCATGGCGGATCCCCAGAGAGGCAGCCCTCGTGGACAACCCTTGTAGGAAATTAGTGTCGGCCGGCTTTCGATTTCATCGCTCCGATGAAACCCAGACTCTGCCCGCCGAGACAAGATCCACCGGCTGTTCGCTTCTCAGCCGCACCTGCACCCATCCCGCTCTCTTCGGCGGCTTGGCCAAAAACGTCAGGAAATACTGATGATCCAGGCGTTGCGCGGAGTCGTCGAGGTACGGAGCAAACGCCACCGGCGAGCCCTCAAATCCAAAGTAGTACATCTCCCCGCCCGTTTTCTCCGCCAGCTCGGAAAAGTAAATCTGTCCCCAGTAGGTGAGCCAGCGGCTGTGGCCAAAGTGACCCGCGCCGGGATTATAGATCCCAGAAACCACCACCCCCGCTCTCCCCGCCGCGTCGATCGCCTCCTGCAAATATGGATCTTGCAGATCGGGGCTGCCGTAATAGCGATCGATTCCGTCAGTGACCATGAAAACCTCATGGCGCGCATCGCTCGCCGGCCACCTTTTCACCAGATCGGTTACAGAGAAATACGGGCTCGCTTCGGCTCCGCCGATCCCCATCGGAAGGCGCAGAGCCTTGGCCGCCAGCTCGTGATCGCTGCTCGGAGCCTGCAGGATCTTGGCTATACCGTTCTGCATATAGGCCACGCCAACTTTCGCAGTCGGTGGCTGCCCGTCGATGAACTTGCGCAGGTCACCGAGTTGGGTGCCAAGGGTTGAGCTCGAGGCATCATCGATGAGGATGAAAAGCTCGAGCGCGGCATGATCGCCCTGTGCCGGAACCCAGTCCACGACCGTGTCGCGATCGTGGCCCTCGTAGACCAGCACGTCACTCTTGTTCACCGCCGGTACTTCATGTCCTTTGCGTGGTTCAACCGTGACCAGCAGGTGAGATGGAACTCCGTTGGAAGCTGTCTCCTGTGCTGCCGCCAAACCCCCTAAAACGCTGAGTACAACCGCAACTCCTACCGCCGTCAATCTTGCTTTCATAGGCTTTCCTTTTTTGCTTGTGCTTAATTAGATGAGAAAGGCCGCCGGTTCGGATGCCCTTTCTTTGTATCCTTCTGAGAAGACAGGAGATATTGGTTGACAAGAAGTTGAGCGAAAGTTGCGTCGGCCTGCATTGCCCCGGACCAATACCTAGGGCACATTCGAAACCATCGGCGCATCACGCCGGAGGATGCCGAAAATGGTTCCGATTTCACAGGTAATGACGGACTTTTGCGAGCAAGTCGATCCGCGAGTGCTGCTTAGACTGCGAGACGCTGAACTGCGAAACGTCGAGCTGCATGACGAAGAAACGCACCGAAAAGGTCCCTCGACCGACATGCTGCGGGTACAGGAGAGTTGGCTCGCCGCGGTCGAGAAGCGCGTGCTCATCTCGCTGGCTGTCCGAACCCCAATCCGGATCAATCCCGATCATCTGACAGCCTTGGGCCTGACCGCACAACTCTGCGCGGGCGTCTGCTACGCGCTGGCGAAATGGAATCGCTATTGGCTCCTTGGAGTGATTGCCTGTCTCGCGCTCAACTGGCTCGGCGATTCCCTGGATGGAACCCTCGCCCGAGTGCGCCAGCGGCTCCGCCCGCGCTACGGATTCTACGTCGATCACATGGTCGACACCTTCGGGGCCGTAGCTCTGATGGCAGGGCTTGCTCTCTCCGGTTACATGCATCCCTGGATCGCGATTGGGTTGCTCGTCGCGTTTCTCATGTTGTCCATCCAATCGTATCTGGCTACCCACGCTCTGGGTGAATTCCGCCTGTCCTTCTGGCGCTTCGGCCCAACCGAACTTCGCATTCTTCTAGCGGTCGGCAACGTGGCCCTGCTGTGGAAGCCGAACGTCCATTTATTCGGCTGCACATTCCGCCTCTTCGACGTCGGAGGCGCGATCGGTTTAGCCGGAATGGCATTGATGCTCGTCGTCTTCACGCTGAACAACACGGCGCGGCTTTATCAGGAAGACAGGATTCCGCAATGAGCGTAAGCGACCTCTCGGCCGCACCCTCAGTTCTGACGCGCTGGCTCCGCTTCAATCTGGTCGGCGGCATCGGCGTTGCCGTGCAGTTTGCAGTGCTCTTCGCAGTGAAATCCCTACTCGGCTTGCCTTATCTCGTTGCCACGGCCATCGCGGTGGAGTTCACGGTCGTTCACAATTTCCTCTGGCATGAGCGCTTCACCTGGGCTGACCGTTGCAATCCTGAACAGATATGGCGACGGCGATTGCGTGATTCATGCTCACGCCTGCTGCGCTTCAACCTCAGCAACGGCGCGGTCTCGCTCGTGGGAAATCTGGGCCTGATGAAGCTGATGGTCGGCGAAGCGCACCTGAATTATCTGCTCGCCAACGCCTTCGCCATCGCGCTGTGCTCACTGGCAAATTTCATGCTCAGCGACGCCTGGGTGTTCTGACGATCGGTTGCAGACGCTCATCCGACGACGGGCCGTTCGCGACTTGCCTCACGCTGGATCTCGCGGAGAAGAAACAGTACCGCGAGTGGGGCTACGTTGATCCCCAATTCCAGCGGTGCATTCAGAAGAAGGCTGAGCTTGCACGAGGAACCAAGTTTCCAGCTTGTCTCATAGCCCGCTGCGTACTTTTCACCCGTGTGGCTGAAGACAAAAGCTACAGCGCCCGTCAAACCAGCAGCGAACTTGTAAACAACACCGGGCATCGAGATCCAAGGAACCTGGATGGCCTGAGCCCAACGCATCGGTCGAATGCGCTTGGGTTGTCGCCAGAAGACTAGTCCCGCTACAGTGACGAAGGCGTAGCCGATCAGCACCCACCCGAGCAAGAAAAACGCAAGGCTACCCTGCGAACCGTCGCGGAAGAACAGACGCAGCGTGATGACAATGCCCTGCAACCCGCCAAGAATAGCTGCGGACAGAACTATAAATCGCATTGCAATGCGCAAGGTCAATGTATCGTATCGCCACAGAACATCACGAAATCTTCAGCACAACCTTCCCGTAGTTCTTCCCCGCTTCCAGCAGCTTGTACGCTTCCACCGCCCGGTCGAGCGGGAAAACGTGTCCAATCTGCGGCTCAAGCTTGCGGTCGGCGATCCAGCCTGAAAGTTGCTTCCACGCCGGCTCCATAATTTCTTTCTTGTGTGATAAATAACTTAACCACAGACCCTGCACGCTCGCCGACTTCGCATACATGGCGCGGAGATCGAGTTGCGGCTGTTTCCCCGTCGCTGTGCCGTATTGGATAACGCGTCCGAAGTCGCGCAGGCAGCGCGTGCTCTTCGCGGTATGCTCTCCACCGAGCATTTCGAAAACCGAATCAACCCCCTCGCCTTGCGTAAGATTCTTCACCACCTGCTCATAGTCGTGTTGCTTGTAGTTGATGCCGTGTTGCAGCCCGAGCTTTTTCACGCGCGCGAGTTTTTCCTCCGACGAAGACGTCCCGTACATCTCGACGCCAAGCAATCGCCCGATCTGCACCGCCGCAGTGCCCACTCCTCCAGCGACTGCATGAATCAACACACGGTGCGTTCGTCCCGGCGCTGCAGGTTGGGTCATGCCCGACTGCCAATATCCCAGATATGCAGTGAAGTAGTTGACCGGGAAGGCTGCGGCCTGCTCGTCGCTCCAATGATCGGGAATCGGCCACAGCATGTTTGAGTACGCGGCGGTTTTTTCGGCAAACGCGGCCCACTGCGCGTATCCCATGACGCGGCGGCCGGTTGCCTCTTCGACGCCCGCAAATTCGCGTCCGGCAATAAGCGGCGGAGGAGGAGTGCCCGGATATCCGCCCTTCGAAGTCATGAAATCCGCGAAATTCAGCCCTCCTGCGTGCACCCGGACTATCACCTGCCCAGCCTTGGAAGCAGGTTCTGGCGCGTCTTGCAATTGAAGAGAATCAGGACCCGAGAGATGGGTAATGACTAGCGCTTTCATGAGGAAAAGTGTAGCAAGACCGGAGCCTGATTGGTTGAATCACGATTGGTCGAATCACGATTTGCAGGGGTGCCCCACTCAAGCCCGCTTTCGGCTTGAGCGGGGAATTTCGCGGCTGCGATTCTCACGTGAACACTTGCTACATCGCAACGAACAGCGCAATGCGCACCCCGGGATGGAGCAAGTCGAACAGAAAATATTCGCCATCGACGTAATCGATATAGCACTGGTCGGTGTAAGCCCAATCACCGGGCCAGGGATCAGCGATAACAAACCAGTAGCCGCCATACTGGAAGCGAGGTTGGCCTTCAACCACAACCGGCTGATTGATTACGACCGTATGCGACCGTCCAAAATGCGCACGGAACTGGTCGTCGGGAATGTGGCCACCTCCACCTGCCGGCCGCGCGGCTTGCGCCCGGCTCGGCTGTGATTGTGGTTGAGCGCCTTGCGGAGCCGCAGCGGGTTGCCCGCGCCGGGAGTTGTTGTTCTCCGGCGTGGCAGGATTCGCATTCGCCGGCTCCTGTTTCTGCTCTTTCTGCTGCTGTTTCTCTTCCTTCTGTTCCTGCTTCCGGTCTTGTTTTTGCTCTTGCTTGGGCGCCTTCATTTCATCTTGCTTCGACTCCGGCTTAGGCTGTTCCTGCTTCGGCTCTGCCTTTGGTTCGTCAGGTTTCGGCTCTTCCTGCGCCAGCACTGCGGCAGGAACCCCCAGCAGCAGCGACAAAATTCCAATCCCAATGGTTCTGGACAGCTTCATGGCTGTGTCCTCCTTTAATTTGGGCCAGTTTTCTTCCTCGTGCGGCTGCTTCCAACCAGACCCGAGCAGCATGGTGGTTGGGATGCCCCTCTAAACAGAAACGCACGTCCAGCGAAGGCCTTAGTTCACAAGAAAGCGTCACCCGAGTCATAGCTCGCGCGGTGCTCAGTTTTCCGAGTCTCTTTTAACAGGCAGGTATATACTCATGGCGTTAGATTACTGTTCCTCCGGCCGAGCCCCAGCCAAGGCCGGAACGGGGCGCAAATTCATTCCCCTAATTCACGCGCTCCGCATTGCGCAGGGCCGATTCTCGCCGGGGGCGGCGATGAGCGGCACGGCTGCATCTCTCCTTTTATCGGGGAAAGGTGCATCCGCGGGAGGTCTACCGTGGATATCATTTTCGTACGTTTTCTTTTTGTCGTCGTTGTTGCAATCACCTGCTTCGTCATTCAACCCTTCGGACAGCCGGCCCCGGTAGACGCGGGCATTGGCGCGCTGATCGGCTCCGCCATCGTGCTGTTCGAATGGAAGCTGCGTACCGTCAGCCTGAAGCGGCTGATCGGGGCCGCCATCGGGAGCATTCTTGGCATCTGCGGCGCTTACCTGTTTGCCCTCGTCATCCGCAGCAGCGTACCCGCAGGCCAGACCCAGAGCTTCCTGCAAATTCTGGTCATGCTGCTGATGGCCTACGTCGGCCTCATCGTTGGCGCCAATAAAGGCGACCTGCTCAATCTGGCCGCGCTCGGCGGAATCTTCGGCGGCGAGAAGCAGGGAAAGAAAAGCTACAAGATTCTCGACACCAGCGTCATCATCGACGGCCGCATCGCCGACATTGCCGAGACCGGCTTTCTCGACGGCATCATCGTCACCCCGCAATTCGTTCTGCGCGAACTGCAACTGGTCGCCGATTCCGCCGACTCGCTCAAGCGCAATCGCGGGCGGCGCGGGCTCGACATCCTGCAGCGCCTGCAGAAAGTCGCCAACCTGACGATTCAGATCGTGGAGGACGATTTTCCCGCCATCCGCGAAGTCGATCTAAAACTGATTGAACTTGCCAAGGTCTATGAAGGCAAGATCATCACCAACGACTTCAATCTGAACAAGGTCGCGCAACTGCAGGGCGTGGAAGTGCTCAACATCAACGAACTGGCCAACTCGCTCAAGCCGATCGTGCTGCCCGGCGAGAGCATGCGCGTCTTCATCCTGAAAGAAGGCAAGGAGTACAACCAGGGCGTCGCCTACCTCGACGACGGGACCATGGTGGTGGTCGACAACGCACGCAAGATGATCGGCAAGACGATCGACGTTTCCGTGACATCGGTTCTGCAAACGACCGCCGGAAAAATGATCTTCGGCAAATGGGATGAGCGCGGATCCTACAGCCGGCCAGCGCCCGTGCCTGTGGCAGCCCCGCAGCCGGCTGTGTCGGTGGTCGCGGCCCCGGTTGCGGCACCGACTCCTGCAGTGGCAGAACCCAAGCCGACCGCTTGAGCAGAAGATTTACGGAACCGATCGCTGAGGGCATTCGTAGAGTTAGTCATGCGCTATCAATCGAACATTGCGATCGGGGACTTTCCGCTCATCAGCGTGGCGTTCGGGCCGGATGCTGAAACCGGGCAGCATCGCGGTCGAGCCGCCGGCATCATCGCCGTCGGCGATATTGCTGTCGGACTCATCGCCGTTGGCCCGATTGCCGCAGGCCTGATCGCCGTAGGCGCCCTTTCCGTTGGCGTTGTCTGTGTGGGAGGCTTTGCGGTTGGCCTCGTGGCCTGCGCCGGGCTCGCCGTCGGCGGTGTCGCCGTGGGTGGCGCGGCGGTCGGCCTTGAATCCCTCGGAGGCCTCGCCATCGGCCCGCACCCGCAGGGAGGCCTTCCCATCGTCTGGCCGTCGTCCTGAGTTAGTCGCGCCGGCACGGAACCGACGATTGCCCCCCCGTAGTGTCTCCTCATTTGAACTCCTTACTCTTGCGCTCGTATACTGACAGCCCGCCATGAAGGTGGTTGTCATCATTCCGGCCGCAGGCCTGGGGACGCGCATGGCCCCTGTGCCCAGTGCGAAAGATGCCAAGTCCGGCAAGGCGCATGCCTCGAAGCAATTCACCGAACTGGCCGGCACTCCCATCCTCATTCACACCATACGCAAGTTTGCCGCGGTTGAGTCCGTCAGCGAAATCTGGATCGCGCTCCGGGAAAATGAAATCGAAGCATTCCACAAGCGGCTTGCGGATGATGCGCCCGATGTGCTCGCCAAAAAAATTGAGCTGGTGGTCGGAGGAGAACATCGGCAGCAATCGGTCGAACACGCACTCAATGCGGTGAAGGCCGCTCCTGACGACATTGTGCTTGTGCACGATGCTGTGCGGCCTCTGGTGACGCCAGACATTATTCGCGACGTCATCGAGGCGGCGCAGAAATATGGCGCCGCCATCGCGGGTCTCCCCGCCGTCGATACGGTGAAGCAGGTCGAACGCACGGCGGAGGGGGCGATCATCAAGGCAACCATTCCGCGAGCGAGCGTGGTGCTGGCGCAGACCCCGCAGGGATTTCGTTACAACGTCATCAAGAAGGTTTTCGATGAAGCGGCCGCGGATGGATTCATGGGCACCGATGAAGCTTCGCTGGCGGAACGATCGGGATTTGACGTGGCGGTGGTGATGGGCTCGCCAAGAAATATAAAGATCACAAATCCCGGCGACATGGAACTGGCGGAATTCTACTTGGGAAAATGACTCCGGACTCCGCCACAGCCTCTTCGAGAACGTATACGAGCATCCCGCACATTTCAGCTTCGCAAACCGCCATATCACCCAAATGCGCTTCTTGAACCTCGCTTGAATCTGGCCTAGAATCCTTCCCCTATGGCATCGGAGCCACTGGAAGTCGAGCGTCTGGACCGCGGAGTATTGAGCTTCCACGGCCCGTTGACCATGGAAAATGTTTCACCCTTCCTCAATGCCGTGCGACGGGAAGACGCGCCTACAATGATCCTCGATTTTTCCGGCGTCCCTTATCTTGACTCTTCCGGCTTGGGATCGCTGGTCAGCGCTTGTACCTCATGCGCGAAAGCCGGACGCCGCGTTGCCATCACCGGCGTCAATGCCCGCGTGCGCCGCGTTTTCGAGATCACCAAAGTCGAACAGGTATTGTTGACGTTTCCCACGCTCTCGGATGCGCTGGAAGCCTTTACCAACGCGGGCACGGCGTAGGGGGAAATCTTGTCGAACGCTGAAGGATGATGGGGGATATCTGCGCGCGCGAGGGCGTCACGCGTGCGGCGATACGACTGCGTGGCTTAGGCGGCGCGTCCCGGGCTCGTTCTCTTACCGTTCCCATTTCCGTTTCCCGCATTCACCGCATCCAGGCGGATGCGAGTCACTCGCGCCGTCTCCTCGAGGAGGTCGTTGGTGAATTTTCCGCCTTCTCCTGCCATAACGGAGCCGGCCGCCAGCGCGAAGCGCAGCGCATCTGACTGATCTTCGAAATACAGAATCACTTGTCCCGACATGACACTTCTCCCAAAAATGTTTGAAATGGCAAAGAACTGGCGTGCGACGAGCAGCACCCGCATTCGGCTCAGGCGTGGTCTGGCGTTAAATTCACGCGCAAAAGCTCGATGGCAACATCCTGATCGGCAAAGAACGGTGCCCTCGAAAGTACTTCCCGCCATTCTCAGTGAATGACAACCGCACTCAAAGTGCATCTCTTGGTTCCATTTACCTCAGAAGTGCACGGAGATGCTTGGTCGCCGTTTCGTTTATGATTCATGGCCATGCCGGTGTGGGTTTGCATGCTGCGCGGAGTGAATCTCGGCCCGCACAATCGAATCAAGATGGATGCACTCTGCCGGCTGTGTGCGTCCTTGAAACTCGAGAATCCGCGTACCTACGTCCAGAGCGGAAACGTCATTTTTCGGGGCAGGGAAAAGAATATCCGGCTGTTGGCCAATACGATTCAGGCGGCGATCGCAAAAACTTTCGGCTTCCGTCCCGACGTTGTTCTGCGAACCGTCGGCGAGATGCGGGACACAATTGCCGCCAACCCCTTCGCACAGAGAAAGGATATTGAGCCCGGCAAGCTTCTGGTTACGTTTCTCGCTGGCGAGCCCGGCAAAGATGCGGCTGACAAAATCGCCGGACTGAAAGGATATCGCGAGGAATTGCATCTGAACGGACGCGAGCTTTACATCTATTTTCCCGATGGAGTTGGGCGATCCAAATTGCCGTGGTCAAAAGTCGACACACTGGTTGGCGTGACCGGAACGGCCCGCAATTGGAACACGGTGCGCAAACTCGTGGAGATGGCGGAAGAGATGGCAGAGAAGACAGGTGGGGCGTAAGCCCAGTCCCACTCCTGCCTCGCCTCAACCCTGGACGATGAGCGGAGCGGCCGGTCCAGGCCGCGCAGCGCGTTGCAGGAGGGCCGCGCAGCGCGTTGCAGGAGGGCCGCGGAGCGCGTTGCAGGAGCATGATTGAGCTCCGCAAGTGAGCGGAAATTCAAGCGGTTTGGAGCGACCGGAATGAAAGACAATGGTCGGGGCGATAGGATTTGAACCTACGACCCCCTGCGCCCAAGGCAGGTGCGCTACCAGGCTGCGCTACGCCCCGACATGATCAGCAGA
>JASHOT010000039.1 GCA_030040965.1 Candidatus Sulfotelmatobacter sp. | reverse complement strand
AGAGCCACCAGCACGCGCGCTGCATCTTCAAGTTCCCGCAGATTCCCCGGCCACGCATAATCGAGGAACAGGCGCAGAGTCTCCGCGCTCAAATCCGGCACGTCGCGCCGGAAATCACGCGCATATTTTCGAAGGAAATGTCCCATTAAGAATGGAATATCCTCTTTCCTCTGCCGCAGCGGAGGCAAACGCAGACAGATCCCGCTGATTCGATAGTAGAAGTCTTCGCGCAGTCGACCGCGCTTGACCGACACTTCCAAGTCTTGCGCGCTGCCGCAGATCAAACGCGGCCGTCCCAAATCGTCAGCGTCGCCGCCTGGCATCTGCGGCAAAGCTTCCAGCAAACGCGCTTGAAAGTCAGTTCGCAGATCAGCCAGTTCGTCTAAAAAGAGCGTGCCCCCGCTGGACAGGATTTCTCGGCCTAAGTCCGAAGCTCTTAGCGTGGCACAACGAAGCCAGCGAAAGGGCTGATCCTTCCGCCGCGACATTTCATGAATGCGTTGCGCGGTCGCGTGCTTTCCCGCGCCCTGCTCGGCCAGCACCAACACGGACACGTCGCTCTTTGCCAACTCCCGGATCATCGCCTCTACCGGACGCATGTTGGCGCTGACGCCCTCGACAAAGGCAAGGCTCGCCGGTTCCAGGGATGACGCCGATCCATCCCCGTTGACCCGACTAGGCAATACTTTGCCCATCTTTTCCATGTCCATTTTTCCGATGAGGAACAGCAACCCCTGTCTATTCGAGCACGAGAAATGCCACAGATGCAAGAGTACCGACAGGAATCTGCACTTCTAATTTTATGTTTATTTTCAGTAACTTACAATCAAACCACCCCACCAGAGGAGCTATGCGGCAATGTTAGCGGTCCAAGTGCGGCATCGAGCACGGGAATTGTAGGAAAAGTTTTTCCCACAGGTTCCCTCCACACGTTTCGCTTTCTTGCCTTTCGCAATCCAGTCGCACCATCCCCCGTACCCCAACCTGCCCTCTTCCTCAGTCAAAGCCTCAAGCACGCGGGGTGACGGAGTTTGCATTGCGCGCCGTGCCGTATTTCGCTTATTCTCAACTTTTCCCCCAGGACTGGCCTTGTTCTCGTGAGTCAACTGGTGCAGACACAGTTTACGGCACCTCGCACCGCCTCAAGCGTGATGGAAAGCGTTCCCGCCTGGCAAATAGCCGTCCTGGCCGCTTTCTCCTTGTGGCTCTACTGGAGAACCATCGCCCACCTGGTGGCGCAGTGGTGGGGAGATCCGAACTTTTCCCATGGATTCTTTGTTCCGCTCTTTTCAGGATTTGTGGTTTGGCAGGAGCGCTCTCGTCTCGCTCGCCTCATCCCGTCTCCTTCGTGGTCGGGTCTTGCCCTGATTGCCATAGCCCTTGTCGAGCTGATCGTAGGTCAACTCGGTGCGGAATTGTTCCTCACACGTACTTCGCTATTAATCCTTGTGGCCGGACTGATTGTCCTCTTCCTCGGCTGGAACTTCCTTCGCGCCGTGCTGTTTCCCTGGGCATTCCTGCTGCTGATGATCCCCATTCCGGCCATCGTCTTCAATCAAATTACGTTCCCGCTGCAACTGCTGGCTTCGAAACTTTCCGCCGCTGTGCTCCCGCTCTTGGGCGTGCCGATATTGCGCGAAGGCAACATAATCAATCTGCCCTCGATGGCTCTTGAGGTTGCCGAAGCCTGCAGTGGCATCCGCTCACTCATGTCGCTGGTCACCCTGGCCATCATCTACGGATATCTTGGGGAACGGCGCCTGTGGATACGCTGGGTACTGGCCTTGGCATCGGTGCCCATCGCGGTCGCAGCCAACAGCGTTCGCATTATCGGCACGGGCCTTTTGGTGCAGTACTGGGACGCCGACAAAGCCGAAGGCTACTTCCACGCCTCCTGGGGATGGATCATCTTCGTCGTCTCTCTTCTGATGCTCTTTTCCGTGCATCGCTTGCTAAAGCTGATCTGGAAAGAGAAAGGATCTGTCTCATGAACATTTCCGTCGCACGCTTCATTGTGGCTGCTGCCCTGATCGCGTCGGCAGCTCTGTTTCTGCAGGCTCACACCCGCGCCGAAAATTTTCCTCCTCGCCTGTCGCTGCAGTCATTTCCACAGCATTTGGGCGATTGGTCGAGCTATGACGTGGAGTTAGATAAAGACGTTCTGAATGTTCTGGGACCTGGCGACTTCCTGCTGCGCGTCTATCAAAACCAACAGTTACGACAGGCCCCGGTCGATCTTTTCATCGCCTATTTTCCCAGCCAGCGGGCCGGAGATACAATCCATTCGCCGCAGCACTGTCTTCCCGGAGCAGGATGGACCCCGCTTGAAAACAAGCCTATCCAGCTTTCATTTCCCGGGCACGTGCCCTTTCCCGTGAACCGCTATGTGATCGCGAAAGGCGACGCTCGCCAGGTCGTTCTCTATTGGTATTGGGCTCATGACCGGGGAGTGGCCAATGAATACTGGGCCAAATTCTATCTGGTTGCCGATTCGATCCGCATGAATCGCACGGATGGCGCTCTGGTTCGTTTCACCACGCCCATGTACACCGGTGAAACGGTCGACGCCGCGCAACAACGAATGATGCCTGTTGTCAGCCAGGTCGAATCGCTGCTCGACAGCTACATCCCGCGCTGAACTCAAGGCGCTGAATATTGAAGCCGAAGGGCGAAAACCGTCAGAGAAAAAAGAGTCTCGATAAACCGTGCCCAGTTTACGTATGACTCCAGTAACTGTTTTCACAAGTTACCGTGCAGTATTATGAAGCTTTGCCAGACAAGCTTGTGCGGATCCGTAGCCGGTCTGCTCCCCTATCCGCCGTTGGAGAAATGAATATGCGTCGCTCGGCCGTCCGCCTGCTCGCCGTCTGTTGTCCTTTCATCATTCTTGCCGGGTGCACCCGCGACCCGAATGTTCGCAAACAAAAATATTTTGACAGCGGAGAAAAGTATTTCGCCGAAGGCAAGTACCGCGAAGCGGCTATTCAGTACTCCAACGCCATTCAAATCGACTCCCGCTTCGCCCAGGCGCATTATCAGCTCAGCCAGGTCTACCTCAAAACCGGCGATCAGAACCGCGCTTTTCAGGAACTGAGCCGTACGGTCGACCTCGCGCCTGACAATTATCAGGCCCGCACCGATCTCGCCAACATGCTGGTCACGGTCCGTAACCCAGATGGCTCGCCGGTACAGGACACTCTGAAGCAGGCAAGAACCCATCTCGATTACTTGCGGGAAAAGCAGCCCAACCTGCCCGAAACGCATGAAGCGTGGGCCAATTACTATGCGGCGCAAAGCCAGCTCGGGCCGGCCATCACCGAGATGCAGCAGGCGATTGAGCTCAATCCCGGCCGCTCCGAGTCGTATCTTCTGCTTGCCCTCTTGCAGCTCCGCGCAAATTCGCCTGATCAGGCCGAGATCAATTTCAAGAAAGCAACCGAAGCTGACCCCAAGTCCATGAGCGCGCAGCTGGCTCTGGGCGGCTTTTATCAGTCCCGTAATCGTCTGCCGGAAGCGGAGCAGCAATACAAACACGCGATCACTGTTGATGCTCAAAATCCCGGACCGCGTGCGGCCCTGGTACGCCTATTGATGCAGGAAGGCAAGAAGTCGGAAGCCGAAACATTCCTTGTGCAGACGAAAAAAGATCTGCCCAACAACTCCGAAGGCTATCGCATGCTGGGCGATTTCTACTTCGCCAGCGGCGATCTCGATAAAGCCGTTGCCGAATATGGCTCGCTCTACAGCGATCATCCAAAAGATTCCCAGGTCAAGAAGAATTACATTCAGTTGCTGATCCTGAAAAATCGTCTCGACGAAGCGACAAAGCTCAACAATGAGGTGTTGAAGGCCAACGCGCACGACGTCGATGCTCTGGTCTACAAGGGGCAGATTCAACTGCGCAATAATGACGCCGGCGGTGCCGTCGATTCGCTGCAAAACGCACTTCGTAACGATCCCAACAACGCGGTCGCCCACTACCAGTTGGGACTCGCCTTTGCGCAGCAACACGACACAAACCGGGCGGAATCGGAATGGCGCGAAGCGGTGCGCATCCGTCCTGATCTGACCGATGCCCAGCGCTCTCTGGCCGCCCTGGAGTTGCAACGCGCCGACATCGACGCCCTGCAGGCAACCGCACAACAGATCATCACCGCGCAGCCGTATTCCGCCGATGGCTATCTTCTGAAATGTATTGCAGAAGCAGCCGGGCAAAAGTACACCGAGGCGCAGCAGGACGCGCAGCAGGCAATGCAGCGCGCTCCGCAAAGTCCTGCGCCCTTTGTGCAACTGGGAAACATCCAGCTCGCACAAAAGCATTTCCCCGAGGCCGAGAAGTTCTACGGCCAGGCGCTTGACAAGGATCCCTCTTCGGCCGAGGGCCTCAGCGGCCTGATGAATACTTACTTTGCCCAGAAGCAGTTCGATAAGGCGATCGCGGCCGCGAATGCGCAGATCGCCAAGTCCCCGAATATCAGCAATTTTTATGACCTGTTGGGAACCGCACTGTTCAACGGCAAAAAAGACCTGGCGGGCGCTGACGTGGCTTTGCGCAAGGCGATCGAGCTCGACAAAAACAATACCGACGCGCTCGAAAAACTCGGCAAAGTCGAGGTGCAGCAGGGGAACCCGGACCAGGCAATCGCGCTTTATCAGCAGTCTGTCAAAGACAATCCGCGCGAGGTGCGCTTCTACATCCTGATCGGAGAACTCTACGAGGCGAAGCAAAGCTGGGAACAGGCCAAGAATATGTATCAGCAGGCGCTGCACATCCAGCCGGATCAGCCGCTGGCCTCGAACAATCTTGCTTATGTAATTCTGGAAACTGGCGGAAATGTCGATGTCGCTCTGGCGATGGCCCAGACCGCCCGCCGCGGCATGCCGGAGTCGCCCAACGCCGCCGATACCCTGGGTTGGGCCTATTATCAGAAAGGCGTGTATCAATCGGCCATCAACCAATTCCAGGAGGCGTTGCGGTTAGGCGAGAGACGCGGCGAGCCCGACGACGCCACCATCCACTACCATCTCGGAATGGCCTACCAGAAGGCCAACCAGAACGCGCTGGCACGGCAGCAACTGGAGCGAGCCGTAAAGCTGAGCCCCAACAACGCCGATGCCAAGAAGGCCTTGTCGGAGTTGCGAGGCTAGCAAGATTCTCCGTTGCGAGAGCGGTCGGGTGGGAACATCTAATTGCAAATAAAAAAATCTCACAAATAAAGACCCCGCCATGCGGCGGGGTTTTTGCTGTGGTAATTGTGAGTGGCTTACGCTTTCAACTTGCGACGAATCATTCCAGCCAGGCCGACCAGGCCGCTTCCCAGCAGAGTCAGCGAACCGGGCTCAGGAACGGCGGTACTGCCGCTGATGTTCGTGTCCCCGCTCGAAATGGTAGTGCTGCCATTGAAGAAGCCCTTGCCAGTGTTGATGGTCAGTTGCACGGTCACGCCTTGCGTCGGGTCGCTTCCCAGCGTTCCCGTCAAGGTGCCCGTCAGAGTGTAGTTGTGGGTTCCGTTCGCGAGAGTCACCATCGTCCAGGTCACGGGACTGGAAAAGGTTCCCGAGAACAGCGTGCCGCTGGGCACGCCATCGGTGCCGTTGCCTGTGATGGCGAAGCTGCCGCCGGACGCAAACGTTCCGCCCATCTGCAGCGAACCGGTAAGCAATGCTCCGGTGGTGAAGCTGACGCTGCCGAGGTTGGAACCGGTGATCAGTCCGCCTCCGTTCAAGCCGTTAACGCCGAACAGCACAGATCCACTCAGCGTGAGGCCGCTATTCGAACCGGATAGCGTTCCACCGCTGTTGCTGAAGTCGACGCTGCTGCCCGCAAAAACTGCCGTTGGCAGGGCCAGTGCCAGGACAGCGAGCAAAAGGATTTTCTTCATTTTTCACTTCTCCTAGGAGTTTTTCGCCAGGTCTTAATGAAAACGACGCGTGGCTTGCACCTTAGCGGGGGACTAAAGCACTGACCCATAAAGTGCACCCCGAATTCCAAACGGCGCATGGCCGCAATACTATGTTATTAATGGACTTACGTGGCACCGGGTGAGCCTGCGAAGCAGCATAGGTGAAAATGTCTGCGCAAGTGAGGACGAACGAAGCACATGGGACTCGAGAACTTTTACGAAATCTCGATTGCCTTTTGCGCTGTGGATTTCTATTCGAAAAAAAGTTTCCGGGGAAGCGATCTTCGGGCGAGAGCGTCGACGGCCCAGGCCGAAAAATGAGGGATACCCTCCCCCCTCCCCCCTTAATCTTTAGAGTCATCGCGTTAGCGGAAAATTGTCCGCAAAATCCTGTTGTCAAAGAACTTGAATCTCAAAATCCAGAAAGCAAATGACTTAGAAGCTTGTCAGGAACGCCCTTGGCGCTCGGTGCGCTGTGACGATGATGGCGCATGCGGTTGTGGAAGGCAAGGTCAGATGTCACAAAGAAGGTGATAGCGATTGTGGAAAAATCATCAGCACAAATCACGGTGCTCCAGCAATTGCTCGTCGCATCGCTCCCACCCTTTCGCAAAAAAACGCGAAAGGATGGGGCACCCGGCTTTTACGAAATCTCGATTGCCTTTTGCGCTGTGGATTTCTATTTGAAAAAAAGTTTTCGGTGAAATGATCTTCGGGCGAAGGGGAAGAGAGTTGTGGAAAAAATGAAGGGAGAAGTCGCTTGGCGCGGGATGTCCGTAGTCGTCACGGGCAAACGCAAAATCCGCACGTCTCGCGCAAAGGACGCGCGAGAGATGGTTTCGCCCGACAACTGCGTTGGGCAGCTCTTACGGGGTTTTGACCACTGCGAGGGTACGACAAAAGGCAAGGAAATTACTCGCACTGGGCGCAGTAAGGGCTCCAGTTGATTGGTCGATCTGCAGGTAGAAGAAGGAACCGGTGGTATTTCCGACGTAGAGAAAATTTCCGCTGGGATCTACGACGAGGTTGTTCATGTAGGTAGTGCTGGTTTGAAAGGGGGACGTCATCGACGTCAACGCTCCGGTGCTGGAGTCGACCGTGAAGCCGTATGTATCACCATTCTCATCGCCTTGCGCGTAAAGAAATTTGCCGGAGGGGCTAAGGGCGATCGAATAGATAAGTGCAAAGGTTGCCCCCACGTTGGCGTAAAACGGCGAGCCCGCTACAGGTGTCAAGGCACCTGTG
>JASHOT010000371.1 GCA_030040965.1 Candidatus Sulfotelmatobacter sp. | reverse complement strand
CGAGGTTGTGCGAAATGGACTGTGCTCGATCCCTCGTCATCGTCGTTTTCAGTCTCCTGTCAATTCATGCATTCGGCCAGGGGGAGACCACCAGTGCGATTCAAGGGCAAGCGACGGATTCCACTGGTGCCGTGGTTCCTGGGGCGACAGTAACCGTCACTAGCCTGGACACGGGATCCAAGCGCAGCGTGAAGACCGACGACGCCGGACGGTTCAATTTCACCCAGCTAAAGCCCGGGACATACAAAGTCGAGATCGAAGCGCAAGGCTTCGAGCCGCAGATAGCGAACAACGTATTCTCAGGTCTGGGTCAAAAGCAGACGGTCAATTTCACCCTCAAAGTGGCGCATTCCAATGAAGTTGTGGAAGTGAGTTCTGAAGCGCCGATCATCAATCCGGGCAACGCAAACACTTCGATCACTCTCGATGCGCCCGCGCTCGAAGACCTTCCAAATCCGGGTGGTGACTTGACCTACCCGTTGCAATTTGCCCCCGGTGCCCTGATCAACACGGCAGGAAGCAGCAATGATTTCGTGGGCAGCAGCAACGGCTATGGAAATGTTGAATTTAACGGTTTGCCGGCCCTTTCGAACGGTTACATCGTGGACGGTCTGGAGACGAACGATCCTCTCACGAACCTGAACAGCGGACTCTCGACCAATCTTGTGCTGGGGTTGAATTCGATCTCGGAAGTGACGGTGAACACTCTTTCCTATTCTGTAGATCAAGGCAGGTACGGTGCGTCTCAAGTCAACTACGTCACGAAATCCGGCACCAACAGATTTCACGGCAACATGTATGAACTCTGGAATGGATCAGTTCTCAATGCAGCCGACTATTTCACGAATGCCACACCGGGGAACCACAAACCGCGTTCAAATGTGAATCACTTCGGGGGGAGCCTGGGTGGCCCGATCCTGCACGACAAGCTGTTCTTCTTCTTCGATAGCGAATGGGTGCGAATCGCTTTGCCCATCGTTACGCCCGCCATCGTTCCGACTCCGGCATTCGAACAGTATGTCTTGCGGCAGCTTCCTGTCGGCGGCGTTGATTCTGTGACGGGCTCAACCTACGCGCCAGCACCACGGTTGGTGCCCTTTTACCAGAACATGTTTTCGCTTTATGGAAACACGGGCGGTGAACCGCTCGCAGTTCTGGGCTGCCCCTTTGATTCGGATGGCTCCCCGGTTTCCGGTGCGACGCCCAACGGCAATGGTTGCGCAAATCGGCAGAGTGTTTCGCACTCCAGCGACGACCACGAGCAGGTGCAGACCGCACGCATCGACTACAACATCAACGCCGAAAACACGGCGTGGTTCCGCTTTCAGTCTGACACCGGATTGCAGGCCGCATGGACTGACCCGATCAATCCTTTGTTCAACGCCGTTTCACCGCAGCCACTCTACTCTTTTGCAGCGGGCTACACCCACGTCTTCTCGCAGAATCTCGTGAACTACTTCAACCCGGCATTCTCGTGGTATTCGAGCCTTTTTGCGCCAACCGATTTCCCCAAGACGCTGTCCGCCTTTCCAATCGTGCTACAGGGCAGCGGTGCCAACGCACCGTTTACTACGATCGGCGGTCTCGACAACACCTGGCTTCAGGGGCGACGAGCTTCGAGGTTCTTCATCAATGACAATCTGGCATGGAGTCGCGCGTCACACGAGATCAGGGTCGGTACCAATGTCCGAATCTTTCGGTTGAATGACTATGACTCCGGGGAAGGCACTGTACCGCTCGTGACTTACACCGACCTGCCGTAGTTCATCTACGGCGTGGCATCGACAGCTACCAAGGCGTTTCCCACGAACCCAAACGAACCTTTCAACTTTGCAAACATCGATTTCTATGCGCAGGACACCTGGAAGATAACGAAAAAGCTGACGTGGACGATCGGTGTACGCGACACATTCAATTCCAATCCGATCAATCCGCACGATGAAGTGGCACGCCTTCACGGGTCGTTCGATTCGATTTCGCATGATGTAAATCAGCCGCTCAGCGATGCGATTCAGACTCACCTTGGAAACCTGTTCTCTTCGACTCCACTAGCGCTCCTGCAACCGAGGACGGCGTTTGCGTGGCAGGTCGGGCCGAAGACTGTGTTGAGAACCGGGTTCGGATTTTTCAGCGACATTCTGCCGGGAGCGGTTGCCGATCTCATCGGGATGAATCCGCCTTACGTGCAGACATTCCAAGGTGGTCTCCTCGGCACAGTGGGCGGAACGGCGATTGCACCGGGAGTCCCGGCCAGCGCAGTGGATGCGACGGTCGCCGCCAATCAGAAATTCACTTCGGGGTTCGCGCAGGGACAACTCTCTTGCGCGTCTACTCTTGCCAACCCGGCCACCTGCCTGCCTCCGCTTGCAATCACTGCCGTGCCGAGCGGCGAGCTTCACGCGCCATACTTCATGCAGTGGAGCGTCGGCGTTGAGCATCAAATCGGGGGAGCTGGCAGCGTTCAGGCTCAATACGTAGGCACTCGTGCCGTGAATCAGCCGTACACCACGCAAGTCAATGGCTACCAGACGGTTTGCGAAGGATGCTTTGCGCCCTTTCCATACACGCAGCCAACTGACGCTCGTTTCGGTGCAGTCACTCAGTTCTCCACGGGTGTGAATAGCCATTACAACGGGCTGCAACTGACTGCCAATAAGCGAATGGGGCACGGGCTGCAAGGGCGGGTCAACTACACGTGGAGCCACTGCTTGGATACGGTATCGAACGGCGGATTTCTTCAGTTCTCTGCGGGAGGAATCTTGTCGCCCTTGCCGGGTGAGCTTGCCCGCGATTACGGCTCTTGCGATTACGACATTCGGCACAACCTCACCGGGCAATATGTGTACGCCCTCCCGTTGAATGTGCGAAACCGCCCGCTCGGATATGCGTTGAACGGCTGGCAATTCTCTGGCACCGCCTTCTGGCACAGCGGAGTTCCATTCTCCGTTCTGAGCACGCCGTATTCGGCGAACGGAAATGGAATCGTGCAAGGCAGCGGCCCGCAGTTCGCAAGCGTTGTGCCGGGCGTACCGCTTTACCAGCACAATCCGATTCCCGGAATCACCCAGCCGGGAACAATCCAGTGGCTCAACCCTGACGCATTCGTCTCCGCAGTCGATCCGAGCACAGGGGCTTGCAACGGCGGCGACAGCCCGCTGAACTGCCAGTTTGGGAATCTTGCCCGCAACGCCCTACGCGGACCGAACTTCGTGTGGAGCGACTTTTACTTGACGAAATGGTTCCCTGTGACCGAGCACTTAAAACTTCGCTTCGATACGCAGTTCTTCGATGTCCTCAACCATCCCAACTTTGTCCTGCCGAGCATAGTGCTGGCAGGCATACCCGGCAAATCCTCAACGCAAACCGGGTTTGGCGCACTTACCTACACAACGTCGCCTCCGACTGGCTTGCTGGGAGTGGGGCTGGGCGGCGACAGCAGCCCACGCATGATTGCGTTTCAAATGCGACTCGAATTTTAGTCCAACGGTAGCGTTCCTTCCGTTGTTTTCGAGGAGCTTCCAGTGATACTGACTGGAGTGATTCCGCACTTCTCGTGGTCAGCCGATTTGTTCCGCTGCTATAAACCCGGAAAAGGCGGGCGATTTACGTTATAGAATCGCAAAAATCTTTACTGACATACCGAGACGGACGGACGACAACAGTCGAGGGAGCGCTGATGGCACCATCCGCGGTGACCTTGCGGCCCCCTGCGGACGCGTGCCTTTTCAGGAGTCATATCTACTAGGTGACGTTCGTTCTTTAACCACACCCCACACAAGATTCGACGAGCAACAGCTAAAATTCATTCCGCCTGGCATCGCGGCTGGCAAAGTGTACAGTGGAGTCTTCGCGCGATGACGTAGCGATCAAAGCAGAGCTTACCGGAGGTGCTGCGGTCGAGAGTGAGTCGCAGCAGGTTTCAAAGCCAAAGTGCCCACGTTTAAGGGCGCGTTCAATCTGAGGCGCAGGCAATGGATTTCGCATTCAGCGGTAAAGTAAGGGACCTCCAAGAAAAGTTGCGGGCTTTTATGGATCAATACATCTATCCCAACGAGCAGCGATTTCAGGACGAAATCGAGCGCGACCGCTGGACGCCAACCCGTGTTGGCGAGGAACTTAAAGCGAAAGCTCGCGCCGCGGGTCTCTGGAATCTCTTTCTGCCCGATCCGAAATATGGCAGTGGCCTGAACAATCTCGAATATGCACCGCTGTGCGAGATCATGGGGCGCAGCATAATGGCCGCGGAGGTATTTAACTGTTCGGCGCCTGACACCGGCAACATGGAGGTGCTGGTCCGCTATGGAACTGGGGAGCAGCAGGAACGCTGGCTGCAACCGCTCCTTGCGGGTGAAATTCGCTCCTGTTTTGCCATGACCGAACCGGCTGTTGCTTCCTCGGATGCGACCAACATCGAGGCCAGCATCGTCCGCGAAGGGAACGATTACGTAATTAACGGACGCAAGTGGTGGTCCTCAGGTGCGGGCGATCCGCGCTGCAAACTCGCCATCTTCATGGGCAAGACCGATCCCTCGGCTGTGCCGCATCAGCAACAATCTATGATCCTGGTGCCCATGGACGCAGCTGGTGTCAAGATCGAGCGGCTTCTCACCGTGTTTGGTTATGATCACGCACCGCATGGGCACGCGCAGATTTCTTTTGAAAATGTGCGAGTGCCTGCCTCCAACATTTTGCTGGGAGAAGGGCGCGGCTTTGAGATCGCGCAAGGTCGCCTGGGACCCGGGCGCATTCATCACTGCATGCGTTGCATCGGCGTTGCCGAACGTGCTCTCGAATTGATGTGCAGGCGTGTGCAGAACCGCGTGGCCTTCGGTAAGCCACTGGCGGAGCAGGGAACCATCCGGGCGGAGATTGCGCGGTCGCGGATGGAGATCGAGCAGGCGCGACTGCTGACTTTAAAAGCGGCATACATGATGGATACGGTCGGAAACAAGGAAGCTCGAGCCGAGATCGCCATGATCAAAGTAGTTGCGCCGAACGTTGCTCTGCAGGTGCTGGACCGCGCGATTCAGGCGCACGGAGGCGCCGGGGTTTCGCAGGACACATTTCTGGCCGCTGCCTGGGCAAACGTGCGAACCCTGCGGTTGGCCGACGGCCCCGACGAAGTTCATACCGAAGCGGTAGCGAAGCTGGAGTTGCGGAAATGGGGCAAGGCTTAGGTTTTTTCGCGGCAGATATGGTTGGTCCGGCGTGGCAGATTTTCTCACCGCCAGGTGCAGAGTTCCGGTGCCGGCAAATGCGGAACTGCATTGAAGCTGTGCAGACGCAGTTGACCATCCCGCAGACGCAGAATTGTGTAGGACGCGTTATACAGCGCGCCGGCCAGGCGCATGACGCGGTCATCAAAAATATCGAGCGAAAGCCCCGCCCAGATTGCAATCGGTGTCGCTGACGTAAAAACAATAAAGCACGCATTCCGCTCGATTCCGTTCATCTCCCGTCGGCAGGCTGCAACCCGATCGTGAAACTGCTCCCAGGGCTCACCGCTATAAGCGTAGCGCCCGCGAATCCAGGCCTGTACCAGCTTCGTGTCGCAAGGGAGCCATCTGCGATGAATGGGTGCGCCATGGGTTTCTAGATTAGCGCGAACCTGCGCGCGCATGTCTTCATATTCGCGCCGGAAGTTGGGATCCTCTTGCGCCAGCTGTGGAGCGATCTCCTTATATATACGGGAGAGATCAAATTCATCCCAGCCGCGATCAATCGTTAGCGAGGGAAATGGCGCGCCCGCATCGATAAACGCAGCGCCGACCTGATGTGCGGTTTGTTGCTGGCGAGAGAGACCTCCCACGTAAGCCTTGGTAAATCGAATGTTCCGGGAAACGAAATGGTCGCCCAGCAATCGCGCCTGCTGCTTTCCCATATCCGAGAGCGAATCGTAGGCATCGCGCGTGCCCGCCTGTGCGTGGCGCACGAGATATACGCGGCTCAACGGAGCTTCCCCGCGAGGGACTCCGCTAACTCCGCCAATACCCGGACGCGTTCGCCAAAGTCCTCGAAGCGCGCATCCCGCGTTTGCCCAACCCGGAAGCGGTAATAGATTTGTTGCAAAATTACGGCCAGTTTGAAGACCCCTAGCACTTCGTAGTAGGCGATACCAGAGAGATCGCGCCCCGTGCGCTTTGCATAGCGCTCGAGGAATTGATCCCGAGTGTACCAGCCCGGCTGAGAGGTAACCGCCGGCATTCCACGGTCACGGAGTTGCCGAGCCCCGGCCCACGCCCAGTAACAAAGGGTCAATCCGAGATCGGCGAGCGGGTCGCCGATCGTTGCCATCTCCCAGTCGAGCACGGCTTCGACACGATCGATAGAGTCAACCTGGAGCATCACATTGTCCAGCTTGTAATCGTTGTGCACCAGAGTCGGCGAAGGCGAATGTGGCCGGCAGTCTATAAGCCATCGGATGATTCGATCCATCTGGGGGATCTCATCGGTCTTAGCGCGATTCCAACGTTCGGCCCAGCCCAACACCTGCCGCTCGAGAAAGCCCTCGGGTTTGCCGAGGATGAGCAGACCATTTTTTGCGACGTCGATTCCATGCAACTTCACCATGGAGTCGATGAATGCCTCGCTCACCCGCTGCGCGTAATGTGGAAGACTCGCCAACTGTGGCGGAATCTGGTCGCGCAATATAAGTCCGTGGCGCCGTTCCATGAGAAAAAACACAGTGCCCAGCACGGATGGATCCTCGCATAAGTGAAAGACCTCAGGAGCTTCATCGAAATGCGGATGCACCGCCTGAAGCACTCGGAACTCGCGCGCCATGTCATGGGCCTTCGGTGCAACCGGGCCAAGGGGACCACGCCGGAGCACAAGTTCACGCTCGTCGACGCGCAACAGATAAGTGAGGTTGGAGTGGCCGCTGGGAAATTGCGCCACAGTGATGCCCTTCTCTGTGCCAGCGATTTTTCCGCACAGCCAATTTCCCAGAGCTTCGAGATTCAGTTCCTCGCCGCAGCGAACGGGCGCGGTATCGGAGTGCGATGTATTCAAAGCGTGCCTATGCCGTAACAGCTTGATCCACGCCGAAGTCGGCGAAGGTCTTGCCCGCGTCGGCCAGTTGTTTCAGCAGAGGAGCCGGCGCCCAAAGTTCGCCGTGTCGATCACACAACTCGCAGATGCGCTCGTACACTTTCTTGAGGCCGACGGTATTGGCATACCACATCGGGCCGCCACGATAAGCGGGGAAACCGTAGCCATGGAGATAAATGATATCGATATCTACGGCGCGCAAGGCGATGCCCTCTTCAAGAATTCGCGCGCCCTCGTTCACCAGCGCGTAGATGCAACGGTCGACGATCTCATCTGTCGAAATCGTGCGCTGCGGGATTTCGGCCTCTGCCGCCCACTTGCGCACCAAAGCGGCGACTTCTGGATCGGGCGTCGCATGGCGGTTCTCGTCATACTTGTACCACCCTGCGCCGGTTTTCTGTCCGAAGCGGCCAAGTTCGCATAGCCGGTCTTCCGCGAAGGGCTGCCGCACGCCAGGCTTCTCCAGGTGCCGGTACTCCTTGCGAATCCGCCAACCGACATCCAGACCGGCGAGATCGCCGGTGGCCATCGGGCCCATGGCCATGCCAAAGTCGTACAGGACGCGATCGACGGCTTCAATGGCGGCGCCTTCTTCGGCAAGAAACTGCGCCTCGCGGCGGTAGGGACCAAACATGCGGTTTCCCACAAAGCCGCGACAGTTGCCCACCAGCACTCCCACTTTACCGAGTTTTTTCGAGAGCTGCATGCAGGTGGCAATCACTTGTTTGCTGCTGGATTTGCCACGGACAACTTCAAGCAGGCGCATCACATTGGCCGGACTAAAAAAGTGCGTGCCGATCACAGCGTCCGGCCGCGAGGTAGCTGAGGCAATTTCGTCAATGCTGAGTGTGGATGTATTCGTGGCGAGAATTGCGCCCGGTTGGCACACAAGGTCGAGTTGGGTAAAAACTTCTTTCTTCAGTGCCATTCCCTCAAACACTGCCTCGACCACCATGTCCACCTCGCCGAAAGCGTCGTAAGTGAGCGTTGGCTTGATGCGCCGCAGGCATTCGTCCACAAACTGTTGGGTGAAGCGGCCGC
Source organism: Candidatus Sulfotelmatobacter sp. (assembly GCA_030040965.1). Taxonomy (GTDB): domain Bacteria; phylum Acidobacteriota; class Terriglobia; order Terriglobales; family Acidobacteriaceae; genus Sulfotelmatobacter. Next base: position 8,608 of record JASHOT010000371.1, on the reverse strand, counting down.
GTTTTACCGAACTCTGATAATTCTTTTGGATCGTGGCCAACCCGCGATCGAGGGCGGCCTGGTCCGCCTCTTTGAGCAGGACGTGAATACCAGCGTTGGCGAACACCATGGCAATTCCACCACCCATGGTTCCCGCGCCAACTACGGCCACCGAATTCACGGGAATGATCGGCGTTTCCTTTGCGATCTCTGGAATTTTGGCGACTTCGCGCTCGCCGAAGAAGGCATGAATGAGAGCTTTGGACTGATCGGAGAAGAGGCATTCGCGGAACACTCTCTGCTCCTGCTGGCTGCCCTCTTCAAACGAGAGGCGTGTGCTGCCTTCGACTGCATCGATTGCGGCCAGTGGCGCCATCTGGCCGCGCTGTTTCGTACGCGCCTTCTCGCGTGCGGCATCAAAGATGGTTTTGTCGGGAAGGTTCAGCTTGCCGTCGCGCTCCCGAGTCCGGGGAATCGGCCTGGTTGTGACTTCGCGTGCAAAGGCTACGGCGCCCGTCAGCAGATCGCCTTCGATCAAACGGTCCACCAGGCCAAGTTGCAACGCCTCCTGCGCGCTGATCGGGTTGCCCTCAGCGCACATTTCCACCGCTTTGGCAACACCAACCAGGCGGGGCAGGCGCTGCGTGCCGCCTGCTCCGGGAATTATTCCCAGCTTCACTTCCGGTTGACCGACCTGGGCATTGGGCGCAGCCACTCGATAATGGCAGGCCATTGCCAGCTCCAGGCCGCCGCCGAAAGCGTTGCCATGAATCGCAACCACCACGGGTTTCGACAGATCCTCTATTTGCCGAAGGAGCGGATTCAGTCCTGCTCCTCGCTCGCTTTTGCCCGAAGTGATCTTGCCAAATTCCTTGATATCCGCGCCCGCTACAAATGTGCGTCCGGCGCCGGTCAGGACGATGGCGGACACGCCTTCATCTTTGTCCGCTTGCTCCATAGCTTCAGCAAGTCCCCGGGCCACCGTGGGGCTCAGCGCATTCACCGGCGGGTTGTTGATGGTTATAACGGCGACGTCTTTGAATTTGTTCGTGGAAAGATCGATCAAAGGAGTATCCATGGTTGCATGCTCGATTCACGAATCGTTTCGCAGGAGACGCGTGTCCAACGCGGTTTCCCTAACCACTCGAATATTTCTTGCGCAGGTCCCGCTTCAGCACTTTGCCCGTTGCCGTCCTTGGTAAACTCGCCAGAAACTCGATCGACCGCGGACATTTATAGTGCGCGATGCGAGAACGGCAGAATTCGATGAGTTCAGCCTCGCTTACGCTCGAATCCGGCTTTCTCACGACTACGCCCAGCGGCACTTCGCCCCATTTCTCGTCCGCCACGGGAATCACCGCCGCCTCATAAATGCCGGGATGCGCCGCCAGCGCCTTTTCCACCTCGAGCGACGAAATGTTCTCGCCGCCGCTGACGATTATGTCTTTCTTGCGGTCAACGATCAGGATTCGTCCGTCCTCAGCGATCGTGGCCATGTCTCCGGTGTGGAACCAGCCACTGCGCATCACTTCCGCCGTAGCGGCGGGCTGGTTCAAGTAGCCCATCATGACGCCATCTGACCGGGCGACGATCTCGCCCATGGTCTTGCCATCGTGAGGGACGTCTTTATCGTCGAAGTCGACGACGCGCAGCTCGACCCCCGGTATCGCGTATCCGGTCATGGCGAGAGCGGATGGACGCTGCTCCCCCTCGAGTTTTTCCCCCGTTCTCGGTTTGGCGGTGGAAAGCACGGGCGAGGTCTCAGTCAACCCGTAGCCGGCGTAACAAATGCAGCCCAGCTTCTCTGCCACTTCACGAACCAGGGTTGGAGAAGATGCCGCTCCGCCGATGGAGATCCATTGCAGGCTGCTCAGGTCGTATTTTTGACGATCGGGAGAATTCGCGAGTGCGGTGGCCATGATCGGCACAAGACTCAAAGAATCGACGTGCTCCTGTTCGATCAGGCGGAAGACCTCGGTGCACGTGAACCGCGGTAGCATCACATGCGTGCCGCCGGCCAGCGTAAGCGAATGCGCTGTACCCCATCCGTTGGCATGAAATAACGGAATCGTGTGCAGATCGACGCTGTCGGTTTTTGTAAGAAACGTCAGGCACACCGAGAGCGCATGAAGATAGACATTTCTGTGGGAGAGCATGACGCCCTTCGGATGGGCGCTGGTGCCGCTCGTGTAGAACAGTTCCGCCAGAGAGTTCTCGTCCATTTGCATGACATCGGCGCGGTACGGCGTGGCTGTCGCGAGCGCGTCGTCATAATTCTTGGGCGAAAGCCACGAAGCTTGCGGCGTGCCGTTGAGCAAGATGAAACTCTTTAGCGAAGGAACTCTTTGCCGGAACGAATCTACGGACGCGATGAATTCCTCTTCGAGAAACAGAATCTTTGCGCCAGAGTCGTGCAGAATGTAAGCCAACTCATCCGGTGCGAGGCGGATGTTTAGCGGAAGCAGCACTGCACCGGCCTCTACAACACCGTAATAAGCTTCGAGCAGGCGATGGCAATTCAGGCTGAGAAACGCTACCCGGTCACCCGGGTTCACCCCTGCCTCGCGAACAACGCCGGCCAAGCGGGTTACTCGCTCGGCGAACTGGGCATAGGTGAGACGAAGATTTCCGCAGACGACCGCCGTCTTGCAGGGAAACTGCTGCTCGGCATAGCGCAGGAATCGCACGGGAGTCAGCGGGATGTTCATGATCTGCTTTAGCTCAAATCCACGTTAGCTCAAATCTGCGTTAGCTCAATTCCGTGTTGCTTCGTTACTTGTCTGCTGCTACCAGGCAGACTGACCTCCGTCGACCACCAAGACGTGACCCGTCACGTAGTTGGAAGCGTCGGAAGCAAGAAAAACGGCAGCGCCCTTCAGGTCGTGATCATTGCCGAAGCGGTGCAAGGGAATATGCGAAAGAAAAAGCTCACGATGCTGTTCGATTATCCGGTTCGACATGTGCGTCGGAAACCAGCCGGGAGCGATGGCGTTGACTTGAATGTTATGCATGGCCCACTTGCACGCGAGGTCCTTGGTGAAAGCGATAACCCCTCCCTTGCTGGCGTGATAACCGATTGCCGGAAGCTCCGGCGGCGCGCCGCCGATTCCGGCAACCGAGGCGATATTGATGATCTTGCCCCGTCCCTCCCGAATCATGATCTTTCCCACTTCTTGGGCGCACAGGAAGGTTCCCGTCAGGTTGGTCTCGATCACCTTCGTCCAATCTTCCAATCGCATCTGCTCGACCGGCGCTCCCCAGGAGATGCCCGCGTTGTTGATGAGGATATCGATTCGCCCGAACTCGGAGAGCGTTGCATCCACGATCTCGCGGACGCTGGTTTGATTTTTGACGTCGCAGGCGCGCGCGATAGCTTTGACGCCCAGATGCTGCAATTCTTCGGCTGCTTGCTGGCAGCGTTCTGCTTTGCGGGCGCACAGCACCAGATGCGCGCCCATCTCCGCCAGGCCCTCGGCCATCTGGCGGCCGAGCCCAATCGAGCCGCCGGTGATGATGGCAACACGTCCGGTAAGATCGAAAAGCTGCTTCGCATTCACCGCGTGTCCCTCAGTTGTGAGCAACATGTTCTCATAAGAGGCGCTAGGAACTGGCTCGCGACAATCCTCCTACAGTCGATCTGTTTTGGTGGTTCATTCTCTCGTCATTGTGGCGTAATCGTCTGCTGCTCAAGAAAATCCAGAATTATGCTATTCGAGAATTCTGTCTGATCCGTCGAGAAGAGATGGCTGGCATGAGGAATCATGACGAGCTTCGCCCCTGGAATGCGTCCGGCGACGAGCCGGCCATTTTCCGGCGGCACCAGGCGATCGTTCTCGCCGTGGATCACGAGCGTAGGGGCGGTGATTTCCGGGAGACGACTGTAGCCTTCCCACCCAAGGATTCCCTGCAACTGTGCCGTGTAACCCTCCGGAGTTGGAAGCCATGAACGGCGCAGGGCGAGGTCTTCATCGATGCGCTCGCGCGGCGTAGCCGCATCGTAGATGAACGGAACGGACGCTTCCAGGGCCTGGTCGGGACTCATCTTGTTTCGCGACATCAGCATTTGAATCGCTTCCGGTTCGGCGCGTACGGCGGTAGGTCCCCCAGCAGCGGTACAACCGAGGATCAGGGAGCGCACGCGCTTGGGATATTGCAGAGCGAACTCCTGTGCGATCATCCCGCCCATCGAGACGCCGAAGACGTGGGCGCGCTCGACTTCCGCCGCGTCCAAAACTGCGGCGGCATCGGCGGCCATCTGCGGGACGGGATACGATCCCGGCGGAACATCGCTTTTTCCAATACCCCGGTTGTCGAACGCGACGGTGCGGAAGTGCTCCGCCAAAATCGGGCGTGTCCGATGCCACATGCAGGAGGGGTACGCTAGCCCCATGATCAGCAGAACGGGCGCGCCCTGACCCTGTTCGTCCCAATGAATTCGGACCCCTCGATTTTCCGCGTATGCCATGGCGCTCTTCTCGATGCGGCGACGGTCTAGAACGAGACGCGCACGCCGAGTTGTATCTCACGCATAGGCAATGCCGACGTAAAAGAAAGGGGCGTGCTGGGCCCCACCACTCCGCCGCCCAGAAGAGCTGTTCCAGGACGAGCTCCGTGCACGTTAAACGTGGTAAATCCCGGTGTAAACGGTACGGAACAGCTGGTCGCTGAGCTCGGGACGAGACAGATACCGTACAGCGGGCTCACTTCATTGTTCACGCTGGCATAGTTCGTACGATTCGGGATGTTGAATCCTTCCGCCGTGAATTGCAAATTTGCCCGCTCGCCGATTTTGTGGTGCCAGGTCAGGCGCATGTCGAAATCGTAATAGCTGGCGCCGAGACCAGTGTCACGCGACGCGCCGATGGGGCGTTCGTTCGTGGTGTGGTTGTCGCCGTTGACTTCACCTCCAGCCAGCAGGTTGAAGGGATGTCCGCTGTGGTAGGAGAAAATCGGCGCCAACTGGAAACCCGATAAAAAGCTCTGTTTCCATGGACTGTCGATCACGCCCGAAAGCACGATCTTGTGGCGTTCATCGAACTCGGAGAGCGCCCGGTCGAGATTGATGTTGGTGGGGTCCTGCGGTCCGTAGTCGGTGTTGTAGTCGGTCGAGGTGTCAATGCCTTTCGCGTAGGTGTAATTGCCGAACACGGTGAAGTGATCGCTGAAACGCTTCTTTACTTCCAGAATTCCGCCTTCGTAGAGAGCGTAGGCCTCGGAGCTGTATTGATTGTTCTGAACCACCAGCGGATTTACGAAGCATTGCACGGTGTTGCAGGGAAGACCCTCAACCCCTCCAAGTGGGTCAGCCCCAGCGGCAGTGGTATTCCAGTTGCGGTAGGAAGCCGTCTGGCCGTTGGCGAGGAGTACGCTGGTGAAGGGCGCTGGCAGCAAGTTTGTATCGATGGCAATCGGCAAGTGTTGCGTGTGGGTATAGATGCCGCTGAGAGCAACCGAAAAGCCGGGAGCAAGTTCACGCTCGATTCCAACCGATGCCTGCTGCGCGATAGGAGGACGGTAGCCAGGTTGGTTGACGAAAACGACCTGCAACGGACCGATGGGACCGCTGTTGGTCACATTAATCCCGAACTGCGCGACAGAGGCCGGTGTGATGCAGGCCTGGTTGCCCGCGGTCGGAGTGGTGCACTGAATCAGTCCCTGGCCGAATAGAGTTTGAAACACTGTAGGCGCACCGGCCAGGCCCAATGCCGGGACCCCAGCCAGCGGATCGACATAAATCGAAATTTCCCGGTTGCATGGGCTGGCGCCAGTTCCCGGAGTGATCACTACATTGAACTGCGAGACGCCGCAGATCGAACTCAGGTTTGCGACCTGGCCGGCGCCTGCCTCATTCTCGACCGCACTTTTATTGCGGTTCACAGCTCCCAAGCTCAAATCCACATCAGGAATCTGCACATCGACCGGCCCATAGAAGATTCCGTAGCCGCCGCGGATTACGGTCTTGTGATCCTTAAACGGATCCCAGGCGAACGATACGCGTGGGGCAAAATCCTTGTAGTACGTGGTTAACGGGAGGAATTGCGAGTCGATTTCGTAGCGCAGGCCATAATTCAGAGTGAAGCTGGGCGTCAGCTTCCACGAATCCTGGGCATAGAACGCGGTCAAGGGGCGCGTGTAGTACGGATACGTGGGGTCGCCAAAGCCTTGCTGGTAAACCTCAGGTACTCCGAGCGAGGTTGACTGCAATGAGTTGAGGGTCGCACCGGACGTGGTTAAGCCGCAGGCGTTCGGTCCGGAAGTAGTTGAGGCCAACAAGCAAGGGCTGAGCACAAGGCCCCCGGGAAGCGAGCCGAAGACAAAGCGTCCGGGAAAAAATGTATGCGAGGAAGTGTGATTGCCGCGGAGCAATTCGTTGCCGCCGAACTTGAACGTGTGCCGCCCGCGAATGACTGTGAAATTGTCGGCGAACTCGTAGCGGCGGAGAATCGTGATGTTGGGGAGAAAAATGTTGCTTCCCAGATTGTTGATAAAACCGGGAATCTGCAGTCCAACTTCCCCGGGTTCGTTTGGAATCACGTTGAAGCTGTAGTAGTTCCACTGAACGCGCAGTTCGTTCTGCACCGACGGCGTGACCTGGTGATACCACGTTCCCTGCAAAGTATTGTCGTAGGTGTGAATCGAGCTGCCCGCCGAATAGGCGGTTAACGATTGCACATCCGGCGATTCTTCGAGGTCATGGCCATATCTGTAAGTAAGAGAAAACTGATTGTTATTGTTGATGTGATGATCGAGGCGTCCGGAAGCCAGGTATTCGCGCGTTGTGTAAGGGAAGACTCCGCCTTGTGTCTCGAACTGGTCGACCAGAAATCCGTTTGCGCCTTGCTGAAATGCGCTCAGACCCTGGCCGGGAACCACGGAGAGAGCTGTCTGCAACAAACCAGCGCAAACTGCAGCCGGTACGTTGGCAACTCCATAGAGGCACGGCACGCTTGGGTTGGAAGACGTTGCCAGAGAGCTGACGATCGACTGTTGCGCATTTCTCGGATCGCTTTGGGGGAATGAGTTGGAGGTTGCAGCGGCCGAGGGACCCGCGAAGACGGAGCTGTCGGTGAGCAAGGGAACGGAATTCTGCGCGTCCTGACGCAGTCCTTCGAAGGAAACGAACAGGAAGGTTCTGTCCTTCACAACGGGCAGACCAATCGCGCCGCCGTACTGCTGGCGGGAAAGCGAGTTCTTGATCGGAGACCCTGTGGAGGTGGTATTGAAATTGGAGAAGGTTGGATCAACGGCGAGGGCGGAGCTGTAGGCGAAAGGATCGCGCGCATCGAGCGCGTCGTTGCGAAAGTAGCCGTAGAGGGTGCCGTGTACGTTGTTTGTGCCGGACTTGGTGACGATGTTGATCGATGCGCCTGTAGCCGAACCCAGATCGGCGGCATAGTTGCTGCGGTTGATTTGAAATTCCTGCACGGCGTCCTGGCTTACCGTCAGACGCACACCCCCGCTGTCGCCTGAGGTTTCGCCGCCATCCACCGTGATGCTGTTTCCCCGGCCGTTGCTCCCGTAGAACGAAAGGCCGCTCTGCGGAGTCTGTTTCACGCGGAAATCCTGGTCGCCCGCCAGGCGGGTGGAATCGGATACGCCGGGAGCGAGCAAGGTGAAAGTGAGATAGTCGCGCCGGTCAATGGGAAGATCGGAGATGTATTGTTGATCGATCCGGTCGGCCTGGCTGCCTCTTTCGGTTTCTACCACTGGTGGCTCGTCCCGCACCTCAACCACCGTCGCTACCTTCGCGGGTTGCATGCGGAAATCGGAAACGACTGTCTGTCCGATCGCGACGGTGACGTTTTTGCGAACCTCGGTGGCGAAACCGGCGATTTCGGCTCTGAGCTCGTAAGTCGACGGGGAGAGCCCTGCAATCCTGTAGTGGCCGACGCCGTCGGTCACAACCTGGCGCTGCAAACCAGTTTGAGCGTCGCTCACGCTTACCGTGACTTTCGGCAAGGCGGCACCGAAGGAATCCACGACTGTTCCGGAAATTTCCCCCGATGTCCCGACACCCTGAGCATGGGCTGCGGTAGCTGCTCCCAGCAAGCACACAAGAACGCACGCCAGTCTCTTCATAGGATTCTCCTTACAGACGTTGTGCGGACCTGGCCGACTACCCCAGATTCTGAGAGTGAGTATCACATAATAGTAACTAACGTCAAGAACAGCATAAGGAGGAAGAAGTCGGACGCAACATCGTGAGGGCGCCGCCTCGTGTGCGTTCGGTTTTCATTGCAAAACTATGAGCGCCACTAAGGGGTCAGCACGATTCGTCCGGAGACCTGCCCTTTACGCAACTGCTCGAGTACTTCGTTGACCGCTCCAAGCGGCCGAGACATCACGTGGCAGCGAAGCCCGCCCGTGGCTGCGAGGGCGAGAACTTCGAGCAAGTCTTGTCGCGTACCGACGGCGGAGGCGCGGATGCGGATTTCTTTTGCCGCCATCAGAATTGGTGGAAAGCAGACATTCTCACCGGGTAACCCCACCACAAGAAGCGTACCGCTGGGCCGAATGGCATGGAAGGCAGCATCGTAAGCAGATCGAGCTGCAGAGGTGACGAGCGCGACGTGAACTCCGCCAACGCGCCGCATTTCCTTCACGGCATCGCCTCTGGAAGCGTTGAGAG
>JASHOT010000370.1 GCA_030040965.1 Candidatus Sulfotelmatobacter sp. | reverse complement strand
TTGCTGCTGATCACGTTGTGGCTGGTGTGGCGGCGGGGATTCTCGCCCCTTGAAATGGTTTCCGCAAAAGCGGACGCTGTATTCGTAAGTACCGTGCGGCATCGCTTTTCGCGGAACGCAGTTGCCGGCAGCGACAGGCCAATTCCAAGCCCTCGGCGCTAGCGCACCTTCTCTAACCTTCTCCCGCCCGCTGTTTCCCCTCCATCATCACGCTTCGCAGAATCCGATTGATGCGCGTTTGGTAGCCTGGACCTTTCGACTTGAACCAGTCCACCACCTCCCGGTCCACGCGCAACGAGATCCTTTGCTTTCGCGGACGATTCCATCGCGCCTCCGGCCTGGTCTCTTCCTCCGCCAGCTTCCATAGCTCATCGTCCACCGACGCCCACAGCCGGTCGATTCTTCCCGGCCTTGGACGCGATCGTTTTTTATTTGTTTTCTTATGCTTGGCTGTCATGACGCTATTGTATAGCCGTAATCGTCATCACGTTACGTTCCTGCAGGAACACTGCAGCCAATTCCAACCCTATGGCTTTTGCGATGAGTCAGCCCAGATAGCGCAGAAATTTTTCCGGCTGGTTGTCATACCCCGGAAAGACTTCCGCCAGATTCTTGTTGCCCATGTGGCGAGCCACGGCTTCGCCAATGACCTGGCGGAAGTCGGTGGTCAATGCGAGGTCGCGGCCTTCGTAGAGCTGCGACTGATCGAGGCCGGGCCAGCGGCCATAGACTTTGCCGCCCTGCACCGACCCGCCGAGAACAAACATGACGTTGGCGTGGCCGTGGTCGGTGCCTCGGTTGCCGTTTTCGCGCGCCGTGCGGCCGAACTCCGACATGGTGACGACGACCGTGTCTTCGCCAAGATCTCCCAGATCGTTCCAGAAGGCCGCGATCGATTGCGAGAAATCGGTGAGCACGTTGGCGAGCTGGCCTTCGGTCGCGCCTTCGTTGACGTGATGATCCCATCCGCCGATGTCGGCAAAGGCAACCTGCACGCCAAGATTGGCTTTGATCAACTGCGCAAGCTGGCGCAGGCTGTCGCCGAAGCGTCCTTTGGGATAGTTGGCATTGGGCGCGGGCTGATACTTGCCGGGATCGGCGGCCTTGAGCGTCTTGACGGCATCGAAAGTTTCTTCGCCGGTGCCGTGAAGCACGGCGTCGGAAGAGTGGTCGTACATGGCTTCGAATGCCGTTGCCGCGAGAGACGGTTTGGGGCTTCGTCCGCCGACGGAAAAGTCATTGATATTGTTCATGGCGACCGCGGGCTCGTTGCCGCTCAGGATTCGCGGCAGCGACGGACCAAGTGCAATGGCGCGAAATGCGGTGTTGGGCGCGGCGAGCGGAAGGTCGTGGAGCGAGCGGTTGAGCCAGCCGTCGTCGGTGGACTTGACGCCGGGCGTGCCGGTTTCCATGAAGTCCTGCGCGTCGAAGTGGGAGCGCGTGGTGTCGGGCGATCCCGCGGCGTGGACGATGGCAAGGTGGCGCTGCTGCCAGAGCGGCTGAAAAGCCGAAAGCGCGGGATGCAGGCCGAAGAATCCGTTGAGATCGAGCACGGAGCGCTGCGGAATGTTGATGCTCGGCCGCATGCCGTAGTAGTTGCGCTCGGCATAAGGCACGACGATGTTGAGTCCGTCAGCAGCGCCACGCTGAAAAATGACGACCAGTCGTTTGTTGCGGTCGCCATTTTCGACGGCGCCGAATGCGGCACGCGTCAGGAATCCTGGAATGGCCGCGGTGCCGACCACGGCGAGGGCGCTGTTGCGAAGAAAAATGCGGCGAGTTGGCATAATTAAACTCCTTAGCTGCGAGCGCCGGGGCTAAAGCCCCTTCCCCCAAATTCCCTAACCCGGCCCTGAAGGGCTGCCCTTCCACTAACCCGCCGCCCGATAGCTGGCCGCTGAAGGCTGAGAGCTATCTTCTCTGAAACTCGGGCGAACCCAGCAGCAGGCCGGCGATGGTGTTCGTATCGGGAGAACGCGGCACATCGGCGGGCTTGCGCTGTGGCTTTCGATCTTGTTTCTGACCGGACCGCCGATCCTGCGTGCGATCCTGCATTGTGTTTGTCGAATCTGCGGACGAAGCGGACATTCCGCCGTTCGCGGCAGGAGCGATCTGGGCTGCGATCGAATCGTGCGTCTGCTTGGAGACCTCGGCGGTGAGCAGCTTGGCTTCGAGCGTGGAAAGCGCCAGCGCGGCATCGGCTGGAGCGGGCGGGCCGCCGGCCAGTTGCACCGGATCGACTTTCACTCCGCGAATTTTTCCGGCGGTAAACGCGAGCGCGAAATTCATGCGCGCCAACAGAGCCGAGGAACTGACCCAGGTTTCCGCTTTCATCGAATATCCGGTCGGCGGCTGAGCTCCGTAGAGCGGCATGCCCATGTTGGCGATCTGGCGGGCGAGCGGCATGGCATCATCGACGTCGGCTCCAGTTGCGCGCACGGCGGAGGCAACAAACTCGAGTGGCGTTTTCACTTTCGCGCGGTAGGTGGTGTCGTTCCAGAATTCGGGCGAGTGGAACAGCGTGCTCAGGACTTCGCGGATATCGCCCTTTTTCTTGAGAAACGTTTTTGCCATGCGGTCGACGAGCGCGGGCGGAGGATCGTCGGAAACGAAACGTTGTGCGAGTTTCAGGGAAATGAAATGCGCGGTCTGCGGGCTGGTCGCGAGCATGTGCAACAGTTCCCTGCCCTCATCTTCACCCTTGGGCTTGATCTTGTGGCCGAGCACAAACTTGGGGCCCGGCTCATGCATGCGCGGCTCGTATTTGAAGCCTCCACCCTGCGCGGGTTTGTCGATGGTCCATCCGGTAAAGACTTTGGCGGCTTCGGTTACGTCACGCTGCGAATATCCGCCGTTGACGCTGAGGGTGTGCAGCTCCAGCAACTCGCGGCCGTAATTTTCGTTCAGCCCGTTGCGGCGGTTGTCACCCGGTTTTCGGATGTAATATCCGCCGTGAGGAGGAATGCCGAGACCCTGCGGGGAGTTCGGTCCCATGCTCTGCCAGTTATCAAGATAAAACAGCATCGCCGGGCTCTTGGCGGTGGCGACGAGCAGGTCTTCAAATTTGCCGAGCGCGTGCGGGCGGATGACATCCTGCTCGTAGCTGGTGAGAAGAATGCGGTCGGCGCCCTTGCCGACGAAGACATTGAAGTGGTTGAACCAGAAATCGGTCATGACTTCATCGAGCTGGCGCTCGCTGTAAATCGCGCGGAGCAGCTTGGCCTGGACCAGTTCGTCGGAAATCACGGCCTGGGGATTGGCTAACGCCAGAAGAGTTTCCTTCTGCTTCGGCTCCATGCCGATGAGGAAATCCTGCCCCTTGTTTCCCTTGACGGCGTCGATGAAGGCCAGTTTTTCCTCGACCGACATGGCCATAACTTTCTTGTAGCGCTCGTCGGGAGGAAGATCGAACAGGGGCTGGAATTTGAGACTGGCGTCGAGGCGGTCTTCGCGGCGGTGGGCCTGAGCGTCATCAGTGATCTTTGCCTTGACTGTGGGCGGTGCGATCTCCGCCGTGGCTGCGTTGTTTTCCGCCAGCATCGACATGCCGGAGGCCGGCATCGAGTTTGACGCCGACGAAGGAGTCGCCAGATTCGCGTTTGCGGCCGTGGCCGGCATGGCATCGGAACTGGCGGCCGCGGCGGCAGCGAGTTCCTCTGGAGTCTTCGCTGAATCGTTGGCCGAGCCTGCGTTCGTGCCCTCATAGGCGGGCATGGAGGCTGGTGAAGAGGAAGGCGCTGCAGGCATGGATGATGCGGGCATGGATGATGACGATGCGGTTTCGTTCGTCGATGCGCTTCGCGCTGGCTTCTCTTCCTGCATTTCCTGCTGCTTTTCCTGCTTCTTTTCTTGCCTTGCCTCAAGCCGCGCCATCTGCACTTCATAGATCGCACGGCGCGCGGAATCGGAAGGCATCGACTTCTTTCCGTCCATCACCTGCTTGACGATCTGGTTGTCGGGGAAATTCTCGACCATTTCATGCGCGCTCATGCGCAGCGTACGAAATTGTTCGAGACGCGACTGGAGTGCGGTGTCGTCAATTTTTTCCGGATGAAGCTGCACATCGATCCAGCGATCCACGCCCATCGCCATAACCTGCTGCACATCGCCGGGACGCGGTCCGAAGGTCAGGCGATTGAGCGCATGCACGGCGCGCTTTTGATCATTCGGTCCGGAGTCGGGTTCTGTCTTCTTTTTGGCGAGCAGTTGCGGCACAACGCAAGCCATACCGACGATGAGAAGAGCAAGAAAGAGCCAGAGGGTTGTCGGCTTTCTAATCCGAGAGGCCGCAACGCGAGGAGGCAGACCAACTGTTGCAGCGGGGCGTTGACCAGCACCGGGTCGAGTAGAGAACGATCGGGCAGGGCTGGATCGCATGCAGGCTCCGAATCGGACCGAATCTCCTTATTATGAACCCAAAACGGACGAAAAGTTGCTTTCGTCCGAGGTACACGGCGATTTCGAAAGTAACTGAAAAATCGAGGGTTGCGGCGTACGAAGAAGACGATGTGGGGCGTGGGAAGCGGGCTCAGGTGAGAAATACTTTGCCGCGCGAGATTTTGTGCTGCAACATTGCTGCCAGATGATCGATGTCGCCGGCGGCAATGTTGACGGGCATTCCCTCGAGCAGTGGAACGCGGCTGCTGCCGACGGCTTCGCGGCGCACTTGAATCAACAGGCCTTGCACCACATTGGCATCGAACTTCAGCGGAGCCAGGCGGACGAGATCGCTCAGGGCACTGCCCACGGAAAGCGGCGCGCGATAGGGGCGGGCGCTGGTCATGGCGTCGAAGGAATCGGCGAGGCCGACGATGCGAACCGGCAGCGGCAGATCGTCTTGCGAGAGTCTGTCGGGATACCCGGAGCCGTCGTTGCGCTCATGATGCCAGCGAACGATCTCGGGAATTCGGGGCCAGGGGAATTGCACGCTGCTGACGATCTGGTGGCCGACGGTGGTGTGATCGGCCATCTCGCGAAACTCTTCCGGATCGAGCGCGCTGGGTTTGCCGAACAGGCGGCGGTCGACGGCGACCTTGCCGATATCGTGCAGATATCCGGCGCTGCGCAGGGCGGCGACCTCGCTCGGCTCCATTCCCATGGCTTCGCCGATGGCAGCGGCATAGCGGCCGACCCGCAACGAGTGCCCGTGAATGTTGACGTGCTTCACGTCAATGGCGGTGGCGAAGGCTTCGAGCGCGTTGTCGTAGAAGCCGTGCAAAGAAGCCATCAGGCGCAGATTTTCAGAGACGCGCTGGGCGATGGTCTGAGTGAGCGCGTGATTCTGTACCGCCAGTGCAATGTAGCTGCAGAGAAGATCAAGGGCGTCGAGTTCGCTGTCCTCATAAAGAGCATCGCCGGGACGTCGGCCGAGGGCAACCATTCCAGCGAGTTTTCCCCCGGCTTTTAAAGGAGCCAGGCACTTGAAAAGTTCGGGAGCGACGTTGCCGTTGGAGCTCAGAAAAACCGAATACGTGGAAGGGTTCAGGACAATGGGTCCGCGGGCAGCCGTGAGCGCGTGGACATGCTTGGGCAACAGTGGAATGAAGGCCGGATCGGGCATCAGGGCGAATCCCTGAGCCGCGGCCGAAGTCAGCATGGCGGGCTTATCGTTGAAAAGGAATAGCACGCCCTCGCGCGCGCCCGCCGCTTCGGTGATGGCGGCCAGCATGAGGCGTGAGGTCTCGCCGAAGTCGCGCTCCGCCGTCAGCGCGGGACCGAGCTCGGACAGCGCCTCAACCGTGTGCAACAGCCGACGTAGATTGTTGGTCTGAATCGCCACCGACGAAGTGGGAGCCAGATCGCAGAGCAGAATGAGGGTAACATGCAGCGCGCAGCTAACGCGATAGATGGTTGTTGGTTAGTTTGATGCTGTTAAAGAAATGGATGACATGCTTGACCAGCTGGATTCCCCGCACAAAGGCGCCATAGCGAAAGACGGCAACGGTGTAGTTCGACCTTCGCGGATTGTACGCTGTCGACCTTCGCTCCACCGGACAGCCGGAAGCGGCTGTCCCTACCTGGTCTTTATATGAACAGAGACGATCTAGAAGTGTTCGCGCAATTCGGCGAAGCGGCCGACGATGAGAAGTTTTTGCTGCGGAGGCGCGGAGTTCACTTCTTCGTGCTCGAGAATCCAGGTGTCGCCGTGAGGAACAAAGATGGCGTTCAGTCCGGCGGCAAGCGCCGGATTGATGTCGGATTTCGGGCTGTTGCCGACCATCCAGGTGGAAGCGCGATCCAGATGAAACTGCTCGACGATGCGCGCGTACGTATCGGCATTTTTCTCGGCGACGATTTCGGCATCCGCAAAATATTGGCGAATGGCGGAGCGCTCGATTTTTCCTGTTTGCTCGGGGACGGCTCCCTTGGTGACGAGAATGAGGCGATGGCGATGGCGCAAGTAGGCGAGCGTCTCCGGCACTTCCGGCAGAAATTCGATGCTGTGATTCTCGATGCCGTGGGCAAAGCCGACGATCTGCGCATCCAGTTCGGGTGTGACCGGACGCGGGCTCAGGCGTTCAAATGTTCGCACCAGCGCGTGGGCGAAGCTGTTCAGGCCGTAGCCGTGGGTCACGATGCAGTCGCGCTCGACATCGTTGAGGACTTCCCGCACCTGCTCGGGGGAAAATTCGTGATGATTTAGAAACGAGATGAAGCGCGCGATGGCGCGCTCGAAATAAATGTTGTTCTCCCAGAGGGTGTCATCGGCATCGATGAGCAGAGTCTGCGGCGCTTTGCCGTTCGATTTAATTTTCCCCTGCAAAGCTATTCCTTCCCCACTTGCCAGAATAGGAATGAATACAGGTCGGTGTACTCTTCAATCTGCTTGGCCACGGGTTTGCCGGCGCCGTGTCCCGCCTTGGATTCGATGCGCAACAGAATCGGGCGGGTGCGGCTCGATCCATTCCTGGCTTCGGCCTGCATCAGCGCGGTCATTTTTTTGGCGTGCATGGGATCGACACGCGTGTCGGTATCCGCCGTCATGAACAGAACCGCAGGATACTCAACGCCGGCCTTGACGTGATGGTAGGGCGAGTAGGCATAGAGCCACTTGAACTGATCGGGATTGTCGGCGCTGCCGTATTCGGGAATCCAGAGCTTGGCAATCTGAAAATTCTGATAGTGCAGCATGTCGAGCAGCGGCACCTGGCAGACGACGGCGCGGAACAGGTCGGGACGCTGGGTGATCATGGCGCCCATGAGCAGGCCGCCGTTCGATCCGCCCTGAATCGCGAGATGCTTCGAATCCGAATATTTTTCGGCGATGAGGTGCTCGGCGGCAGCGATCATGTCGTCAAAGACGTTCTGCTTTTTGTCGAGCATGCCGGCGCGGTGCCAGTCTTCGCCAAACTCTGCGCCACCGCGCAAATTGGCGACGGCAAAAACACCGCCGCGCTCCATCCACAAATATGCGGTGCGGCTGAAAGCCGGCGTCAGGCTGACATTGAAGCCGCCGTACCCGGTGAGCAGCGTGGGATTGTGGCCGTCTTTAGTCAATCCTTTTTTGTGCACGATGAACATGGGCACGCGCGTGCCGTCTTTCGACGCAAACCATTCCTGAGCGACTTCGTATCCGGAGGGATCGACAGAGGGCGCGTCGACTTTGGTCCACAGGGTTGGATTCGGGATCACGTCATGCTCGAAATGGCTGGTTCCCTCACGGGTATCAACATGGATTGCTTTCAGGTCGACACGATAAATCGCTGGCGGCACGGTGAAAGACTGAAATCCGAAGAATGCCTCGTCATGGTTCCATTTGCCGCCCGTTCCGAACACGGTTCCAAGGCCGGGCAGCGCGATGTCGCTGATCTTTTTCCCCGCAAGATCAAAAATGCGCAGCTGCGACGTCGCATTCTGCTCATATTGCGCAAAAAGGTTCCCGCCGTAGACCGCGACGCCCTGAAGAACGGCATCCGTCTGAGGAATGATTTCTTTCCAGTGGTCGCGATCGAAGTCTCCGGCGTTGGTGACGAAGACGCGGGAGCGTGGCGCATTTTCGTTGGTGGTGATATAGATCTTGCCGTCGAATACTTCGCCGCGATAAAGAAAGTCTTTTCCTGTAGTCACTCGCGAGGGCGGCAAATCTTTTTTAAGATCCATCAGGAACAATTCGGATTTTGTCCATCCCTGTTCGACATCGATCAGCAGCCAGCGGCCGTCATTGGAAATGCAAACGCCCGGCCAGTCTTCTTGATCGCGGCCTTCGCCGAAGATGGCATCGTCGTGAACCGGATCATCGCCGAGTTCGTGATAGAAAATGTGGCGGTTGTACATCTCCTCTCCAGCCGGCACGTCGCCCGGCGCGGGATAGCGCGTGTAATAGAAACCGTAATCATCGTGCAGCCACGCAATCGAAGCGGCGCGAGTCCTTTCGATGGTATCGGGAAGAATCGTACCGGTCGCGGTTTCGATCACGTGCAAGGTGCTCATCTCGGAGCCGCCGGTTGAAGTTCCGTAGGCAACGTACTTTCCGTCGTAGCTCGGCTGAAACCAGTCGAGCGCCACGGTGCCGTCGGTAGCGAGGGTGTTGACATCGACGAGAACGCGGTCGGGACTCTCTTTGCTCGAAACATCCGAATCGCCAGAAATGCCAGCATTGCGCACATAAAGGACAGGCTGGTTCTGCATGCCCTCGCGCCGGGTATAGAAATAATGTCTGCCCGCGATCACGGGCGGACTAATGTTTCCGATCGCAAGCAGCTCGGTCAACCGCTGGTGAATCGCTTCGCGCCCGGGCAGGGGGTCGAGCAGCGCACGTGTGTACGCGTTTTCCTCTTCCACCCACTTGCGCGTCTCCGGACCGTCGGCGTTCTCGAGCCAGCGGAAGCTATCGATCACCCTGGTGCCGTGAAAGAATTCGGCCACCGGCTTTTTCTCTGCCAGCGGAGGCGCGGTCGGAGCGGCGGCAGGGGAGCGAGTGGAGGCCTTAGTCTTATCCACTGCGTAGAGCGTGGCCATGATGAGGGACAGAGAAGCGAACGCGAAAAGCAAACCGGAACCTCCTGACATAACCACCTCGACTCATTTTCAGCGTAACAGAAACAGGGGTTGTTCTTCCGAGACTGGAACTCGATTCAAACTGGGAATCCTGTAATCCGATGCAGACCTCGGTAATCTGGGCTGCATGCCGAGCCAGCCGCTAGTCTGATTTTGCGGACGAAACGACTGCTTGCCGCGAGGAAATGCAAATGAGCACTGTTTTCCAATGGAGAGACAGTTATAGCGTGAAGGTAACGACCCTCGACGATCAACACAAGAAGCTTTTCGAGCCGATGGCCGAACTGCACACCGCCATGGGTCAGGGCCATGGCAAGGATGTTGCCGGGGACATTCTGCGTCGTCTGATCGAGTACACGGTAAACCACTTCACCGCCGAGGAGGCGATGCTTGAGAAGCACAAGTATCCCGGGCTGATCTCGCACCGCGCCGCGCATAAGGGTCTGAGCGACAAAGTGATAGCCTTCAAGAAGGAGTTCGATGCCGGGCGGTCAAGTATTACCCCGCAGTTGATGCTATTCCTGCAGGAGTGGCTCAGGAATCATATCCAGAGCGTCGACCAGAAATACGGCGATTTCCTGAATACTCGCGGAGTCCATTAACGGGTTGAAGAGCTGCTAAGAAAAGCGATTTCGTGCGCTCAGAGCAAGAGCGATTGGTGATTTCGAACTTTCAAAGCGTAGCGACTCAGCACGTCGCACTCCACGCGCGAAGTGCCGCGCGACAGCATTGGAATTCTGCGGCCAGCTTTCGGTCAATTCCTGAAGCGTGAATGGTTTTCAGCGCCTGGCGATCGATGCTATGATTGGTGTCGATAGCCAACGGCCGGTCGCATTGCGGCTGGCGCCCACTCCTCAGTAGCTCAATGGCAGAGCATCCGGCTGTTAACCGGAGGGTTGTAGGTTCGAGTCCTACCTGAGGAGCCATTTTTTCAACGGCTTATCCCTCGCTGCGCTCTGCTTGCGCTCCGTTTACACGAAAAGCAAGCTGCGCTACCTTGCCACTCGCAGTCATCATCGAATCATCGAATACGGTGCCATAAATGTTCATCGTGGTGCGCACATCGGAATGCCGCATCATTTTCTGTTGAGTTGCAATCGGTGTTCCGACGACATCAAGCCAAGTGCGATGCGTGTGTCTGAATGCGTGTGTGCCGAGATG
>JASHOT010000038.1 GCA_030040965.1 Candidatus Sulfotelmatobacter sp. | reverse complement strand
CGCCAGATTCTGAACATCAACTTCGTTTACAATCTCCCGTTTTATGCGACGCAGTCAGGAGTAGCCGGTCATGTACTCGGGGGATGGGAATTCTCCGGTATTGTGACTGCATTTACCGGTTTGCCCTATTCGATTTACCAATTCGACGAAGATCCTGCCGGCCAGGGCGTCATCGATGGCAACAGCTTCTCGAGTGGGCGCCCCGATATCGTAGGCAATCCGAACGTCGCTGGACCTGTGGCTGCCAATCCGGGCTGCACCGCACCAACGCAGATTCACACTTTCGACGCCTGGTTCAACCCCTGCGCCTTTAACTTGGTGCCAACCAACGAAGCCCGTCCTGGCAACTCGCCCAATGGAGCGGTTCGCGGACCTGGAGTCCAACGCTGGGATCTCTCTCTATTCAAGAACACGAGGATTAACGAGCGCTTCACTACGCAATTTCGCGCGGAAGCCTTCAATGTTTTCAATCACACCAATCTCGACCTGCCTGACCCCTATTTCGGGTCAGGATTGGGCCAGATTCTGAGCGCGCGGGATCCGCGCATTCTGCAGCTGGGCCTGAAGTTGTATTTCTGAGAACGAAACGCCGTTTAAGATGAAATCGGTGGACTCAAGGTTATGTCTGCGGGGTGAGCTTCGTTTGAAGCAGAGTGACGGCGAATCATGACAACCGGACCAGGAGCCTTGACTCGTCGCCTCGCATCCATTTCCCGTGCGCTTAAACGTTTTCTCGCAGTGCGGGTCTCTGTTGTTTATGCAGCTGGCATCTTCTTTTTAGCCACCTGCATTGCCGCTGCGGGATCACCCAAACCGAGGGTTCCTGACACGCGTGTGGTTGCCATTCCGGTAGCGAACATGTACTCCGCCGCCTCGGCGAATACCGATGTCGTCTCCCAGGCGATTTTCGGCAGCAACGTTGCCGTTCTCGAAGTCAAAAAGAAGTGGGCAAAAGTACGAACACCCGATCAATACACAGGGTGGATCCCGACCTCGGAGTTGCTGAAGAGAAGCTCGGCCGATCCTTATGCGTCCGAAAACCGTTCTGTGCAGGTCGAGAGTCTGTTTGCGAATCTATACCGTGAGACCGACGTCACCGAACATGCTCCTCTGCTCACAGTTCCCTTTGAAACGCGGCTGGAAATAGCCGCGGATGCGAAAGACGACGGCGGCCGATGGCTGCAGGTGGTTCTGCCCGACGGGCGCGGGGCCTGGATTCAGCGCAGCGACGTGATTCGCGATCCAAAGCCGTTGACGATCGAGCAGTCGATCGAGTTGGCCAGGAGATTTCTCGGCCTTCCTTATTTATGGGGAGGGCGGTCGAGTTACGGTTATGACTGCTCCGGTTTCACGCAGATGCTGGTGCGCAGCCGCGGAATCAATATGCCGCGGGACGCGGACCTTCAGGCTGCGTGGGATGGAATGGAAGTGATCGACCGGAAAGATCTGCAGCCGGGCGATCTGTTGTTTTTTGGGCGCAGCGCCGACAAAATCACACACACTGCCATGTTCATCGGAAATGGCGAGATCATTCACGCGACCACAAATACGCATCCCGTCATACAAATCAGCCGCATCGAGGACCAACCCTGGACGCGGATTCTTGTAGCCTGCAGAAGAGTGAAGAATAACGCCTCAAGCCGCTGACAATTTTGCTAGAACCTTTCAAGGAAATTCAGGGGCGTTGACTTGGCATACGGTCGGAATAAGACTGTCCTGAGATTCGCACTGTTTCCCGCAAACTTGACCGCACGATTTTCACTGTGCTACAAAGCCTCGACTTAGCGTAAACGTTTACGGTTGGCCTTCGCTTCTATACCAGTGAAGTACTGCGTTGGTCAGGAGGTCGTCCATGCGCAAGGTATTGTCTCAATTCCTTCTGCAGTTCCCGGTTTTATTCATGCTTCTGCCCGGTTGGACCGCGGCTCAGACAGCGACTCCTGTCTACCTCGACCCGTCCAAGCCAGTCAATCTCCGCGTCGACGATCTCATTGGCAGAATGACGCTGGAGGAAAAAGCGTCCCAGCTCGTCAACCAGGCACGAGCCATTCCGAGACTGAATGTCCCGGCCTACGACTGGTGGAGTGAGGCTTTGCATGGCGTGGCCAACGCGGGAATCGCCACTGTTTTTCCCGAGCCGATCGGACTGGCCGCTACCTTTGACGATCCGCTCATTCATCAGATGGCGATCGTAATCGGCACTGAGGCCCGTGCAAAGCACAACCAGGCGGTTCGCGCCGGACGACGCGACATTATGGAAGGCCTCGATTTCTGGTCTCCGAATATCAACATTTTTCGCGACCCACGCTGGGGACGCGGCCAGGAAACCTATGGCGAAGACCCCTTTCTGACGGGCCGCATGGGGATAGCCTTCGTGACGGGCTTGCAGGGAGACGATCCGAAATATTACCGCGTGATTTCAACCCCAAAGCATTTTGCCGTTCACAGTGGTCCGGAACCCTTGCGGCATACGATTGATGTGCCGGTTTCAAAGCACGATATGGAAGACACGTATCTGCCGGCTTTTCGCGCCGCTGTGACGGAAGGCAAGGCGGAATCGATCATGTGCGCCTACAACCGCGTCAACGGCCAGCCGGCATGCGCCAATACGTTTTTATTGCAGGATACGCTGCGCGACGCCTGGAATTTCAACGGCTACGTCGTTTCCGACTGCGACGCCATCGTTGACATGTATCAGGGACACCACTTCGTAAAGAGTCAGGCGGAAGCAGCCGCGGCGGCGATCAAGACCGGCATGGACAACGAATGCGCCGATTTTTTTACTGTCACAAAAGACGATCACGACTACAAACCCTTTATAGACGCGGTGAATCAAGGATTGCTGACCGAAGCAGATCTCGACCGGTCGCTACGCCGACTCTTCACCGCCCGGATGCGCCTGGGAATGTTTGATCCTCCGGAGATGGTGCCGTATGCGCAGACGCCGGATTCAGAAATTGACAGCGCGCCGCATCGCGAACTCGCGCTCAGGATTGCAAACGAATCGATGGTGCTGCTGAAGAACGACGGCGTGCTGCCGCTGGCCCCTGGGATGAAGAAAATCCTGGTCGTCGGGCCGCTGGCGGAATCGACTCAGGTGCTGCATGGAAATTACGCCGGCACCGCCTCTCACGCGGTCACGGCGCTCGAGGGGATGCGGAAACAGTTTGGAGAGGCGCAGGTTTCCTATGAGCCCGGTACGAATTTTCTACGCGAGCCTCCAGTCGTTCCAACATCTGCGCTTACTTCCCCCGATGGCAAGCCTGGTTTACAGGCCGAATACATCGCGGGCGATCTTTCCGATAACCCAAAAGTCACTCGTATCGACCCATACATCGATCTCCAACTGGGCCGCCACCCTGATTCGCATGCGCTGCCCAGGCCCGAAGGTCTGAAGAATTTTTCCGTTCGCTGGACCGGTTTTCTTACTCCGGCGGAGTCTGGCAATTATCAGATCGGACTCACGGGCTCCATGGATCGCATGTGGCTCGATGGCAAATTGATCGTTGACGATCTCACTCTGCATGATCCGAACGCGCAATTCGCGACGATCGAGTTGACCAAGGGACATCGTTATCCGATCAAGGTCGAATACGGCATGGGAGGATTTGGCACCAGGCTGGTCTGGCTTCCGGTGACCGGCGATCCGCTGGTGGAGGCGGTTTCAGCCGCCCGCAAGGCTGATGTTGTCGTCGCAGTCGTAGGCATCACATCAAGACTCGAAGGCGAAGAGATGAAGGTGAATGTGCCCGGATTCCGCGGCGGCGATCGCACCAGCCTTGATCTGCCCGCGGAAGAGGAAGCGCTGCTCGGAGCTCTGAAGTCCACCGGCAAACCGCTTGTAGTGGTGCTGATGAACGGCAGCGCGCTTGCGGTCAACTGGGCCAACGATCACGCCAATGCCATTCTTGACGCCTGGTACGCGGGCGAAGAAGGCGGCACAGCAATCGCACAAACGCTCGCGGGCGTCAACAATCCTGCCGGCCGCTTGCCGGTCACATTCTACAAAGGCATCGAGCAACTGCCCGACTTC
>JASHOT010000369.1 GCA_030040965.1 Candidatus Sulfotelmatobacter sp. | reverse complement strand
TCGCAGTAGATAGTCCTGCTACGCCACGTCGCGAGCAGGCGTGACGCAAACCGTACTTGCGCCACGATCTTTCCGTCGGAGGTTTTTTGCATGGAAGATCGGGCCCCTGTCGTTCTCTCCACTGAGCAGTCCTCTAGCAGT
Source organism: Candidatus Sulfotelmatobacter sp. (assembly GCA_030040965.1). GTDB lineage: Bacteria > Acidobacteriota > Terriglobia > Terriglobales > Acidobacteriaceae > Sulfotelmatobacter. Next base: position 4,710 of record JASHOT010000369.1, on the reverse strand, counting down.
ACTTCCATCAGGCACAAAGAAGGCCGCGGCGCCTGGGTACTGACCGCATATGGAATCTGCGGTCTGGCGTTGTTTGGAGTTCTGGCCTACTTCTTCTCGGACTTCATCGCTCACTAGTCGGCCCGGCGGTGTCGAACGGGCGTACGCGCCCGTGGAAGGTTCGGACGTGTATCTACCTGATCCGAGCCCACTATAGAATTTCCCTATGATCGGTAAGAAGGATCAGTCCGTGTTGACTGGGATTCTTTATTCGCTGTTTCTTGGTTCATTTTTCGGGTTTTTTGTTTACCGCCATTGGCCCCGGTCCCATCCAGTGTTGGGGTATTTCGTTGCTGGTGTGCCATTCGTGATTTGCCACTTCGTTGGAATGTGGGTCGTCATTCGTAAAGCTGAACTCGACAGGAAAATTCCAACCTCCAGCCATGCACTTCGCGGGCGACGTAAGCGATTCTACGATTGGCTGAACTCACAAGAACGCCGCTACAGTCAGGATTTTCTGTTGGAACTCCTGTCTGCAAGCGACCTCGCTCGATCATGCTACAATGAGCGGCCTTAGCGCTCCGGCGTCCGGCACTGATCCCACGCAAACGCTTCAACACTGGAAGAAGAATCTGTGGCGAAAGCACCCACGTCCAGCCCGACGCCCGTTACCTATGCCGATGCGGGCGTAGATATCAGCCGCGCCAATCGCACCAAGCAGCGGATTAAGTATCTCGCCCACAAAACGTTTACACGTGGAGTCTTGAGCGAGATTGGCGGCTTCGGCGGGCTCTTTGCGGTCGATAAGACGAAGTACACCGACCCGGTGCTGGTTTCGAGCGTTGATGGAGTGGGAACGAAACTGAAAATTGCCTTCGAGATGGACCTGCACTCTACCGTCGGCGGAGATCTGGTGAATCACTGCGTGAATGATATTGCCGTGCAGGGTGCGGCGCCGCTGTTTTTCATGGACTATCTTGCGACTGGGACGCTGGATCCGGCCGTCGCAGAGAAAGTGGTCGAGGGAATCGCAGACGCGTGCAAGCACAATGGCTGCGCGCTGATCGGCGGGGAGACGGCAGAGATGCCAGGATTTTATCCCGATGGAGAATACGATCTGGCGGGGTTCATTGTCGGCGTAGTGGAGCGGGAAAAGATCGTCACGGGGAAAGATGTGCAGATCGGCGACATTATTCTCGGATTGCCATCCAACGGCCTGCACACGAATGGATATTCGCTGGCGCGCAAGCTTCTGTTTGAAGTTGCCCGCTATTCTGCGGAAACCTACGTCAACGAGATCAAGAATAAAGTTGGCAATGAATTGATGCGCACGCACAAGAGCTACTGGCCGGCGCTGCGAAAGTTGGTGGATGGGCAGTGTGTTGCGGCAATGGCGCATGTTACCGGAGGCGGAATCACAGAGAATCTGCCGCGGGTGTTGCCGCGCGGAACGGCAGCGGCGATTGAACTTGGAAGCTGGCCGGTCCTGCCGATTTTTGAGCACCTGCAGCAGTTGGGCCAGGTCGCGCAAGACGAGATGCTGCGCACGTTCAACATGGGCCTGGGAATGCTTTTGGTCGTGCCTTCAGCGAAGTTCAAGAAGGCGCAAACTGTGCTCGATCGTGTCGGCGAGAAAGCTTATACGATTGGGCGGATTGTCAAAGGCGAACGGAAAGTCACGTACAGCTAGCCTTCCGCGATCAGTCTTCCACGATCAGTCTCAGCTTCATGGTTAACCCTATGCGGCACGGAAGTCGCATCCGTAAATTATGATGATTTGGCTGACAGCCGAGAGCTGACAGCTGAAAGCTCGGTCATGCACTCACTCGGCATTCTCCTTTCCGGACGCGGGTCGAATTTCGTTGCCATTGCCGATAGCATCGATGCCGGCCGCATTCCGGACGCCAAAATCTCTGTCGTGATTTCAAACAAGCCTGATGCACCCGGCGTCGAAGCGGCCCGCCAGCGCGGACTGACAGCACTGGTGATTCCTTCCAAAGGCAGATCGCGCGAGGGACATGATCGGGAAGTGGTTGCGGCCCTGAAACAACATGATGTGGATCTCGTTTGCCTTGCCGGTTACATGCGTTTGCTCTCGCCCTGGTTCGTGCAGCAATTTCCCCACAGGATTCTGAACATTCATCCGTCGCTCCTGCCCGCGTTTCCTGGACTGGAGGCGCAGGAGCAGGCGGTCGCCTATGGCGTCAAGGTTTCCGGCTGCACCGTGCATTTCGTGGATGAAGAGTTGGATCATGGAGCGATCATTGTGCAACGGGCGGTGCCGGTATTCAACTTCGACGACGAGCACTATCTGGCGGATCGTATCCTCAAGCAGGAGCACATCGCTTACACGGAAGCGATCAACATCGTACTGCGAGGAAACTACGAGATGGTGGGGCGGCGGTTGAGGATGAAAAAGATTAAGAAAAAGTAGCACGGCGCGGGTTTGGGTGTTCTAGCGGACAGCCTTCGTCATCTTCACGATCGGCAGGACTTCACCATTCCCCAGCGGGGCCGATTGTTTTTCAACCTCAACATATCCCTTGGCGCGGTAAAAAGGGAAGCCGGACAGTGTTGCTCCCATCTCCAGTCGCGCGAAGCCCGCGGCAATGGCGGCACTCTCACAGGCTTCGAGGATCATGGTTCCGAGGCCCCGGCGTGCGAAGTCAGGGTGAACGAAGAATGCGCGAATTTTTGCGGCGTCGCGAGCGGGATCAAGCAACGAATCCTCGCGACCGGCGAATTGATCGCCGCCGTAGAGAGTCTTTCGCTTGCTCCATCCGCCGCAGGCGACGATGCGCTTGTTCTGGCCCTCCGCCATTTCTACGACGAAGTACGTTCCATCTTCGATGAGCTGGCTGTCGACTCCATAAACACTTTGCAGTGCTCCCTCGATCTGCGCCGGGGAATAATCCTGGGCTTGCAGTCCGCGGACCGAGGCCTCGATTACTTCACGCAATCGGGGAATATCGGAGTGGGCGGCCTTGCGCAGACGAACATTCATGCACTGTGATCCTGAGCGAAGCGAAGGATCTATGCAAGATGTCCGGATCGCCGGTGCTGTCGAAAAGGTGCACAGGTCCTTCGCGGCAAACAACGCCCGCTCAGAATGAGAAGCCGGAAAATTTTGATGACATTTTAACCATACAGCCACGACTCGAACGCGCCATTCCTTATAATGTCTGTTCCCATGTCGAACTTCGCTCCGGTAGAAGAACAGCTCACGTATCTCAAGAAAGGCGCCGCGGAAATTATCCGTGAGTCGGACCTGCGCGCAAAGCTCGAGAAGTCGCGCGCGACGGGCAAGCCGTTGCGCGTCAAGCTCGGCATGGATCCCACCGCGCCCGATCTGCATCTCGGCCACACCGTGGTACTGCGCAAGCTGAAACATTTTCAGGATCTCGGGCACACCGCGATTTTTCTGATCGGCGACTTTACCGGCATGATCGGCGATCCCACGGGACGTTCGGCGACGCGGCCTCCGCTGAGCCGCGAGCAGATCGAGCAGAATGCGGAAACGTATAAAGCGCAGGTGTTCAAAATTCTTGATCCGCATAAGACAGTGATCGATTTCAATCGTCGCTGGTTCGGCCCGATGAGCATTGACGATTTTGTGAAGCTCGCTGCGAAATACACCGTATCTCAAATGTTGGAACGCGAGGAGTTTCACAAGCGCTTTCACGAGGAAAAGCCGATCTCCGTGCATGAGCTGCTCTATCCGCTGGTGCAGGGCTACGACTCGGTTGCGCTCGAGGCGGACGTCGAGTTGGGCGGGACCGACCAGAGATTTAACTTGCTCGTTGGCCGCGAACTGCAGCGCCAGTACGGTCAAGAGTCGCAGGTGGTGCTGATGACGCCGATTCTCGAAGGCCTCGACGGCGTGCAGAAAATGTCGAAGTCGCTGGGCAACGCGATCGGCATTCATGAGCCGCCGCTCGAGATGTACGGGAAGATCATGAGCATCTCCGATGAGATGATGTGGCGCTATTACGAGCTGCTGACGGATGTGCAGGTCGCCGAAATCGAAAAGATGAAGCGAGAGATGCATCCGATGCAGGCAAAGAAGAACTTGGCACGAAAGATTGTGGCGGATTTTCACTCGCCGGAGGCGGCAGTGAAAGCCGGCGAGGATTGGGCGAAGCAGTTCCAGAAGGACGAGGTGCCGGTTGAAGCCGAAGAAGTTGAGATTTCCGTGTCCGAGGTTGAATGGCGCTCGCCGAGACCCGACGGCTTGTGGGAGGTGGACGGTGGAAAGTACCGTGGTGTTCGCCTTGATCGCCTACTCGTGAGGTGTGGGCTCGCGGTCTCAGGTGCTGAGGCATCCCGCAGGATTAAAGAGGGCGCGGTCAGGTATCCCACGGACGCGCTTGTCGAACTCGATGGCAGGAATGTCATCGTTAAGACAATCCCTGCGAGGTTTTCGCTGCGTGTCGGCAAAAGGATGAAGATAGCTGTCATCGGCCCATAGCACTGCTCATGTAGGGACAGCCGCCCGCGGCTGTCCGGGCGAGCGCTAGCTCACCGCGTCACGAATTCCCAATAGATTGTCATCCTGTCTCTAACGACGCTGCCAGAAGTCAAGCGAATTGGGGCGGCAGCCCTCCGCCGACGCTTTTGCTTTTATCAAAGCGCCATTTCGCTCTGTTAGGAAGCCTTTGACTTTTGCAGACCAAAGCTCGTCACTCGATTCAATCTCACAGCGGGACCTCAGGTCCCACCATCCATCTCTTC
>JASHOT010000368.1 GCA_030040965.1 Candidatus Sulfotelmatobacter sp. | reverse complement strand
TGCTGCCGGCGTTGGCGCTGGGCCAGGTTTTCTGGAGCGCGACGTTCGGGCCGGCGATTGCGCTGCGCGCCATGAAATCGCCGTTCTCGGTCTTCGTGGCGCTTTCGATCGCGACTCTGGCGTCGCTGGTGGTGGGCGTCCCGTGCTCGTGGGCATTCGGGTTGAAGGGCGCCATTTGGGGCAGCAATGCCGCCGACTTGTTTTCGTTGATTGCGCTGTTCGTGATGTTCCGGCACAGGCTGAAGAAAGAGGCCGCCGGCGAGGCGCAACCGGCGCCCAAGTGGTTTGGCAAGCAGCCGGCGATGGCTTTTGAAACCACGGAAGAAGCTTAAGAAGAGCCTGGGGATTCAAGCACTACTGACCGCGCAAGCGGACACTGCGAGAACTGACGTACAGCAAGACAGTTGAAATCAATTTTTAACAAGACCTAGGAGCTGTGATGAACGAGTCCAAGAACGGCGCCGGCGAAAATGCGCAGAATGCCGGAGCAAAGCAGAAAAAACCCACATCCTCTTACCGCAAACTGCGCCGCATGTTCGTGCAAACTCCGTTGCGGACGCCGCTGGTGTGGTGGCGGCATCGCGACCTGACGCCGGCAGACGTTTTCTTTGCGGCGTATCCCAAATCGGGGACCACTTACATCCGCTTCGTGTTGTTCGAAATGCTTTCGGGCATGCCGGCGGGATTCCGCACGACGAACAATCTGATGGCGGGGGTCAGCTTGCACAAGCACGCGATGAAGTTGCTGCCTGGCGGCGGGCGCCTGCTGGCCACGCACGAACACTACCGCAAGGAATACAAGCGCATGATCTACGTAGTGCGCGACGGGCGTGACGTGATGCTCTCGGAATATGCGTACCTGAAGGCGCTCGATTTTTACCGGGGAGACTTGGACAGTTTCCTGAAACATTTTCTGTTCACGAAAGTGAGCGCCTACGGGCCATGGCAGAACCATGTGGCGGGCTTTCTGGATTCGGCTGTGGCGAAGGGCAATAACTTCATGCTGGTGCGGTTTGAGGATTTGCGCGCCAACCCCGTGCCCCAATTTCAGCGCATGGCGGATTTTCTGGGCGTGAATATTCCCGAAGAGCGGATTCGCACGGCGGTGGCCAACAACTCGATCGAGGCCATGCGCGAGAAAGAAAACCGCGAGCCGGTGAAGGCGTCGATTCGCGGCCGGTTTGTGCGCGACGGAAAAGTGCGCGGCTGGCTGTCGAAGCTGACGCCCGAACAGGTACGCCTGTTCGAGCAACATGCAGGCGAGGCGCTGGTGCGGTTGGGCTATCCGCTGGCCGCGGAGCTGACGCGGCCAGCCCCGGCTCCGGTGGAAGCGACCGAAGTGCGTGAACCGGCGTTGCGGTTGTGAGGGTGCGGCATCGGTAACTTGCAGCGGGTCGCGGGGCGGGTAAGAATTCAACTTCGCGTGTCCGCGCAGTCACTCCAAGCGAGATCCCTCGCTGCGCCTGAAAAGCGGCGCCGCTCGGGATGACGCACAGAAAAACAGTTCGAGCGTTGAGATAGGCAAAGAGGCATGGCAGAAAAGGACAGCATATGGTTGAGCGGCACGGGGACGATTCCAAGACCCCAGGCGCCGGTACGCCCCTCGGCCTCGTATGCGCCGGAAGCGGCGCCCGGCGACGGTCGCTTGCGCACGGTGATGATCGTCACGGCGCTGGCGGTGGGATCGGCGCTGCTGCTGACCTCGATTGCGACCGACTGGACCTGGGAACTGCTGCGCATCATGGCGGTGGGCATCGTCCTGATGGGGGCGTTCTACTTCCCGCGCAACGCGCCCAAGCCGGCCTTTGTGATCTGGTGGGTGATGCTGATCGGCGAGTGCATCTTCTTCCGCGAAGGGAGCGCCGACTCCAACGCCAACGCCTATGCTGGGGTCTTTCCGACCGCGGCGTATGGCGAGGCCATTGCCTGGATCATGTGTCTTATCGCGGTGCTGGTTTGTGCGGCGCGGGCAAAGGGATTTTTCCGGCAGCTGTTTCAAGGGGATTACAAGTGGAACACGTTGTTTGCCCTGATGTGCGGGCTCTCCTGTGCTTACGCCCCGCGCTTTTCGCTGGGTGCGATCTGGGCGGTCAAAATCAGCCTGGTGGTGTTGCTGCTGATGGCGTGCTCGATCCGCATCCGGGATTTTGACGATACGGTTTCATTCCTGTGCTTCGCCATCTGGGCGCATGTCATTATCGTGCTGCAGCCGGTGATCATCGCGGCCATGCGCGGCGAGATGTTCGACGAAGAAGGCCGCATGTCGACCATCGTTTCGCCCAACGCGCTGTCGCCGAACGCGGCGATGCTGCTGCTGATGACGATGATCGTTTTTTCCCGCCACAAGGGCCAAGGGATGCACAAATGGGCGGTGCTGTGGGGCATCGTGGGCCTGGCGCTGATGATTCTGGCGGGCAGCAAGACCGGAGTTCTGGCCTGTGTGTTTGCCGGCGCGCTTTTCTTTATTCTTCGCGGACGGATGGGTACGGCGTTAACCTACATGGCCGCGACCGGAATGCTGGCGACCATTCTGGTGCTCACGACTCCGCTGGGCGATTATCTGAATCTTTATCAGAACCGCGAAGGCGCCGAGTCGTTTTCCGGACGAACCATTTTGTGGAAGGCGGTGCTCCCGGAAATCGCGCACAAGCCGATTCAGGGACACGGCTACATGGCAACCGAGTTCCTGATGTTCCAGGTGAACGCGGTGGGGTGGTCGGCTCCGCACCTGCACAACGGGTTTCTGGAATCGCTGTATAACACGGGCATAGTCGGATTCTTCTTCCTGGTGATGATGCTGTGGGTGATACCGAAGAACCTGATTCAAGTGCTGCGACGCGTGCCCAAGGACGAATATCTGTATCGCGTGGCCGCGGGCTGCCTGGCGCTCTACGTTTTTCTGGTGATCAACGGATTCTTCAACTCAAGCTTTGGAGGAAAGTGCACGTCTCCATTCATGCTGATGATGGGGCTTGTCGTGGTCAGCCAAAAACTGCTGGAGTTTGCGCCGAAAGCGGCCGCCGAGCGCAGCAGCCTGGTATTCGGCCAACTACAATAAGCTTGCCGCATGCGCATTCTCTCGGTGCATAACCAGTTTCGTCAGTATGCCGGCTCCGATATTGTGGCGAGCGCGGATGAGCAGTTGCTCGCCGAGCATAACGAAGTTACCAGCTACGTCCGCAACAGCAACGAGATTGCTTCGGCCTCGGCAGCGGGCAAGGCGCTGCTTGCGCTCGATACGATTTATTCGCGGCGCACGGTGCGGGAAATTACGGAGTTGGTCGAGCGATTCCGGCCTGACATCGCATACGTGCACAATGTTTTTCCGCTGATTTCGCCGTCGCTCTACCACGTGCTCGACCGGCTGCGGGTTCCATCGGTACACGTGATTCACGACTTCCGGCTGTGGTGCCCGAACTCGCGGTTCTATGTGAACAACCAGCCGTGCCGCGATTGCCAGCTGGGAAATTACTGGCCGGCCATCGAGAAGCGGTGCGTGCAGGACAGCACGGCCTATAGCGCGCTCTACGCGGGCTCGCTGTATGTGAATCGCAAGCTCGATTTTACCGGGAAGATCGGCGGCTACATCTGCCTGACCGAATTCGCCAAGCAGTTGCTGGTCGAGTCGCAGGTGCCGGAAGAAAAAATTCACGTTTGCCCCAACCACATTGATACATCGAAGTTCACGCCGCAGTATGGCGGAGGCGAGTATGTGCTCTACCTGGGCGGCCTTTATCGAGACAAGGGTGTGATGACGATTGCCCAGGCGTTCGCCCGGCTGCCGCACATCCCGGTGAAATTTGTGGGTGCAGGCGATGCCGAGCCGGAGTTGCGCGAGTTCATCCGCGAGCGCGGGCTGAGGAATCTGGAGCTGGTAGGGTTCAAAGGCGGAGAAGAGAAGGCTGCGTATCTGCGCAACAGCATGTTTACGATTTGCGCGACGCATTGTTACGAAACCTTTGGCTTAGTGGTGCTCGAAGCCTACGCGAGCGGCAAGCCGGTGATCGCGTCGGCGATCGGGGCGCTCCCTTACATTGTGCAGCCGGACCAGACCGGACTTCTGTTCAAGTCGCAGGATGCCGACGATCTGGCGGCCAAGGTGCGCTGGCTCTACGAACGGCCGGACGCGATCGAGCGCATGGGGCGCAACGGCCGGGCGCTGGTGGAAGGCGAGTACGACGCGAAGTTTCGCTACGCTTCGCTGAATGCGATTTTCGAGAAGGTGATCGAGAACGCACGCTGGAATTAGAACTTCTGTGCGCGACTCGCACCTTTATTTTTGATATCAAGTGCATGCGCGTCACTCCGAATAAATTCGGAGCGGGGACCATGGGGGATCAGTTGAACACGGCAAGTCTGGACGAAACATCAGTGAGCGGGAAGACAGCCAGCAGCGTGCACAACGGTCACGTGCCGCCGATTTTCGTGGTGGGCGTGTGGCGATCGGGCACGACGCTGCTGTATTCGCTGCTCAATCAGCATCGCGACATCCGGCTGTTTTATGAATCGGACCTGCCGGTGCTGTGGCCGATGTTCCGGCTGGCCTCGGAGCGCCGGAACTGGGTCGACAAGTGGGAATACTGGAACGCAGGCGTGAGCCGGCATGATCTGGATCCGGCGCGGCTGACGGGCGAAGTGCATTCGCTGGCTGATGCGTTTGCGATGGCGGGTCGAGAGTATGCGGCGCAGAAGGGCAAAACGCGCTGGGGTTGCAAATCGCCTTCGTACTACGACCGCATGGATTCGTTGTATCGCGAATTTCCCGACGCGCGCTTTGTGGTGATCTGGCGCGATCCGGAGGAAATTTGCCGCAGCGTGATCAAGGCTAAGGCAACGGCGCTGTGGTTTACGCGGCCCGGGATGAACCACAAGGCGCTGCTGGCGTCGAGAAAATTAAAGACGCAGGTCGACAAGGTTCTGCGCATGGGAGCGGCCGTGCATCAGCTGCACTTCCGCGATCTTGTGGGCAACACCGAGAAGACGATGCGGGGAATCTGCGAATTCCTGGAGTTGCCGTTTGACCCGGCGGTCACCGACTTGAAGCGCGCCGATCGTTCGGCGGTGTTCACGGGTGCGCATCACTCGCTGGCCAAGGGCAGCACGATCGTCGCCACGCGCGAGCGGAATGAGGCGTTGCCGGCCGAACTGGCGGGCAAAATCGAGCGCTACAAGGCGCTGTGGAAGGCCCAGTCGGGCGACGCGTGGATGCTGAGCGCACGCTTTTCCGCAAATGACGCGGCCAAGCCGGGGATGGGTGAGCGTTTCGTGGATCAGATCAAGTTCATGCTGCTGCGCGCGTGGGATATTTTGCCGCGCATCGCGTTTTCCCTGCTGCCGATGTCGGCGTGGCAGGCGTACCGGCGGATGAAATACAAGGACGCAGAGTGGGTGCATCAGCAGATTACGAACAAACCGACGACGCTGAAGAGTTCCCAGAAGTCGGCCCCACGTTGTGCGGTGCGGCTGGGCAAGCTCACGCTGCAGTCGATGGAGCTGGATGAGCTGCTTTCGAATGAGCGTAATGAGCTAAAGCACGTGGTCACGGTGAACAGCGAGATTTTCGTGTATGCGCACGAACATCCGGAATTCGAATCGGTGTTGAAAAACACGGTGAATACGATCGACGGGCGGATCGTGCACCTGATCAGTTCGCTGATTTATCCCGGACGCGGGCTGCGCAAACTGGCGGGGTCGGACTTCATCTACAACCTGGCCGATCATGCGGCGGCTCGCGGCCAGCGCGTGTTCCTGCTGGGCGCCGATTTGCAGGCGAATCGGGGCACGGTCGAGGCGCTGCGGGCGCGCTGTCCGGAGCTGGCGATCGGCGGATATTCGCCCGCGTTCTGCAGGAATATTCAGGACCAGGGATGGAACGAGGATATTCTGGCGAGGATTGAGGATTTCCGTCCGGCGCATCTGGTGGTTTGTTTTGGTCCGATGAGGCAGGAGATGTGGATTTCGCAGAATGCCAACCTGCTGCGCCATCTGGGCGTGCGCTGCGCCTATGGCCTGGGCGGCACGCTGGATTTCGTCTCCGGTCGCAAGCCGCGGGCGCCGCGCTGGATGCAGATGGCGGGAATCGAGTGGCTGTTCCGCGTGATTGTCGAGCCGGCGCGCCTTGGCCGCACCGCGAAAATGTTCAAGATGCCGTATTTCGCATTCCGGTTCTATAATCGGCAATGCGCGGTGGGCGTAAGGTCGCTGGCAGAGAACTCGAGCGCGTCGACGCTCGGGCCGCAAGCGGGCAACGCGCACTAAAGCTGGTTTCAGGATTTCACCGACTCCCCCTTCACATCGGCGAATCTGATCGAAGTGACGTGTCGTTACCGGACAACCTCTCGAGAAGATCGTTCCAAGGAGATTTATGAAGAGGGAGCAACCGGGGCCTGGGGCGCCCGCCGGTTCTGCAAGCGCCAACAGCGAGAAGTACGTCACCATCAGCGTCGATGACGGCCATCCGACCGATTCTCGTACCGTCGATCTGCTGCATAAATATGGGCTGACGGCGACGTTTTACATTCCAGGAAAGAATCACGAGCGCGAGGTGATGGGCCTCGCGCAAATCCGCGACATCGACCGGCAATTTGAAGTGGGCAGCCACACGTTGAGCCACATTCGCCTGACCCTGATGTCGCTGGCAAAAGCGAAGCAGGAGATCCTTGACGGCAAGAGATTTTCCGAGGATACGCTGGGGCACGAGGTGGTGGCCTTCTGCTATCCGGGAGGGAAGTACAACCGGAAAATTGAACGGTTCGTGGAAGAAGCGGGTTTTTTGGCCGGGCGTACGTGCCGATACTTTCTGAATGATTATCCGAAGGACCCGTTCAGTTGGGACATCAGCACCTACGCGAACACCTATCCCGCGTACGTACAAGTTCGTCATTGCCTGCTGGAATCAAACTTCAGCGGAGCCTACCGATATCTGACGACGTTCAAGGCGCGCGTGCCCTGGGTCGGGCAGTTTGTCTGCGCCCTCGACGATGTCTCGCGGCGCGGCGGCATGGCACATCTCTACTTCCACAGCTGGGAGATCGATCAGAACCGCGAGTGGGATCAGCTGGAAGGATTGTTCAAGACGATTGCGCAATATTCCGATCTGAAGCCGGTGACCAACGGATTTCTCTACCGGCGCTGGCACGAGAAGCGAGCGGCGGTCGGTTCGACGGGGATGGTCAGTTTGCGCTCTCAAGCATGATCGGTTGAACGCCAATCGGGATCTGCTGCCCGTGCGAAATGTTTGTTGAGTGGCCGTTCAGGGTTCTGTAATCCACAAAATCAGCCGCGGGCGCGAACGAACTTTCACGATTGAAGTTCCACACAAACTGGGCGTGATGTCCGTTGGCTTCCACGAACGGGCAGATGATAACGCCGTTCGCGACCGAGCAGGCGGCGGTGAAATGGCCGCCTACCAGCCAATCCATCATGGTGTGATAGGCGGCGCTGTAAGCGGGATCGCGGCCGATGGTGGTGTTGAAGTAATACCAGCTCACGTGCTGGGCGCCAAAAGAAAAATGCAGCAGGTGCCAGCGCACCATCTGGCCGATGCAATCGTCAGTGGTGAACCGGCTGTCGCAGGCAAAGGTGCGGGCGTCGAAGTTGGTTTCGCTGTTGACCCAGGGCGTGTTGGTCCATCCAGCAGTCGAGTTTTTCAGGTCGAGCATCTCCTGAATGGTGTGAAAGCGGGGCTCGGGAAGATTGTTCTGCAAATAGAGATGGAACGAGTAAATGTCGCTGAGGCGACCGTTGCGGTTTTCCTGGTTGAGCCAGTTGCGCATCCAGTCGGTATCGCCGCGATTGGCGGGCGGAGTCAGAACTAAGGCGTTGGGAATCTTGGCGCGGATCTTCGCAACCGCGGGGGCCATGAGTTGATAAAGCTGTTCGACCGAACCGTTCCAGTAGTGCTCGGCGTTGGCTTCGTTCCAGAGTTCCCAGTACTTGATCGTGCTCTTGACGCAGTGGCCGGCGGGCGAGCAGTGATCGAGCAACGCGGCGACGAAAATGTTGAACGACGGACTGCCGCTGGCAGCTAGATCGGTTGGCGGGAACGGTGAACCCCAGGCGCGTTCGCATTCTCCCTTGGTGGCCCAGCAAGGCGTGTAGCCGAAGGTATACATGACATCGCGCGGCTGGTGGGCGGCGATCGAGTCGAGGTAAGCATCGAGCGTGCGCCAGTTGTAGACGCCGGGCGCGGGATTGAGCAGGTGCCACTGCACCTGGGAGTCCCACAGGCGGATCATGCCGGGCTGCGCGATCGACGACGGCCATGTGGCATTGGGACAGTTGTTGAGCTTGCCCGTGCCGCATTGAAATCCGAAGCTGGACGCCGTCAGAGTGGCCGATTGACCAGTAGAGAGAACAGAAAATGCCGCGGCCGCGAGGAAAAGAGCAAGAACGCCTGCGAATGAATGCATAGCGAACCGGCGCATTACGGACCAAACCATAAGAATCTCCCCCGAGCAGTTTAAACGGACGAGCAGTGTAAACGGCAAGCAAGAGCACTTAGTACAACGCCACGACGTCCGAATTACTACTGGCCAAAAAAGTTTGACGGCGAAACCACGATAAGAAGAAGACGGTATCGTCGAACGGTTTTTGCAGCACCCCCACGCAATTGATCGAGTCCAAAAAAGTTTACCCAGTACAAGGAGAGGACCCATGCACAAGCAAGTGAATTTCGCCGTTGCGCCCAAGGCAGGCGCGACAAAACTGGCGACCGTGATTCGCGGCGCTATCATCCTGGCTGTGCTCGCGATGCTGGTGGTCGCGGCACAGGCTCAAACTGAGCAGGTTTTGTGGAATTTTACCGGCACGCCTGACGGCGAGAATCCGTACGGCGGCGTCACCTTCAGCAACGGCAACATCTTCGGCACGACCTACAATGGCGGCGCCTACGGTTATGGCAGCGTGTATGAGCTGACGCCGACCGGCACCGGCACCTACAACGAGACCGTGATTTACAGCTTCTGCGAGTCCTCGCCATCCTGCCCTGACGGCCAGAATCCCGTGTTTGCCAGCGTGGTATTCGACAGCAAAGGCAACCTGTATGGAACCACGTTCGTGGGTGGCTCAAGCGGAGACGGCGTGGTGTACGAGTTGACACCGCCGACAACGGGCACGACCTGGACGGAAACCGTGCTCTGGAACTTTGCCGGGGAGCCGGATGCAGCCAATCCCGTCAACGGCCTCATCTGGGATTCTGCGGGCAACCTCTACGGCACAGCTTTCAACGGCGGCGCCGGCGGAAATGGAGCCGTGTTCGAACTCAGCCCGAACGGCAGCGGGGGATGGACCGAACAAGTCGCGGCCAACATCAACAGCACCTACGGCGGGCTGGCCATCGATGGGAGCGGCAACATTTACGCGCCCGAGGCTAACTCGCTAGCCAAGCTTGAGCCCAATGGCAGCGGCGGCTACGATCCGGTCACGATTTTCAGCTTCAACCCATCGGATGCGACGACGGAAGGCGAAACTCCCAACGGCACACCGATCGTTGACAGCGAAGGCAACGTCTACGGTACGACCACCAAGGGCGGCAAAAACAGCGATGGCGCCGTCTACAAGCTGGTCTACAACAGCACTAAGAACACGTACACCGAAAAGATCATTTATTCGTTCGGTGCGAGCGGAACGGTGCCCTACGCCGGTGTCGTGGCCGATCCTTCCGGCAACCTGTACGGTGCGACAACCGCTGGCGGCAAGAATGGCGCCGGCGTTGTCTACGAGCTGGCTTACAACAGCAGCAAGGGAACGTACGCGGAAAAGACGCTGCAGCCCTTCATCGGAGAAAACGGCGCCGTTGCGTATGCCGGCCTCGTGTACAACGGCGGCTATATCTACGGCACGACCTACGACGGCGGAGCGGACGGCGAAGGCACGGTCTTCGTGGTCAATCCGGATGCTGCAGTGACCACGACCACCTGCGTGTCTTCGGTGAATCCGTCGACGCTCGGTGAAGCGGTAACGTTCACGGCCACAGTCACGCCGGCACCGCCGAACGGCGAAGTCATCGTGTTCGAACCGGTAGGCCAGGCACCAATGACCAACGGCGTTGCGACCTTCACCGTCTCGGATCTGAAGGTTGGCTCGACGAAGATCACGGCGGTCTACAGCGGCGACCTGAACTTCATCACCAGCAAGTCGGTCAGCTTCGAGCAGGTGGTGGAGAAATAGTTGGTTCGAGTGGGAAACGGAGCGTCGCCGGGATCTTCTGATTCCCGGCAATGCTTCGATTGGATCAAGCATGGAGTCGCAGGGGAAGAGAACCGGTAACGGTCGCTTCCTCTGCGCCTCTCCTTATTTTTCGGGATGCGATTTCGCACGCGGTTTTCGGGTTGCTTTATGGTTAGTCCGATTTCGAATCGGATTTTGATTCGGGTTTGGAATTGTCTGAGGCCCTGCGCTTCGGCATTGGTCCGAAGTAGGAAGAATTGAAGTCGGCGGTGACCGGCTGCTGGATCGCCTGAATTTCTTCGGCGCGGTGTTGCAGCGCCAGCATCTTGCGGATTTGATCGGAAACTTCCGCGAGCGGCTGCACCTGTTTGGC
>JASHOT010000367.1 GCA_030040965.1 Candidatus Sulfotelmatobacter sp. | reverse complement strand
GAAACCGACACGAAAGTTGAACTCGAATTTCCCAGCCCGCTACGCTACTTGGGCCTTCAAATCGTTATCGAGTCGGCTGGCTGCGGTGCGGTCTGCAATGAGCACGGCGTCCTCGTCGCGAACCTCACCGGCCGGGATTGAAGGATCTCGCGCAACCAGGCGCGCTAGCATTTCCGCTTTCTCGCTTCCGGTCACGAGCCACAGTATTTGGCGGGAGCGATTGAGAATGGGATACGTGAGCGTCATACGTCGCCGTGCTTGATAGGGTTCCGTCAAGGCGACATCCACGTCTCTAACCTTGCGCACAGGATCTCCAGGCACCAGCGATGCGGTATGTCCGTCAGGCCCAAGGCCCAGGTGAACCAGGTCAAGCACGGGCGGCGAGCCGGCAATCATCTGTAGAGTCTGTGCGTATTGGGCGCAAGCCGCCTCCAGGTCAGCGGACTCAACGGGCATCGGATGGATTTGCTTTGGTGGCAGGGGAGCGTGCTCAAGCAAGCTTTGTTGCAGGTGCGTGAGATTTCTGTCGAGATCGCCTGCGGAAGCGATTCTCTCGTCTACCTGCACAACGTGGACGGCATTCCAGGGCAGATCCTCGAGCGCGAGGGCTCGAAGCATCACCCACGGCGTGTGGCCTCCACTCACGGCCATTACAAAAGAGGCATGGTCCTTGACCGCTGCCCTGGCCTGGCCAGCGATGAATTTCGCGGCTTCTGAGGCGGCGGAATTTGCATCTGCAACGATACGAATCTTCATCTCGCAGTCCCTTCCGTTATGCTCCATCAAGGGTGGCTGGTGAAAGCGAAAGCAGTCATTGTGTCAAGCGGCCTGACTCGCGAGAGACAACGCATCCTGGCCAGCGCTCGGATTGTCCCAACCGCCGGGTGGTGTTAAGACTTCTGCCTGTTCGGGGCCCCAGGTATTCGGTGCATACGAATAGACCGGTGTGTTCTGCTTGAGAATTGGATCGACGATGCGCCATGCCTCTTCCACATAGTCTTCACGCGCGAACAAAGTGGCATCTCCTTCCATCGCCGCCCCTAACACGCGTTCGTAAGCATCCATGTCGCCGGCGCGTGGAGAACGGGTGGCTACCATTTCCCGTGCCTGAAGCGTCATGCCTTCCGTCGAAGCGAGTACCATCATTCCCATCGCAATCGTGGCTTCTGGACTGAGCCTGAGGCGGAGGTGGTTCTCCGTGAGTCGAGAGTCGGGAATCAGGCTGGGAGGCTTGCGGAATTTTGCAAAAATTTCGGTGCAGGTGACTGGCAAGCACTTACCGGCACGAATGTAGAAAGGAACGCCCTTCCAGCGCCACGAATTGATCTCGATCTTCAGAGCGGCGAAAGTTTCGGTTTCGGAGCCCTTCGCAACACCTTTTTCCTCGCGATATCCATGGAACTGGCCACGGACGAGGTTACTTTTTTCGATCGGCGGAATTGCTTTCAGCACCTTCACTTTTTCGTCCCGAACTGACTCGCTGTCGAATCGAACGGGAGGCTCCATTGCCAGATTCGATAGCACCTGGAACATGTGATTCTGTACGACGTCGCGGACGGTGCCGGTTTGATCGTAGAAGGCTCCTCGGCCTTCCACCCCGAAGGCCTCAGCCATCGTGATTTCCACGCTCTCTATGTAGTTGCGATTCCAGAACGCCTCCGCAAAGGTGTTGGCGAAGCGAAAAACCAACATGTTGTTCACCGGCTGCTTGCCGAGGTAATGGTCAATGCGGAATATATCGGCTTCGTCAAAAATCCCAAGCAGGACTTTGTTCAACTCTCTCGCCGAAGCCAAGTCATGACCGAAAGGCTTCTCGATAATCACCCGAGCGCCCTTGGAGCCTCTTGATTTCGCCAGTTGCTCCACCACGGTTTCGAACAAGGCTGGCGGGATCGCCAGATAATACGCGGGACGCTGCGCATCTTTGAGCTCGCCGCGAAGCGCTGCGAATGTGGCCGGATCCTGGTAATCGCCGTCAACATAACGCAACAGGCCGCTCAGCTTCTCGAAAGCTGACGGATCAACTCCGCCATGTTTCTCCAGGCTGTCGTGCGCCCGCTCGCGAAGCTGGTCGAGATTCCACCCGGCTTTGGCCACACCAATGACTGGCACGTTCAGGTGCCCGCGCTTCACCATCGCTTGCAAAGCAGGGAAGATCTTTTTGTAGGCCAGATCGCCGGTGGCACCAAAAAATACGAGAGCATCCGAGTGATTCGCAGTCATGCTTATTTCCTTTTCCTTTTTAGGCGGCTTCTGAATGCTCGGCGGGTTTCTCCAAGTGTCCACCGAATTCATATCGCATCGCCGACAAGAGCTGGTTGATAAATGCCGCATCTCCGCGCGAGCTGAAACGCTCGTAGAGCGAAGCCGTAAGGACCGGGACGGGAACGGCTTCGTCGATTGCGGCCTTGATGGTCCAGCGCCCCTCGCCGGAGTCCGATACTCGTCCTGAAAACTTTGTAAGGTGAGGATCTTGAAACAACGCGGTAGCGGTCAAATCCAGCAGCCACGACGCTATCACACTGCCACGGCGCCACACCTCCGCGATGTCCCGCAGGTTGAGGTCGTATTGGTAATGCTCGGGGTCGCGTAATGGCGTCGTCTCGGCATCGACCTTTTCCTGCCGCTTCCCCGCATTGGCGGACCTCAGCACCGCCAGGCCCTCCGCATACGCCCCCATGATCCCGTACTCGATGCCGTTGTGCACCATCTTGACGAAGTGGCCAGCTCCATTCGGACCGCAGTGGAGATAACCGGCTTCTGCAGTGCCATCTACATTTACATTGTCCCGTCCTGGGGTGCGAGGGATGTCGCCACGGCCCGGTGCCAGCGCCGAAAAGATCGGATCCAGGTGGTCGACAACGCCTTTGTCTCCTCCGATCATCATGCAATACCCACGTTCGAGCCCCCACACTCCTCCGCTGGTGCCAACGTCCACATAGTGGACCCCCTTGGGCGCCAGTTCCTTTGCCCGCCGGATATCGTCAATGTAGTAAGAATTTCCGCCGTCAATCACGATGTCCCCGGTTTCGAGATGAGGGACTAAGGCGGCGATCGTTTTATCGACGACGGCTGCAGGAACCATTAGCCATATTGCACGCGGCGCCGCGAGCTTCTTCGCTAGATCTGAAAGCGACGCAGCTCCGACTGCGTGCTCTTTGGCAAGTTCGTTCACCGTTTTGGGTGAGGTGTCGAAGACAATGCACTCGTGTCCTTTCTTGATTAACCGCCGCACCATGTTGGCGCCCATTCTTCCGAGTCCTACCATTCCGAGTTGCATAAGTGCTCCTGATCGAGAAATTGCGATTCGTGGAAGTTCATTTTTGTTGCGCCTGCTTAAGCTGGCGGTAGCGGCGAATCAAAGTATTGGTTGAGCTGTCATGCTTTAGCATTGGCTCAGTTTTGTCCTCGAGCTCCGGAACGATGCGCTGCGCCAGGACCTTCCCGAGTTCGACTCCCCACTGATCAAACGAATCGATGTCCCACAGGACGCCTTGGGTAAACACCGAGTGTTCGTACAGCGCCACGAGTTTGCCCAGCGTTTCCGGGGTCAGCTCCTCGGCCAAGATCGTGTTCGATGGCCGATTCCCCTCGAATACGCGGTGTGGTACCAACCAGTCTGGCGTTCCTTCTGCCTTCACTTGCTCCGGCGTCTTGCCAAAGGCAAGCGCTTCGGTCTGGGCGAAAACATTGGCCAGCAACAGATCGTGATGCCGCCCCAGAGGATTGAGCGGCTTGACGAAGGCGATGAAGTCGCAGGGAATGAGCCGCGTTCCCTGATGGATCAACTGATAGAAAGAGTGTTGCCCGTTGGTTCCCGGCTCACCCCAGTAGATGGGACCGGTATCGCGCGCCACTTCTTTTCCGTTAAGCATTACATGCTTTCCGTTGCTTTCCATCGTCAGTTGCTGCAGATACGCAGGAAAGCGTTTCAAGTATTGTTCGTACGGAAGGACCGCGACCGTCTGCGCTCCGAAAAAATCGTTGTACCAAACGGCGAGCAAACCCATCAGCACCGGGAGATTGGCCTCGAATGGGGCGGTGCGGAAATGCTCATCCATCTGATGAAAACCATTCAGCATGGACCGGAAATTTTCTGGTCCGATTGCAACCATGGTGGAAAGGCCGATCGCCGAATCCATCGAGTAGCGGCCGCCGACCCAATCCCAGAACTCGAACATATTGGCGGTATCGATTCCGAACTTCGCGACTTCCGCGGCATTCGTTGAAACTGCAACGAAATGCTTCGCCACTGAGGTTTCGTCGTTGCCCAGTCCAGCCAGCGACCAGGAGCGAGCCGTGTGGGCATTTGTCATGGTTTCAAGGGTCGTGAAAGTTTTGGAAGAGACGATGAACAGGGTCTCGGAGGGATCGAGATCCCGCACCGCCTCGGCGAAGTCTGTGCCGTCGACATTGGAAACGAAGCGGAAAGACATGGCTCGCTCGGAGTAATATTTGAGGGCTTCGTAGGCCATCACCGGCCCCAGGTCCGAGCCGCCAATGCCGATATTGATGACATTGCGGATCCGCTTTCCGGTGTGGCCCTTCCACGCGCCGCTCCTCACCCGATCTGAGAAATCCGCCATTTTGTCGAGCACAGCGTGAACCTCGGGCACGACATTCTTTCCGTCGACGAGAATCGAAGCGTCTCTTGGCGCGCGTAGCGCGGTGTGCAGCACCGCGCGTTTTTCCGTGATATTGATCTTTTCACCACCAAACATGGCATCGATTCGGTCGCGCAACCTCGACTCTTCGGCCAGTTGTACGAGAAGTTTGAGAGTTTCATCGGTGACGCGATTCTTGGAGTAATCGAGGTAGAGGCCGACCGACTCAAGCACCATGCGCTCGCCACGCTTGGGATCGTCGGCAAAAAGCTGATGCAGATGCAGCCTTGACATCGCTTTATAGTGTGAGGCGAGTGCACTCCATCCAGTACGCCTGGGCGCGCGTCGTTTTGTGAGAGGCTGAACGTGTGCTGCCATGGTTCTGCTCCTTGTGCGCCGGTTAAACCGGCGAGGTGTAGTGAATGAAAGAGTCATACGAATGTGATGTAGCGACCCACATCGGCCCTGAGTCATGCGGAGCCGCTCGCGAGGGCGGCGTCGAAGCGTTGACAAGGGAACGGGCGGGCCGGGTATTCAGCCGCGTAAGAAACTTACTCCGGGACGCCGACGCTGTAAGGAGAAGCGGAAGGCCCCATCCGGTGCACCGATATCGCGAGGTGCAGCGGAGTCCCGCGCGGTCAGAGACCCCGTGCACGTACGGAAGCACCTCGCGCGGGAACCGGGAGATCCCAGGCTTGCCCAGGGCAGCCGTTGCCTTGGGACGCATCGGGAAGTCTAAGGACATACGCCGATGACGAACGGACCTGGGAAGTCGGACAGACCTACGGTACCAGAGAAGTCCCCGAACAATGCCGGGCAGCCGGCAACGGAGGGGGCAGAGGGAAGAGGTCTGGCCAAAGGGAACCTGCCCCAGCAAAACGCGTCCCGGACACCGAGCCGGGAAGACGCGCTCAGCGCGCTGGAGCGGGTACGTCAAGCAGCAAGTAAGGATAAGAAGTTGCGGTTCACGGCGCTTCTGCACCACATCTACAACCCGGAAACGCTGCGCAGGGCATACTTCAGCTTGAAGAAGGAAGCCTCGCCCGGTATGGATGGAGAGACGTGGCGGCACTACGGCGAGACCCTCGAGGACAACCTCCAGGATCTCTCCCATAGGCTGAAGCGAGGAGCGTACCGAGCAAAGCCGGTACGTAGGACGTACATCGACAAGAGCGACGGGCGGAAAAGACCGCTCGGAGTTCCCGTGCTGGAAGACAAAATCGTCCAGCGTGCGGCGGTCGAAGTGTTGAACGCCATCTACGAAACGGACTTTCTGGGATTCTCGTACGGATTCCGGCCGGGGCGAAGCCAGCATCAAGCGCTGGACGCGCTCTACACCGGTCTGCTGACGAGGAAAGTGAACTGGGTGCTCGATCTGGATATCAAAGGCTTTTTCGATGGGCTCTCCCACGAATGGCTGGTGAAATTCATCGAGTACCGGATTGCCGACCGGCGCGTGGTGCGCTTGATCCAGAAATGGCTCAACGCGGGCGTGCTGGAGGATGGGAAACGGATACGGGTGGAAGAAGGGACGCCGCAGGGCGGCAGTGCATCGCCGCTGTTGGCCAACGTTTATCTTCACTATGTATTCGACCTGTGGGTCCAGGCGTGGCGTCAGAAGCGGGCGCACGGCGACGTAATCGTGGTGCGTTTTGCGGATGACATCGTGGTGGGCTTTAACAGCAAAGCGGATGCCGATCAGTTTCGGGCGGAACTCACGGAACGAATGGAGAAGTTCAACCTGGAGCTGCACCCCGAGAAAACACGGCTGCTGGAGTTCGGTCCGTATGCGATCGACCAACGGCAGGGGCGTGGTGAGGGAAAACCGGAAACGTTCAACTTCCTGGGCTTTACGCATATCTGCGTGAAGAAGAAGAGCAATGGACGGTTCACGGTGCTGCGGCAGACGATCCGCAAAAGGCTGCAGACGAAGCTGAATGAGGTGAAAGTCGAACTTCAGCGACGCATGCACGCACCCATCCCCGAGCAAGGCAAGTGGCTGCGGGCGGTTGTGGGTGGACACATCCGTTACTACGGAGTGCCCAGGAACCAACCGGCGCTGACGATGTTTCGATTCCGAGTCGGCTGGTATTGGCATCGCTCGCTGTCGCGGCGGAGCCAGAACGGCCGTGTCCTCTGGGATCGCATGCGGCGTCTTATTACTCGCTGGCTGCCATTGCCTTCTGTTTGTCATCCCTATCCTCTGCGGCGCATGGGCGTCGTCACCTAAGGCAAGAGCCGGATGCGGGAAAACCGCTCGTCCGGATCCGTGGAGGGGGTCACGAGCAATCGTGATCCCTACTCCGACTGCGCGGACTTTTCGAGCAGGACGAAGGTGGCCGAACCGCAGGTTTTTCCGACTTCAGAACCGATTGCCGGCAAGAGTAGGACATTTTACGAGTAGTTGTCAATAGTTATGGTTTATTGCGAATAGCGAGGCCATGGCTTACGATTGATTTCTTATCAAGCTTACCAGAGCCAGCCCTGAGGAGCCCCTTCGCTCCG
>JASHOT010000366.1 GCA_030040965.1 Candidatus Sulfotelmatobacter sp. | reverse complement strand
CGTTTGCGGTGAAGACCGACGATGTAGCCATGCCGCTAGAGTTTGTGGCGTCAGTTTCCGTGGCAGTCGAATTCGAGGCAAATGTGCCGCTCGCTCCCGACGCTGGAGCCGTAAACGTCACTGACGCTCCACTCACTGGGTTCTGGTTGGCATCCACCACCGTCGCCACCAGCGACGCCCCAAACGCGGTGCCGATTTGTGCGTCTTGCAGAGATCCGCTCGTCGCCGCGATCGATGCCGCTGGTCCTGAAGTGTTGGTCAGACTGAAGCTGGTCACGGCCGTCACTCCTGCAACGCTAGCCGTCACCACATCGGCTCCGATTGTTCCATTGGCCGTGAACGTCGACGAGGTCGCCACGCCACTCCCGTTGGTCGTATCCGTTTCTGAATTCGTCGCGTTCGACGCGAATGTGCCGCTCGCCCCGGTCGCCGGGGCCGTGAAGACTACGAAGGCGCCGCTCACCGGCGATCCCCCCATCGTCACCGTCGCCACCAACGGCGCTGCAAATGACGTGTTGAGCGCGGCGCTTTGCGGCGTTCCGCTTGTCGCCGCGATCGATTCCGTCGGAGTATTGAAGTTCGAGCTATTGCAGCTCATCAAGAAACCTAAGGACAAGAAACCTATGCCCAGGATGCCAGTGTGAGCCCGACGGTTCACAAGCAAGGATGAAAATCCGATGCGAAGTCTCATTGGTGCCTCAAATCTAAATGTGGGTGAAAAAGAATCGGAGAGCAGAAACTGACTAAAAGGGCATCACAGTCCGGCTTCGCGTTTGCCGCAGTCGACCAGGCAAACCACTTGCTCAAGACTTTCCGCATGTCGAAAAAGGAAGAGTGCTCGCACGGCAGATAGGCCAACCTTCCAGGACCGCCGAAGTGTGACAAATTGTCAGGAACGAAGTCAATGCGGAAATTGTCAATCTGCAAGAGCGGGAACCGGCGCGCCGACGGCTTCGCCATTGCGCCAGGGCTGCCGCCAGATCGTCGTTTCACCGTGCGAAGCCGTTTCATCTGCCGCCGTGCGCTCGATATACTTCCGGCATGAATACCGCACAGGCTGGCATTTTCGCTCTCGGTACCTCGTCGCACATTTACCTCGAATTCGATCTGGTGAACCCAAAGCTGTGCAAGGACTTTGCGGCAGCTGTCGCGGCGATCCGCGAGCCGCGGACGACCACAGGCGGCGTCAATTTCGTCATCGGATTTCGACCAGAGCTCTGGCGGGAAATGGTACCGGAGCATGCACCCGCGAATGTAGAAGGATTTAACGAAGACATCGAGGGTGTGGAGGGTTTCGTCATCCCGGCTACGCAACATGATGCTTTGGTGTGGATGTCGAGTAGCGCGTATGACGTGGTCTTCGATATGGCGCGGACGGTGATTCAGGACCTCGCAGGCAAAGCCACGCTGAAAGAAGAAACCTCGGGCTGGGCGCACAAGCACGACCGCGACCTTACCGGATTCGTTGATGGGTCGGAAAACCCAACCCTGCTGGACGCGCCCGCAGATGCGTTGCTGCCCGTGGGTGAGCCCGGCGCCGGAGGGTCTGTGCTGTTATTGCAAAAGTGGAGGCATCGGACTGCAGAGTGGGAGGCTTTGCCGGTAGCCAAGCAAGAAATGGTCATGGGGAGAACGAAAGCCGAGAGCATCGAGCTTGAGAACAAGCCCGAGGACTCGCACGTGGCGCGAACGGACCAGGACAAGTTCGGAAACATCTTCCGTCGCAACATGCCATACGGAAATGTCGACAACCACGGCACGGTCTTTGTTGGTTTCAGTGCAGAGCAGCGGCGGCTCACAAAGATGCTCGAAAGCATGGCGGGGCTCGCGAACGGCACTCGTGATGCGTTGACACGCTATACGCAGCCTCTCACAGGCGCCTATTACTTTGTGCCGTCCGTCGAAAACCTGCGAGAGTTAAGGTGACCCTTTGGGCGAGTGCGCGCGTTCGATAAAGACTTACGTCATCCCACAATTGAGACCGCGCCATACCGCGTTGACTTGCCACAAAAACGTCCCTAACATCGTGGAATCTTTCTTTCGCAAGCTGATGGTTGGAGAAACGATCTCGCATTACCGCATTGTGCAGCCTCTCGGAAGAGGTGGCATGGGCGTGGTCTACGAGGCGCAGGACCTCACCCTCGGCCGCAGGGTCGCCCTCAAGTTTCTTCCCGTTGAATTGGAAGATGACCGCGCTGCGCTCGAACGGATGCAGCGCGAGGCAAGGGCCGCCTCCTCCCTGAACCACGAAAACATCTGCACGATTTACGAGGTCGGCGAGCACAACGGGCGGCATTTCATTGCGCTGGAGCTTCTCGAAGGTTCTACGCTTGAGAATAAGCTGCACGCGGGTCCCTTGAAGATCGACACGGTACTGGACTTCGGGATCCAGATCGCAGATGCCCTCGATGCGGCCCACCACAGAGGTATCGTGCATCGCGACATCAAGCCCGCCAATATTTTCGTGACCAACCGCGGGCGCATCAAGGTTCTCGATTTCGGACTGGCCACCACGAGTCTGCACTCTTCCTCCGCCCAAACGGTCGGAGATAGCGCGGGCCTAGACGCCCGTCTCACGAGTCCCGGCACCGCCGTTGGAACCGTTGCC
Source organism: Candidatus Sulfotelmatobacter sp. (assembly GCA_030040965.1). Lineage (GTDB taxonomy): Bacteria > Acidobacteriota > Terriglobia > Terriglobales > Acidobacteriaceae > Sulfotelmatobacter. Next base: position 16,452 of record JASHOT010000366.1, on the reverse strand, counting down.
TACATGTCGCCAGAACAAGCTCGCGGGGAAGAACTTGATGTGCGCAGTGATCTGTTCGCATTTGGCACGGTTTTATACGAGATGGCCACCGGTGCTCGCCCCTTCGACGGAAAAACCACTGCAGTGATGTTTGCTGCGATTCTCGAAAAAGATCCACCGCGCCCAATATCGCTGAATGGGGAAATCCCTCCCAAGCTGGAAGAAATCATTACTAAATCTCTCGAAAAGGATCGTGACCTGCGCTACCAGACTGCTGCCGAGTTGCGCGGCGATCTCAAACGATTGAAGCGCGACACCCAATCTGGCAAAATCGCGGTCGAAAGTTCAGGCCGTGTTCCCGCCGCAAGCGTTACGCCGACAACTCCTCAGAAAAAACGCCGGCTAACCGTCGCAATCGCAGCGGTGGCCTTGGTCGTGGCAGTCGCAGCCGTTTACTATCTACGCGACAAACCGAAACCTGCCGCTTCGAATGCAGCCGAGTGGCAGCAGATCACCAATTTCACCGACTCTGCCGGATACCCTGCGCTCTCTCCCGACGGACACATGCTCACCTTCGTGCGCGGACTACGGTTCTCATTCGCCGCTCCTGGTGAGGTCTACGTGAAGATCCTTCCAGATGGAGATCCGGTACGCCTCACAAATGACGGTACTTTGAAACTTGCTCCCTCGTTCTCTTCAGACGGATCAAAAATCGCCTACAGCACCTACGGGAAATGGCTGACCAATGTCGTACCGGTCCTCGGTGGTCCGGCGCAACCTTTTCTCTCCAACGCAACTGGACTCACGTGGATCGATCCTCAGCATGTGATGTTCAGCGAAGTGAAGCAAGGTTGGCATTTCGCCGTCGTCACGTCTACGGAAAGCCGGGCCGAGGAGCGTGACATTTACGTTCCCCCCAAAGAAACCGACATGGCGCACTACTCCTGGATATCGCCCAATCATCAATGGGTTCTCATTGCCGAGATGAAACTCGGCGGTTGGTATCCCTGCCGGTTGGTGCCGTTCGCGGGACCACCAACCCCAAAATCCGTGGGGCCGCAGGACGGCGATTGCACTTCGGCGGCTTGGAGCCCCGATGGCAAATGGATGTACTTCAGTTCGGATGCCGGCGGGAATGGATTTCACATCTGGCGACAGGCTTTTCCTACCGGCCAGCCGGAACAGATGACGTCGGGGCCCACCGAACAGGAAGGCATTGCAGTCGCTCCAGACGGCCGATCGTTTGTTACCTCGGTCGGAAATTCTCAGGGCACCGTCTGGCTGCACGATCAGAATGGCGATCGTCAGATCTCGTCGAGCGGATATGCAGCAAACCCGACCATTTCTCCGGACCAATCGAAGCTTTACTACCGCATGGGCCCGCAAACCGCGTCGGATCTTCGCGGGAAGGCGCAGTTGTGGGCAACCGATCTGCAAAGCGGCGCCCCGGAAAACGTGTTGCCGGGCTTTGCCGTACAGAGCTTTTCTCTCGCGCCAGACGGGAAATCGATCGCCTACATGATGCGCGAAAAAACCGGCCAACCCTCGATATGGATGGCAGCGCTCGATCACCGATCTAGTCCCCATAAGTTAGTGGACGATGCGATAGACCCAGACTACGGTCACTCCGGCAAGATCTACTTCGTCAAAGTAGGGGACAATTCGAATTATTTGTATCGCATGAAGAGTGACGGAACCGAGCAAGAAAAAGTTTTTTCTGAGCCCATCGTTTACCTGGCGGCCATCTCGCCCGATGAAAAGTATGCCGAAGTTCTCCAGCCCATCAAGGATGAGACCTACTCCGTCGCGCATGAAGCGATCCCGTTGCAAGGTGGCCCGGCTATCCGAATCTGTTACGACGATTGCGGGCTCTACTGGTCTGCTGACGGTACCGTCGCGTTTTTGAACTTCCCCTCAATGGAGAGTCCCAGCGGTTCAAAAGCGTTTGTCTTTCCGCTCAAGAAAGGGGAAACGTTGCCGGCGTTTCCTTCCGCCGGAATAAGAAATCCCGCCGAAATTCCCAATCGGGAACACCTGCAAGTGGTGAACGAGCTAGTAGAGGATGCCACTACCGCGTCGTTCTATACTTTCGCCCGCCACACGGTACAAAGGAATTTGTACCGTGTCCCGATTCATTGATTTACCATCTATACACCGAGAAAAGCGTGCGTTTACTTTAATCCTTCCACCAGATAGAGGTCCGAAAGAATACGGTGGTAGCCATATAAGCAGGACTTGGCGTCGGGCGTAATAAGGATGGGACCAATGCGGCTGACCCCGGCTGAATCGGAAGGCATCAGTTCCTTCCACAGAGTCTTGTGGCCAGTGGCCAACTCCAGCCGATAGACTTTGGCCGGCAGATCTCCCAGCCGGTAAAAATAGATCGCCTTTCCGTCGTCACTCCACTGAACAGGTTGCTCTCCGGGCTCAATGCCTGGAACAGCGCGCGGCTCACCGCCTGCAACCGGATAGAAATAGGCTTTCTCATCTGGCCCCACGCCAACCACTTGCTGACCGTCGGGGGAAAGAACCAGAACGAGCGGATCGACCCCTTCCGGCGAGATAGGCACCGGCTTTGCTTCGGGCGAATCCTGGCGGTAAATACGCGCCGCGTGACCTGGCTCCTTGCCGGAGAACAGGAAGCGCTGGCCATCCGGAAGCCACTTCGCCCGGCTGTGATTGATCGAATCGTGCGTCAGAGGCTTGGCCTCGCCCGGTCCGGTGGGGAGAAGAACAAGCGGCGCGGGCGGCGTGGGCGGACTGGCAATCACCCATTTGCCGTCCGCCGATACGGTGATCCCAAGTCCGTCTCCCAGGCGAACCGCTGAAGTGTCGCTGATCTTCCGTTGATAAACAGAGTAGTTCAAGCCTCCACCCTCCCCAGCTTCCGTGAAGAGCAGTGTCTTGCCATCGGGCGAGATATCGGATGGATACGTGTAATCGAGCCACGACAAATCGTGTTCCTTGCTTTCACCAGAAGTGAGGCCAATCAATTCTCTTCGCCACGTGTCGCGGGAGAGCAGTACGCGCCCGTCCTGCCAGATGTCCTGAAGCGACAAGGTGTCAGGGACCCGCGCAATCAAGCGCTGATGGCCGCTTAGGGTCACCGCATAAACGGCCCGCTTAACGCCTTGCTTGCTGGCGGTGAACCATAATTCTCCGCCGTCAGCAGACCAGGCCACTCCCTGTGCCGTATTGAGGTCTGCCGCCAATGTCTTGACGTTTCCGTTCAGGTCCACCACGCGCAGAGAGCCTGCGTCATCTCCGGGGAGAGGGTGGTCCAGGAATGCCACCAGGTCGCCTTTTCTCGAAACTCGGGGATGGCCGATCCAACCTGAGGTTTCGAATAGCACTTTCCCAATGGGAAACTCTAGACGGTTTCTGCCATTCACATCCCGGACGATCGCCAGGTTATTGCCATCCGGCGACCAATCGGCCCACTGAACATTTTCTAACACGGCACGAGGAGATCCACCATTGAGTGGCACTCGGGCCAGCGTGCCTACCTGGGCATAAACCCCGGATGGGCGGCTGTCCAAGGATACGGCGATTTCTCCGGAAGAGGAGATCGCCAAGAGCGCAGCCCCAACGAGATTAAGCGATCTCGACTGCGGGCTTTCAGGGCTGGTAATGAAAAGATCAATCGGCGACCCTTCCCAGGACGCACCGTAAACAACCGATTGGCCGTTGGGGGTGAAATGTGCTGACCGAATGGTACCTCGGCGAAAAGTTAGCTGATGGTAGAGAGGCTGCGATTCGGGCATCCACCTGGCGTGGCCAAACCAGCCCACGCCTGCGCCCAAAATAAGGAGGGCAAATGCGATCCATCCTATTGATAGGATGGACAGTGTTTTTCTAGCAGGAGCTGTTGCAGGCGCGTCTACCGCTGCGGCATCTTTCGCTGAGACCGGAGTCTGTGTCGGCGCACTCCGGTTTGAATCCAAGTCGCGTTTCAGGAGCTTCAGTTCCGCTCGCATTTCAGAAGCCGTCTGATAGCGAAGCTCACGATCCTTTTCCAATGCACGGGCAATAATCCGGGTGAGACCGGGTGGCAAGACAGGATTGAGCTGAGGCGGCGGTGTCGGAACGCGGTTGAGAATGGCCTCAAAGATGACGGCGGAAGTACTACCGCCGAACGCCACTGAGCCGGTACACATCTCGTAGATTACTGCGCCGAACGAAAACAGATCGGTGCGGGAGTCGAGTTCTTCTCCACGCGCTTGCTCGGGAGACATATAAGCAACTGTGCCGACGGTACTGCCTGGACTTGTGAGTTGCTCGTCCCGGACATCTGCGACGGTTGAGCCGGTCATGGAAGCGGTGAGATTGCGGCTCGCGCCAAGCTTGGCAAGTCCGAAGTCGAGAACCTTGGCCTGTCCCCGACTGGTGATGAAGATATTGGCTGGCTTGACGTCGCGATGCACGATACCGCGGCTGTGGGCCGCGTCGAGGGCGTCGGCAATCTGAATGCTAAGCTCGAGCAACTGGTCGATCTTGAGCGGCCGGTTCTCGACTTTGTGCTTAAGCGTTTCACCATCCAGAAACTCCATGGCGATGAAGGCTTGCGCATCCTGCTCGCCGACGTCGTAGATGGTGCAGATGTTGGGATGATTGAGGGCGGAGGCAGCCTGCGCCTCTCGACGGAAGCGACTGAGAGCTTGCGGGTCCCGCGCCACTTCGTCGGGCAGGAACTTCAAAGCGACGAACCTGTGCAGCCGGCTATCTTCGGCCTTATAAACTACGCCCATGCCGCCACCACCCAGTTTCTGGATGATGCGGTAGTGCGAGATTGTCTGGTCGATCACCTGGAGTTGCGGTCGAGGAGTCGCTTCATCTTACGGATACGGCATTGGATAGTCAACGGCATCCCGCGATTCCGGACGGTTTGCCGGCCATTGGAAAGTTAGCCTTATGTTTAGCCCGTTATCCAGAAGTTTCTGCGATTCGATTTACAACAAGCCAACACATATCAGTACTTCAACCCGAGAGAGGCGGAGTGTTGCAGGAACCGGGGCGGAAGGGGCGATGTTGGCCAGAGCGCTGGGACACAATAACAACGAAGAACCCTTCTTCACATGCTGCGAACTGGCCACAGGGCCTATAACAAGCCGCTTTCGAGGACACAAAGGAAATTCCCCATGAGATGCTCGCAATTATTTCTAACGGTTCTTTTAGTTTGCCTTTGTACTTCTGTAATGGCTCAAAGCGCGGCAGATCTTGATGAAACCGACAGAGTACCCGCAGGCGGGCGCCTGCATGCGATGGCTAGTCCGAAATATGACATCGGGAGGGCTGATCTGAATCTGCGGATGCAGCGGATGATTCTGGCGCTCGACCCATCGCTGGCGCATCGGGTCGGTGGCAGTGCTCCAGAATCAACCTCTTGGACCATGGATCCCCGTTCATCGAACCATCCGGGAACCGCTAGCTTCAGCGCCGGACCTGATCAGCGACTACAGGCAGTCACAGCCTGGCTGCGTTCGCATGGCTTGGTGATCGAGCCGTTTCATGGCAGACGTCCCACGCTCACTTTCACCGGCACGGTGGCACAGGTAGAAGAAGCGTTCCTGGTGGAAATTCACAACTATGTTGTGAAGGGGAAAGCTATTATGCCCATGCCAACCGCCCCAGCGTTCCGCGCTCGCTCTCGGGATTGATAAGAGGAGTGCATTCGCTGGACAACTTTCCCCCCGTCAACGATGCAGCACCGACCAGCGGCTATTCCGAATCTGTTCTCTACAACTTTTCAGGGACACTTTACACTCCAGCTTTTGGCGGGATCATAGACAGCAACGGCAACCTGTATGGGATTGCCAGAGGCGGCGGCACTTATGGGGCCGGTACGATTTTCAAAGTCAGTTCAAAATATTTGGCTCTATATCCCAGAGTTCGCTCAATGCTTCTTCCACATTGCAAACGTCTTTTGCATGCGCGGATCGGTAAAAAGTTTCACGCAAACCTCGCGCTCGACCGGCCCAGCCACCATACATTGCAGATCGGTCCGCCGGGCTACCTCTTTCGCCGGGATCCTAATCTGTGAAACGAACCGACCCGCATCGGCAATCGTGGCACCGAAGACCAGTCGGTCCAGGCCCGACCAGAGAGCGCAGGCCATGCACATCGCACACGGCTCGCACGTCGAATACAGGGTGTAGCCCTTGAGGGATCCCGAGCCCAGCTTGGCGCAAGCGAGTCGAATTGTTAAGGTTTCGGCGTGCGCGCTGGGATCGTGGTCGGGACCCACGCGATTCACCGCGCGCATCAGGCGCTCACCGGTAGCCGTGTTCACAATGTCTGCGCCGAACGCCATCGGATGATCCGTGCTCAGCGTCTCCGCCGTGAAGGCCGCCACGGATCGCATCCGCTCGCGGTCAACTGCGCTCACGCCTTCAGCCGCCATTGCGTGTGTGCCCAGAATCCTTGTGCTGAAGGACGCCGCGCCAGCCTGAACCAGAAAACTCCGCCGATTTATATTCATGCGCTAGTCTCGATAGCGGCCATGCAGAAATCATATACTCTGGGCATTTCCCTCACCAGAAACGACCGGCTCGCTTGTGATGAATCACCGACCACCAGCCGACTTATCGCTTACTAATCGCAATAATTGGTCCTCATGCGACCATTAGTCCTCGCAAAACGAGTTTCTCGTCATCAACACCCGAATTGTCCACAACTCGAACCGGATCACCGGTGACCTTCCCCGAGGAAACGTCGAAGTTCCAGGCCAATAGCGAGCCATGACGTACGGCCACGAGACGGCCGGCCGCGTATAGAGGTACGAAAAATCCCCCACGCAGCACAACCTTATCCGTTCCATCCAGTGAGGCGAAATGGATCTCATTGTTCTCGGCGAAGGTTCCGTAGGGACTGTTTAGATAGAGGAAGTGCTTTCCGTCAGGGAGAAATGAAGGCCAGCGGTCCGACAAATAGGCGGCCGCTGCGGGAACCTTGCTGACTGGCCGCGGAGTGCCTCCCCCGGCGGGAACTTGAAATACCGGCCCTCCAAACGAGGGAGTGAAGATAATGACGTCCCCGCGGCCCCACGATCCGCCGCGTCCTTCGGGCGCGTCGCAGATTGCCGTCGGTGAGGCGCCGTTCAGATCCGTACGCCACAGCTTTCCTCTCATGAAGAACGCTATGGCTCTGCTATCGGGTGACCAGAACGGGAAGAATGGTTCGTCAGTGCCTTCGACCGGAGTGGACACGAGGCGGTCGAGCGCGTGGAGCCAAAGCACATTCCTGCCATCTTTTTGGGCGATGAAGGCAACGTGTGTGCCATCGGAGACAATGCCGGCGCTCCGTTGCGATACAGAGTCTCAAAAATGGTTCCTTCCGGCGGAAGGAGGTTAGTGCGCAGCGCGCGTCGCGGCGGAGAAGAAGAAACCAGCGCGACGCTTAATGCAATCGCCGCGAGAGCGAGCACCGCGAGCGCAGTATCCACATATGAATTCGCGGTGGCTTTGACGCATTCGACGGAGCGCTCTGCGACGCTGATTTCGCAATCCAGCCGAGTTGCAGCTTTAGATCATGCGCAGTCTGGAAGCGGTCTTCGGGATTTTTCTCCAGGCACATCTGCACCGTGTAATCCAGAGATGCGGGCGAACTGGGCTGCATCTCGGAAATGGGCTGGGGATCTTTCTCAAGGATCGCACTCATCACGCTCAGTTGCGTCTTGCCTTCGAACGCGTGGCGCCCTGTCGCCATTTCGTAGAGGATGCAACCGACGGCGAAGATGTCGCTGCGGGGGTTGGCCTCCTGTCCCTGTAGAACCTCCGACGCCATCCCTCCACTAGATTCCCTGACATGGTCGGGTTGAGCTGGGCAGACGGGCCGGGTTGCTTTTGTCCCATTGGCGACAAGTCCACTGAGCCTTATTCTTCCCGCATCAAGCTGGACGGGTCTATGGAGAGCGCTCGCCGTGCCGGAATTGCCGACGCGGCCAGGCCCAACAACGCCATCGTAAGCACTGCGCCGGCCAGCACCATCGGGTCGCCGGAACTTGCCTGATACACAATCTGGCTCAACAAGCCGCTCGCGAAGATTCCCCCAACCAAACCCAAACCCGATCCGACACCGAGCAGCACAATTGGACGCCCTACTGCGGCACTCATCAATTGCACCTTCCGCGCACCGAGTGCGACCCGAATCCCGAGTTCCTTCATGCGTCGGCTGACGCTGTAAGCCGCCATTCCGAAAATGCCTGTGACAGCTAACATCGCCGCCAGCAGACCCAGAATGGCGAGAGCACCCGTCGCTGCGCGGGCTGGGAAGAGGGCCAGATCGAGCGCATCGGGCCAGGTGCGCACAGTCAGTGGAATATTGGGGTCAATGGCGTTCATCATCCGGTTGAGCGCAGCAGCGACATCCGCGGGTGGGAAGGCGGACCGAACCACCAGTGCTGTGTCGTTGCTATTCATTCCCTGAGCCAAGGGAAAGAACATGGCGGGCTGCGGAGATTCGGTGAGGCTTTCGTATTTTCCGTCTTCCACTACGCCGACAATTTCCCTGAGGGTTCCGCCGAACAATTCAAAGTGCTGACCGACCGCTGGAGCGTTGCCAAACAGTAGATGCGCAAAAGTGGTGTTGACAACTGCAACCTGCGGAGAGTTGGCTTCGTCATGCCAACTGATGTCACGACCGGCGAGCAGACGGGTTCCCGCAGCGACAAAGTACCCTGGCGAAACGGAGAAATTGTGGGCGTCAAAGCTCTGCTGGGAGGAGCGGAAATCAGTCGTGCCCTGACGATAAACTGCTTCACTCCCGCAGCAATCGTTGTCCAGCATCACGCGATCGATCAGAGCTGCCGATGAAACGCCTGGAATCTGGGCCGCTTCGTCGGCCATGCGTTTCTGTAACGTCCACGACTGAGCCTCCGTATAGCCACCCATCCCCAGTTGCGTCTCCGCAATTATCACGCGTTGCGGACTGAAGCCGAGGGGTGTGTGCAGCGACCGTTCCATGCCGCGGAAGGCGACGAAGGATCCCGTGACCAACAGCGTACACAGAGCGATCTGGACGCACAGCAGCACGTCGCGCATCGAGAAGCGGCGGAAGACGGGGCCGACGCTCGTGCCACCTTTCATCGCGTGCGCTGCATCCGTTTGCCAGATTTGTCGCGCCGGGAGGAGCCCAAAGAAAAGGCCGCTGCCCACAGATAACAGCAGCGCGAGTGCGTAGACTTTTGCATCTGGCAGGGCAACCACATGAATCGGATACTCCACGAAAGGCTGCCACCGGCTCAAAAGTTGAAGCAGGACCGATGCGAACAACGTTCCGGTGAAGCCGCCTAGTACCGACACCAGCACAGCCTCGGTGAGCAGACTGCGCAGTATTCTGGCCCGGCTTGCCCCAATTGCGAGGCGAAGCGCCAGTTCGCGAGCACGATCCGCGGCCCGCACCGCAAAGATGCTTCCCAGATTGGCGCAAGCGGCAAACAGTACCAGCGTCGACAGCACCATGATGGCCGCAAGAAACGCGCGAATCGGATCGCCCCACACGTCGCCCATCAATCCCGGCCGAACCAGGCGCGCATCGAGATCATCGTCCTCCGTCGGATACTGCTGGGCAAGGCGGCGGGAAATTACGTTCAAATCATCGGTGGCCTGCTGCGCCGTGACGCCGGGTTTCAGCCGTCCCAGTATCCAGAGATTGTGGGTCGCGCGATTGGCAAGAAAATGCGGACTGTATCCGGTCTCTGGCGCATCGACCAGGGGAATCCAGTAGTCGGGCCAGAAAAAGGTCTCGGTTCCATGAAAATCATGGGGGGCGACGCCAATCACCGTAAAAAGATGGGTGTTGAGACTGACCGTTGTCCCAACAATGTTTGCATTGCTGTTGAAACGCGACCGCCAGAAATCGTAGCTGAGGACAACATACGGTGCGGAGTTCACTCCGTGTTCATCGCTCGCATGAAAGAACCGGCCAACTGCCGGTCGCACGCTGAGCATGTCGAAGTAGTCCCCTGAAGCCAGATAACCATAGCTCTTGACGGCGGAATTTCCGATTACGACTGCAAGATCGGTAGTATCGTATGCGGCCATCCCGCTGAAGGTGCTGTTGTCGTCCCGATAGTCTATGTAGTCGGGATAAGACTGCATGTAGTAGGCGTGTTCCTTGTGCTCGACGGCAAAGAGACGCTCTGGCTGGTAGACGTTGAGTGGGCGCAATACCAGTGCATTCAAAACGCTGAAAACGACGGCATTCGCACCAACGCCCAACGCCAGAGTAATCACAGCCGTCGCGGTGAAGCCGGGAGATTTTCGCAACTGACGCAGCGCGTGCCGGACGTCATGCAGCAGATGCTCAAGAAGCGGCAGTCCCTCCTCTGCGAGATATTGCTCTCGAATTGCCTCGACCGCTCCCAGTTTGAGCACGGCTTGACGGCGCGCTTCGGCGGGAGGCATTCCAGCTCGGGCGTTGTCCTCCGCCTGCATCGCTATGTGCCCCTCGATCTCCTCACGAAGTCGCGCATCGCCGCGACGGCCCGCCGAGAAGTTCCAGATTCGCGCAACAAGCCGCTTTAGCGTTCTCACGGCAGATCCTCCGCCTTGACTTCAAAGAAGCGAGCGATGATCGCTGCCGTCTGTTCCCAATCTCGCTTTTCGGTTTCGAGAAGCTTGTGCCCGGATCGGGTCAGCCGATAGAAGCGAGCCCTCCGATTGTTCTCCGATGGCCCCCAATCCGACTCAACCGCGCCCTCCTGCTCCAGCCTGAGCAGGACAGGGTAGAGAGTTCCCTGATTCACGAACAGGCGGTCGCCACTGATCTGCTCAATTCGCCGCGCAATCCCGTAACCGTGCAAGGGCCCGAGTACATCAAGGGTCTTCAGCACCATCAGGGCCAGCGTCCCCGGTTGTACGTCTTTCTTCGGCTTCATGGAATTTGGCAGCACGGTCCTGACATTTTGGCTACCAACAGGAGCATGCCACAATTCCATTGGGGAAGCAACAGGAAGAGCAGAGAAGGTGGATCGCAGGCTGTCTCTAAATGGTCCGCTGTTGCCAGCATCGCGATCGCACTAAGCCATCTTGGAACTTCAAGGAGTGCCCTTCAGGTACTTATCGAACCACTCGACCGTGCGCTGCATCGCGTCAATCTGGTTCTCGCGTTTGGCGAAGCCATGCCCTTCGTCTGGATAATAGTGCGCCGCGACGATCTTCCCTTCCCTCTTTAAATACGTCTCCGCTTGCTCGGCTTCTTCTTTCGGATCGCGAATGTCGTTGGCTCCCTGCAGAATCAGCAACGGCGCTTTCGCATTCTTGAAGTATTTGAGAGGCGACGCATCCTCGTAAGATTTGCGATCCTTGACAGGATCGCCCAGGATCGACTGATCGTACTGCTGCAGCGCGGGCTCCTCATGTTCCTGCTCGGTCAACCAATCGGTGATCCCGAACAACTCAACCGACGCCGCCCACACGTCCGGTGTTCGCCCAATCGCGATCATGGCCATGTATCCGCCATACGAACCGCCGGTAATGCCGATCTTCTTCGCATCCACGTAACCTGTCGCTACCAGAAAGTGCGCTCCATACACCTCGTCTTGCAGATCTCCGCCACCCAGGTCTTTATAATTGGCTCGCTGAAACTCCATTCCATACCCGGTCGAGCCCCGCACGTTGGGCGCAATGCACACGTATCCTCGCGAGGCCAGCGCCGCCGCGGTTTTGCTGAAGCTATCCTCCGTCTGCCCCGTCGGTCCACCGTGCGGCAGCACGATGCCCGGATTTGTGCCGTCCCGTTTGAGGTTGAACGGCATCCAGAGAAACGCGCTGATCGTCTGGCCATCGAATGTTTTGTAGTGCACCAACTGCGACGCTGGTAGATGTGACGGATTCAAGCTCGCTATCGCAGAGAAAGTAAGCTGTCGCATGTTGCGACGCGCGAAGTCATAGACCCACAAGTCCGGCGGCCGAGTCGAGCCTTGCAACGACACTAACAGTCGATCGCCCGAAGGCGAGTACGCTGTCGGCTCACCTGCAGGCACAGTAATCCCGCCTACAGAGCCCAGCGCCGAAGCCCGGCCAGAGGCGCGATCGAAGACGTACGTCATACTCTGCCCATCCGCATTCACCGTGTAGGTAAAACTTTTTCCATCCGGAGAAAAGTCCCCGCTGTTAGCCTCCCACTTTAAATCTGTTATCCAGGTCCTCTGCTTGCTGGCGACATCCACTAGCGCGACGTTCTGATATCCGCCTTTTTCGTTCGAGGTAATCAGCAAAGTCTTGCCGTCGGGTGAGACCGAGGAAAGCGTGTAGAGTACGTCGCCTGTGTGTGGGGTAAGGTTCTCCTGCTTGCCTGTGGCCACATCAATTCGATAAACGTCGGCATCCGTGTAACCGGCATTCGTACGTGTAGCATAGATCGTCTTTCCGTCTGCGCTCCAAATCGCGCCATTCCACTCACGATTCTTGGTCTGCTCGTCTGTTAACTTGCGAACTTTCTTGGTTTTCCAGTCGAGCAGCGCGATGTCTGTCGTCGATGAAGTCTTCGGCCGATAGGAGATTGCCAACATGCTCCCATCTGGTGCCCACCTTGGATTCGTCTCCGAAACATCTTCGGTGTTGGTGAGATTAATCGCTTCGCCGCCATCGCTTGGCAGCGCAAACAGATCGAAGATCTCGCCTCCGCCAAAATCCTGCTCGAACACGATCCATTTGCCGTCCGGGGACCACACTGCGCTGTACTGCCGATCGTCGGATTGCGCTAATTGAATCGGAAATCCTCCCGCGGCTGGCACTTTCCACAAATTGAATCGCCCGGTCAGATTCGTGGTGAAGACGATCCACTGACCATCCGGAGACCAGCTCGGCCCCGTGATACTCCTCGTGTAATAGAGCTGGGCAATCGGCATTGGTCCGGCCGCCGGATTTTCTGCCGACACCACCGATAGGGGATCGCTAATACGGCGGTCATCCGGTGACTGGGCCGCAACCAACGGAGAGATCGTGAAGACGATCAAAATCCCGGTCAAGATTCGGATTCTGACGGCTGAGATCGAGGCCACGGTTAGCATGCTCGGTTCCCCTTCGGGGCCGCATGGTAACGATGTTGCGAAGTCGCGTCAACTCGGAGGTGGATCGTTGGGGTGAAGTTCGACATCGGAGCTTGGTTACACGGAATAGCATCCGGCGGATAAAAGTCGGCCGGCAATATTTCGCCGAAGCGCGACTGTATCGAGCGGATCGTAATTGGCAAGGTCACGCACGATGCCGATACTCTTATGCAACGCATCGCCGCTGCAGCATGCGCCGATGATCATCCGCGACGAGACCTCGATGCGATCCATGGCTTGACCCAGTAGCACTGCACACATGTCGGCAGCACCCGCGCCCTTGCCGGACGCCGCGAGCTTGCGGCTGCGAAGCAAGCTCGACTCCATGGCCAGGACTTCCATGGCGATGTCGGAAATGCTCATCATAACTTCCTGTTGCTTGTCCAGTTCGGCTCCGTATTTTTGATTCGCAATCCCGATCATCAATAGCGCGATCCGCTTCGCGTTGCGCACAAGCCCGTGCGCTTCGTCGAGGCCCCCACAGCCGGCGGTTTCTCCGGTAGCGGCAAAGGCTGCTTTTACGGCCGGCATAAGCGCCAATTGCCCGCGGGCTGCGCGTTTCAAGAGCATGCCGGTGATGAGAAGGCGGTTAATCTCATTCGTTCCTTCGAATATGCGATTGATGCGCGAATCGCGATAAGCGCGCTCGACGGCGTAGTCCTGATGGTAGCCGTAGCCGCCGTGAATCTGCACGCCTTCATCGACCACATAGTCCAGCATTTCAGACGCGTATACCTTGATCATCGAGCACTCCGCCGCGTACTCCTCGAGAGCCTGCAACTGGCTCTGCGAATCCGCGGAGCGCTCCGGCGCAGCTTGCAATCGGCTCTGGATAAGCCCCACGACGCGCCACACCATGGATTCCACCGCATACAAACGGATGGCCATTTCGGCCAATTTATGCTGAATGGCGCCGAATTGCGCAATGGATGATCCGAATGCTTTGCGCTCTTGCGCGTATTTGAGGCAGATGGCGAGCACGTGTTTCGCTCCCCCGACAGCGGCGGGGCCGAGCTTGAGCCGTCCGATGTTCAAAATATTGAAAGCAATTACATGCCCGCGGCCGATCTCTCCGAGCACGTTCTCCACCGGAACTTTGACATTGTCGAAATACACGGCGGTGGTCGAACTGCCCTTGATGCCCATCTTGTGCTCTTCTGCGCCGCTGGTGACTCCGGAGAAACTCCGTTCCACGAGAAACGCCGTAAATTTCTCGCCGCCCACTTTCGCGAATACCGTATACAAATCGGCAGCGCCACCGTTCGTGATCCACATTTTCTGCCCGTTTAGCACGTAATATTTGCCGTCCGGGCTCAGGTCGGCGCGAGTGCGCGCGGCCAGCGCATCGGAGCCTGCGAGCGCTTCGGTGAGGGCGTAGGCTGCAAGGATTTCCACGTTGGCGAGCCGTGGAAGATATTTTCTCTTCTGTTCTTCGTTGCCGAAGAAAAGAACCGGCAGCGTGCCAATACCAGTGTGCGCCGAGAACCACGACCCGTAGGATGGGTCCTTGGCCATGTGCTCGCCGGCGATCATGACCGATGGCAAGTCCATCTCCATCCCGCCGAAACGTTCGGGGATGGCGATCGCCGTCAGCCCCAGAGCGGCAGACTTGCGCAGCACTTCGAGCGCAACCCCAGCCTTTTGCTGACGGATCACGTCCAGATGCGGCTCGACTTCGTTTTTCCAGAACTCGTCGACCGTGCGGCCGATCGCGAGATGTTCTTCACTTAAATCTTCCGCGGTGAAGACCTCCTCGGCCTGGCGATCTTCGATCAGAAATGCGCCGCCCGCTTGTAGAGCTGTAGCTGCAGCCGTACTCATGATTCCCCCCAACGAACTCTTTAGAATCGCTCTGCAAATTGTGTTAGTCTATATCAGATATTAGTAGCTAACGTCAATGCGAAGTGGCGCGCCGGTCGATGTGAATTCTCGGTGCCTGCGTCATTCCGGAACTGCAACGTAAATTCATGTGCTCCCCGAACGCGATGAACCGGATTTTTGCATTACTATCGAAGTGCACGAGCACGAAACTGACCGCCCGCAAGTCCTGCAACGATCGGGAGAGAGAATAGAACTATGGCTCATGTGAACGCCGTACTACAACGCGGCCGAAGCCACAAACGCGTGACCGCGCGCGCTTCCACGCAGTTCGAGACCATTCCCGGACTCCGCGAACGCAAGAAGGCGCGCTTGCGCCAGCAGATCATCGAGACGGCGATCCGGCTGTTCCGCAAGCAGGGCTATGAGAAGACCCGGGTCGATGACATCGTCAAAATCCTTGAAATCAGCCAGCCGACTTTCTTTCGGTATTTTCCCAGCAAAGACGCCGTTCTGCGCGATGTCGGGCAACGCGGCTTCGAATGTATTACAGAGCGGCTCAAGTCTGAGCTGTCATCGAAGGCAACCACGGCCGAGCGGTTGCGCCGCCTCTATCACAGCATGGCCGTCGAAGCGGAAGCGGACCGGCCGCTATGGCAGGCGGTGGTGCTCTCGGGCGCGATGGACGCGGTGCGCTCTCCCGAGGTGCGCGGAGCGGAATGCATCGTTGCCGGCTTGCTGCGGGAGATTTTGGTGCAAGGCCAGAAGCGCAGCGAGATTACCGGCGCGTTTCCGGTGGTGCATCTCGCCGAGTTCATGGAAGCGCTTTACCATACCGTGGTCCGCCAGTGGAGCGTCGATCTCACCGGTCCACACAAACTGAGCGAGCGTGTCGATAGTGCGGTTGAGTTTTTCCTGCGCGCGGTCAGGCCATAAGCGAGCACAAGGCCGAGTACGATGAAAGCCGCCGTCCTGCACGAATTCCAGAATCCACTCTTACTCGAGGAGGTCGAGCGGCCTCGCCCTGCCGCGGGAGAAGTGCTGATCCAAGTGGAAGCCTGCGGTGCTTGCCACTCTGACGTACATGTAGCCGACGGTGACTGGACGCAACTGGCCGGTGTGGTGAAGAAGCCGCTGATTCCGGGTCACGAAATCGCCGGCAGGGTCGTCGAAACGGGCGACGGCGTCGCTAGCTTGCGCGTCGGAGACCGCGTCGGAGTCGCGTGGCTTCATTGGAGCTGCGGTGAATGCGAGTTCTGCCGCGAGGGAAATGAAAACCTGTGCAGCCACCAGAAGATTACCGGAGTCAGCGTAGATGGCGGCTACGCGGAATTCCTGACGGCTCCAGCCACGCACGCGGTCAGGATTCCGGATGCTCTTCCTGCCACGGAAGCCGCACCGCTCTTCTGTGCCGGACTGACCGTGTATCGCGCGCTGAAAAGCGCGGGCAACATAAAGGGACAGCGCCTTGCCATTTTCGGTGTGGGTGGACTGGGGCACCTTGCCGTGCAAGTTGGCCGGATGTTTGGGGCGGAGGTCACTGCGATCGACGTCTCCGAGGAAAAACTGCAGCTGGCCAGTTCCCTGGGCGCGGCGCATATTCT
>JASHOT010000365.1 GCA_030040965.1 Candidatus Sulfotelmatobacter sp. | reverse complement strand
TCCTGCGCCACTGGCCAGCGTTGCCGTCAATCCGAACTGGATGGCAATCACCATAGCCAACACCGAACCAAGGACGCTCGCGGCCGCGTTCAACGCCCAGGCCCACTCGATAGCATTGTGAGAGACGGGCTGCCGTGGTCGAAGATTTCGGTCTGACGACCTAGCGGACAAGAGTGTCCGCTCCACACGGGCCAGGAGTCGAAGGCCCGTCGGAAACGGCATTCCCATGAGAAACCCAAGCGGGATCAGAAGAAGAGCGCTGACGACGAGACGGTATTTGAAACTCAGGCCGACCAGAGCAGTCAAACGCGCGGGAAGAAAAAAAACAGTTGCGAGCAAAGCTGCGGCGACGAGGGCAAGAGGGATCCAGCCGTTCTCAGGGCGATGGAGGCATCGGCGGGAAAACAGGCTTCCTGCACCGCTGGACAGCAGGAGAAGAAAAATCACGACTGTGAGAGCGTAGGTCGGATGGCCAAGGAATAAGACGAATCGTTGAATAAACGCGATTTCAACCAGGATGTAGCCCAGGCCGACAGCAACGAAGTAGAGCAAAGAAGTTGGCGAATGTCGTGCGGCCCGCGCCTTGAAGACGAGCGGCAAAACCAGAAATAGAAAAACGGCAGCCAGAGAAATTACCAGCACCAGAAGCAGCACCAACACGCCAAGATTGACCTTCCAGTCGATACCCTGGCGGATTCCGTTCTCTCCCAGAATCTGCTTCGCTTTCAAGGTGAAGAAAAAAAACGGAGCATCGTCATTAACGGGAGCAACGTTGTAAGGATATGCGGCTGCGAATGCGAAAGGGTCGTTGGTTGTAATCAGTTCGGAAAATGGATTGTGTTTTGGCTGAGAGGGCAGGTACAAGGCTTTGAGGACGGCATACCGGCGAAGGTGATCGACGACCGCGGCTTCTTCGTCGGCAGTAAATGCCGTTTTCTTGGCGAGAACAACCACGGGAATTCCGTCGGCGTTGAGTTCGCCCTGAGAGACCACGATAAAATTCGCCGCTGGATTCGCAACATTGCGGCGATGCAGGGCCTCCACGGCGACGGCAACCACGCGCAATGCCTCGCGGGGATGGTGAAATTCCCAGCGGGTGATGGCGATCATGCCGTCGGGCTCGAGGTGGTCAAAGTATTCGCGAAACGCCTCGACCGTGTAGAGATTATTTTCGCTGAGGGCGAAGGCACCTGCGGCGGTTGACGCCCAGGTGTCGACCAGTGTCATCTGCACCACGTCAAAACGCTGTTGGGTTGAGCGCAAAAACGATCGGCCATCGGTGACATGCATGTGCACATCGGGCCGATCGTAAAGATGTTGAGCGTAATCGGCGTACCGGCCGCGCATGATTGTGGTGGCGATGATGGGATTGATTTCGATTCCCGTCACGGTTGCGCCGTTGGCCACGGCGCGAAGCACATCGACGCCGCCTCCCGGTCCGATGATGGCAAACTCGCCGTGCGGCCGCAGCACGTTGGCCAGCGCCGGTGGCGCGGACATCAGATCGCGTTCCCACTCCGTTTCGTGCCAGCGGGAAACATCGGCGTTCATAATGTAGGTGGAGGCGTCGGCATCGATCACGATTGCCTTGGCCTGACCGATGCGATCGACTTCCACGCGCGAAAGAGCGTTCCAGCGAGCAAATTCTACCCGGTTGGGATCGCGAAATATTCCCTTGGCGTAGACGACGTCGATGAGGCGGCCGGAATAGTTGGCCGCGGTCAGCACTATCAAAGCGACCATGAGAACGGCGGCATTGCGCCGCACCATGCGAGATTCGGCCCAGACGATCGCAGCCACGGCCATCATGAGCGCAGCCAACACGATCACGTTGGGCCCGCCCAGCCAATTCAGCAGCGGCACCACGGCCAGACAGGCCATAGCACCTCCACACAGGTCGGCCCCATAGAGTCGTGGGATGCGATGGGCTTCGCGGGCAAACACAATGGAAAAAAGTAATCCGATGAGAAAGAACGGAATGGCAGAGGAAAGATAGAGAACGGTCAGCCGCAGGAAGTTCTTACCAGACACATCGAGCGCAACCGGCACGTGCAGAATAATTTCAAGGACGGCCACGATCACAACTGCGTTGGCCGAGCACAACCAACCTGCGATCCGGCGCGTGCCATATGCGTTCAGCCGTGCTTTCCAAAGGAAGGCAAATACGCCGCCCGCCCCCAGCCCGAGCAGGGCGATCGAAATCGCGAGAAACGCGAAATGATAAAAAAGCACGACGGAAAACAGCCGCGTCAGCGAGAGCTCGAGGAGCAGGGCGGAAAAACTGGTGACGCCGAGGCCGGCCACCAGGGTCGCCTCTGGAATCTCAGAGTTTACCGCCGCTGGAACTGGAATCGAACTGATGACGGCCATACGTTGTCAGGATGCGACAGTCTAGCAGAATGGACGAGGCATTCCCCCGACGCTACCAATTTCCGGCGTTTCACGACTGTGCAATTTGCCGCGGAGCGCGTTATTGTATTGATGCAGAAACTTTATCTATTGAGGAGAAATTCATGTCCGCACCTAGTCGTCGGCCCGAGATCCGTCGCCGCCGCACCCGCAAAGATAAAATCGGTCAGCTGCGCAAGCGCCTTGCTGCCGCAAAGACTGACGCCGATCGAAACAAGATCACCGCAAAGCTGCACAAGCTCGCCATTGCATCGCCCGGCCAACCGCTGCTGAAGTAGCCTTCTTTTAGTCAGCGGCGGGTTCTCGCCCGGCAAACGACGCTTCGCGCGAAGCAACTTGCCGGTAGATGTCGAGAGTCCGCCGCACCGACTTTTCCCACGAAAATTTCGCCGCCTGCTCATAACCGCGCTGCTTCAACCGTTCGCGAAGTGGCTGATCGGTGAGAACGCGGTGAAGCGCCCGCTGAATCTCGAAAACATTTTCCGGATTTACGAGCACAGCCGCTTTGCCCACGACCTCAGGCAGAGACGAAACGTTGGAGGTGACAACCGGTGTGCCGTGCGCCATGGCTTCGAGTGGAGGCAAGCCGAATCCTTCGTGAAGCGAGGGAAAAACGAAAATCTTTGCCAGATCATAAAAGATGCGCAGCACCTCGATGGGAACGAATCCGAGAAAGCGGACATCGTTCTGCACGCCGCTGCGAACCACGGTGCGCCGCAAGTCGGGATTGCCGGAGAGATCGTCTCCGATGATGATGAGCTTGAGATCGTGAAATAGCTCTTCTTTGCCCAACCCATTCTTGAGCGCCGAGAACGCTTCGATCATACGGACCACGTTCTTGTGGGCGCTGATGCGGCCGGCATAGAGCAGAAACGGATAAGTGACCTGATAGCGCCGTTCAATCAGGTCGCGGTCGGCTTGCGTGGCATGGCCGTGCAGGAAGCGTTCATCGATGGCGTTGTAGACCACTTCAATCTGGCAGGAAGGAATGGCGAACAGTTTTTCAATCTCGGCTTTGGTGAACTTCGAGACTGCAAAAATGCGGGCCGCCCCGCGCAGCACGCGCCGCGTCAGCTGAAACCGAAGAGAGTTCAGGAATCCATTCTTCTGGCCATCACGCGTCATGTGTTCCAGCATGTCGTGAACAGTCATGACATAGGGGCACGGGAGCATCCTGGGCACGGAAAAAAGATTGGGGACGTGAAGAACGTCACAGTGCAAGCGTTGCAGTGCGGCGCGAAATTCGCGGTAACCCTGGACCGATCTTTCAGCAGAAACAAGGGGTATGCAGTCGAAATTTGGCGGCAGAGGCCCGATCTCCTCCAACTTCGCGGGTGGGCCGATCAGAAGATATTTGGTTTCGCGATCCAGACGGCCGAGGGTGCGAACGACGTTGCGAATATAGGTGCCAACGCCGAACTCGCTCATCCGCCGGATGTCGATGGCGATCTTCACCGAAGGCATTTAAACACAGGAGCGACTGATTCACCACAGAGGACATGGAGGGCCGAAGATCAGCTAACCCGTGCGCGGACTCTGAGCAGCAAAGCCAAAATTGCCGCGATTACGACAACGCCGATCAGAAGGTGCTTCAAGCTCACCCAGTACCCCACGGGATCATCACCTCGGACCAAAGATGCACATGTGATTATCATCGATCGACCTCCGGTTGATTTGAAATGCTAGGCCCTCACTTCTGCCTGCGCTCTTGCCCTCCGCTCTGCGTAGAGCGGGAACGCCTCACACAGGCCGAGCACCTGCTTGCGGACTTTTGCCAGCACGGCTTCGTCGGTCCGGTTCAGCAGGACTTCGGCGATCCATTGCCCGATCTGGCGCATTTCTTTTTCTTTCATTCCGCGCGTTGTGAGAGCGGGCGTTCCAATGCGGATGCCGCTTGGCTTGAGCGGAGGGTTCGTATCGAAAGGGATCGCATTCTTGTTGACGGTGATTCCGGCGTGATCGAGCGCTTTCTCGGCCTCGCTGCCCAGCATGCCTTTCGAAAAAACGTCGACCAGCATGAGATGCGTGTCCGTGCCGCCAGAGATAATGCGGAATCCTTCCGCCGCCAGTGATTCGGCCAAAACTTTTGCGTTGGCCACAACTTGTCTGGCATAGTCGCGGAATTCGGGTTGCATGGCTTCGTGGAAGCAGACTGCCTTGGCGGCGATGATGTGAACCAGCGGTCCGCCCTGCATCCCCGGAAAAACGACCTTGTCGATCGCCTGAGCGAATTCAGCCTTCGAAAGAATCATGCCCGCTCGCGGTCCGCGCAGCGTCTTGTGCGTGGTCGAAGTAACGATGTGCGCGTGGGGAACGGGCGAGGGATGGACGCCTCCCGCGACCAGTCCCGCGAAGTGCGCCATGTCGACGAGATATAGCGCCCCAACTTTGTCGGCGATCTGGCGCATGCGGACGAAATCGATGATGCGCGGATACGCGCTGCCTCCGCCAATGATCAGCTTCGGCCGTTCCTGCTCGGCGAGTTTTTCGAGCGCGTCGTAGTCAATCGTTTCAGTTTCCTTCGTGACTCCGTATGGAACGATCTTGTAGGTCTTGCCGGAAAAATTCAGATGATGGCCGTGCGTGAGATGCCCGCCATGGGCAAGATTGAGGCCGAGAATCGTATCGCCCGGCTGCAGCACGGCTGCGTACGCCGCCATGTTGGCCTGCGATCCGGCGTGGGGCTGCACGTTGGCGTGCTCGGCGCCGAACAACTGCTTGGCGCGATCGCGAGCCAGGTTTTCGACAACATCGGCAAATTCGCATCCGCCGTAGTAGCGCTTGCCGGGATATCCCTCGGCATATTTGTTGGTGAATACCGAGCCGGCGGCTTCCAGCACGGCTTCGCTGACGAAATTTTCGCTGGCGATTAGTTCCAGGCCTTCGTGCTGGCGGCGGGTTTCGTTGTCGATGGCCGCGGCGATCTGCGGGTCGTTTTCGCAAAGCGGGAGATACATTCTTGCATTCTTCATGACGTTTTCCTGATTTCGTATACGCCGGCGTTATGCAGTTCCATATATCGCTCAGGCGATTTCACCGGTGTGAATCCAAACTGCGAATACAACCCGTGCGCGTCGCGCGTCAGCAAGATCCAGCGGCGCAGGCCTTGCAGCGCGGGATGCTGAACGATGCACTCCATCATCCACTTGCTTAGTCCGCGGCCACGATGCGACTCGAGCACAAACACATCTCCGAGGTATGCCACGCTCGCAAAATCGCTGACCACGCGGGCAAAGCCGATTTGGGGTGCCCCATTTCTGGCCGGTTTTGCCAGAAGTGGGGACTTTTCGCCCCCTTCATCATAAATCCCAAAGCATAGAGAGTGCTCGATCGAACGCTGAACCACTTCTCGCGGAATGCCTTTGGACCAATAGCAATTGGTCAGAAACCCATGGATCACATCCAGGTCAAGGCGCGTAGGATCGGTGCTAAGCATAAATTCGCCGCGGCGGTGCTCGACGATACCAACTTCCATCTTCACATTGTAAGGCCGCCAAGCCGATTCACCACGGAGCCACGGAGGCACAGAGAACTTCGAGAAAATGTTTTCTCTGTGACTCTGTGGTGAGGTTCGACTTCGGTCAAAACGCCGTTCGCAGAAACGATGCCAACTGCCAGCCGTCCATGTATTTGTAGGGCGTTTCCCCGGTCGTATAGTGCCCGCACGGCAGAGCAACAACTTTGTGATCAAGCTCATGCCGCTCGAATTCCTCAACCACCTGGCGAGAAAATTCCGGCAGAAACGTCAGATCGTATTTCGCATAAATGATGAGAGACTTTTTCGGCCAGCGCGCGTACTGCCGAAAAAACGACATGGGGCTGATCGCGAGCCATGCGTTGCGCAACTGTTCCAGATCGATCTTTTCTTCGATTCCCTGCCGAATGTGCCGCGTGGACTGGCCATGCCAGACAACGTCCGCGAAATAGGTCGACGCATGATTGAACGCGGCAACGCGGATGCGCGGATCATGTGCGGCGGCGAGAAATGCGTAACAGGACCCGAGACTTGTTCCGACGATTCCCAGGTTCGTGTAACCGTGCTGCTCGAGCCAGTCGATGCAGCAGCGAATGTCGATGACGCCCTGGCGCGCAGCGTCCATGGTGCGGCCGATGTTGGCGGAAACGGCGTAATCGGCGCGGCTGATCTCGGCGGGCATGCGGATATCATGATAGGGCATGCTCAGCCGCAAGACGGAGATTCCCAGCAGATTCAGCACCCGGCAGAGACTCACGTACGCGATCGCATCGGAGTTCCAGTGCGGCAGGAGCACGATGGCACGGCGTCCGCTAACGGGAAACCAGCGCGCGTTGACCAAGTTATTTTCCGGGAACGGAGAGCGCACTGGCGAGGTGAAGCGAAGAAAATCCGCGAAAGTTCCTTTGACTTTGGTTTCGAGCCTGGGATCGGGAATCTCCCGCGTGGAATGCACCTGCACTTCGCGGGTTTCGACGCGGAAGTCAGTTGGACGCTGGTAGGAATAAAAATCGTCGCTCGTCGCAAGGATGTGGCGGTTGTAGTCGACAAAGAATTTTGCAGGATCGCTCTGCGCTTGTGCTGACCGGTAGCCATTGCGGCAAGGCCAATCGCGCGTCCACTCAAC
>JASHOT010000037.1 GCA_030040965.1 Candidatus Sulfotelmatobacter sp. | reverse complement strand
CCGCTGCTGGGCGAGATCCGGCTGAAACATCAGGTAGCAAGTTTTTCGCGCATGCTGGCAACGCTGCTGCAAGGCGGGTTGCCGCTGGTGCCGGCGCTCGAAACGGCAGGATCGTCGATGAGCAGCCGCCGCATCTTAAAGGGAGTGATGCGGGCCGGGATTCGCGTGCGTGAAGGTCAAGGGCTGGCGGGAAGTCTGGAAGAGCAGGAGGTTTTTCCCGAGCTGGCGGTAGAGATGATTGAAGTCGGCGAGTCGACCGGAAAACTGGCGGAAATGCTGAATTCGGTTGCTGAGTTTTACGAGGAAGATGTGCAGACGGCGCTGGGCGCGGCCATGGCGCTGATCGAACCCATGATTCTGATCATCATGGCGATTTTCGTCGGCGGAGTATTGATTTCGCTGTATTTGCCGATCTTTACGTTGGGAGTGCACTAAGAAACGTCGTCGGCCGTTCGTCGTCGGTGGTTGGCTTTGTTGCCGTAACGAACGACTAACGACCAATGACGAATGACTTGGAATTAGGAAAGTATAGTCGGTCAGTTTTTGCTGACGACTGAAGACCGACGACTTGGGTTTATTGAATGGCGACGGCGGATAAAAAATCGGTGTTCGTGGGCGGCGGCAACGGCGGGCAGATGCTTTCGCCGACCGGCAACGCGCTCACGGATCTGGAGCGCGCGCAGGATGTTGCGCGCCGCTATCGCTGCGAGTTCATCGATCTGACGAACTTCGAGCTGCATCACGAGCTGTTCAAGAAAATTCCCGTCGAACTGATGTTCCGCTACAACTTCGTGCCGCTCGAGGAAACCGGCGACGGCAAGCTGGCCATCGCCATCGCCGACCCCAGCCAGCTGATGATGATCGACGAGATCAGCCTGCTGCTCAAGCAGCGCATCGTCACCAAGGTTTCCACGCTCAAGCAGATCTCCGACATCCTGAAGAAGACCGAGCAGTCGCAGCGCGTGCTCGAAGAAGCCAGCGAAGGCTTCACCATCATCCGCGAAGACGAGCAGACGGGCGCGGAAGAGACGCTGACCATCGACAAGCTGACCGCTCAGGGCGATACCAGCCCGATCATCCGCCTGGTCGACACCACGATTTTTACCGCGCTGCAGCGGCGCGCCTCCGACATTCACATCGAGACGCGCGACGATTCGGTCATGATCAAGTTCCGCATCGACGGCGTGCTGACGCAGGCGATGCCGCCGATCGGCAAGGAACATCATTCGACGGTGATTTCGCGCATCAAGGTCATGAGCGAGCTCGACATTTCCGAGCGCCGCGTGCCGCAGGACGGCCGTTTCCGCGTGAAGTACAACGGACGCGCCATCGACTTCCGCGTTTCGATCATGCCCTCGATTCACGGCGAAGACGCGGTGCTGCGCGTGCTCGACAAAGAGTCGATGAGCGAGAAGTTCCGCACGCTGACTCTGGACGTGGTTGGGTTTGACGAAGAAGACCTGCGCAAGTTTCGCCGCTACATCAAAGAACCCTACGGCATGGTGCTGGTCACCGGGCCTACCGGAAGCGGCAAAACCACCACCCTTTATGCGGCTGTAAATGAAATAAAGACCGACGAAGACAAAATCATCACGATTGAAGATCCGGTGGAGTATCAGCTGCGCGGCATCACGCAGATTCCGGTGAACGAGAAAAAGGGACTGACGTTTGCGCGTGGACTGCGATCGATCTTGCGTCACGATCCGGACAAGATCATGGTGGGCGAAATCCGCGACACGGAGACGGCGCAGATCGCGATTCAGTCGGCGTTGACCGGGCACCTGGTGTTCACCACCGTGCACGCCAACAACGTGGTCGACGTGATCGGTCGATTTTTGAATATGGGCGTCGAGCCGTATAACTTCGTTTCCGCGCTGAACTGCATTCTGGCGCAACGGCTGGTGCGTTTGATCTGCGATTCGTGCCGCACGGAAGTTCACTACGCGCCCGAAGTGCTCGAAGCCAGCGGACTCGATCCGGTGCAGTGGGGGAAGGTTCCGCTGTACGAAGGGCCGGGATGCATCGAGTGCGCGGGCACGGGATTCCGCGGACGAACGGCGATTCACGAACTGCTGGATTTGTCGGACCGCATCCGCGAAATGATTCTGGCCAAGAAACCGACGTCGGAGATCCGGCGCGCGGCGCGCGAGGAAGGCATGCGATTCCTGCGCGAGTCGGCGCTTGATAAAGTCCGGCTGGGGTTGACCACGCTGAAGGAGATCAACAAGGTCACGTTTATTGAGGCAATGAGGTAAAACCAAGTTTCAAAGTTTCAGGGTTTCAAAGTTTCAGGGTTGCGAGGTTTCAAAGTTTCGAAGACAAGCCCGCTGGACTTCGAGTCGTTCCTCTCGGTTCCAAATACTAACTACCTTGAAACCCTGCAACTTTGGAGACCTTGAAACCTGATCCCCCTCAGCTATTGCAATTCTGGCGGCAACGGTTTCTGATTTATTGAAGAGAGTTCGGAAAGGTGTTGGCAGGATGGGTTCGAATTCCAACATGGCGAAGCCGAAGCTGGCTTGCGAGATCGCGGCCGACCGCGTGCTGGCCGGACGGTTTTCCGATCACGGCAGCGGCGGGCTCGATGCCTGCGCGGCGCGCGAACTGGCGCCGGGCAGCGTGGTGCCCGACCTGGTGGAGAGCAACCTGCGACAGCGCGAAGCGGTGCGCAGCGGAATTGAAGCCGTGCTCGGTCCCGTAGCGGGGCGATCGAAAGATGTGATTGCCATTGTCCCGGATGCCACCGTGCGCGTGATGCTGGTGGAGTTCGACACGCTGCCTTCGGATCAGGAAGAGGCGCTGGGAGTGGTCCGCTTTCGGCTGAAAAAGTCGCTGCCCTTCGATGTGGAGAAGGCCAAAATTTCGTTTCACGCGCAAAAGGTGAATGACGAGGTGCGGGTGGTGGCGGCGGTCGCGCTGGCCAGCGTCATCGACGAATATGAGGCGCTGTTCCGCGACGCGGGATACGCGCCCGGCGTGGTGTTGCCCTCTATGTTGGCGGCGCTCGGATCGGCGGACGGAAAACGTCCCACGATGGTGGTGAAGGTAGATGCGCACACCACGAGCATCGCGATTTTGAACGCCGAGCAACTGCAGTTGTTCCGCACGCTCGAAAATCCGCGCGGCGTGACCATTACCGGCGAGCAGCTGGCGGAAGAAGTGTATCCGTCCGTGGTGTTTTTTCAGGACACGTATCACCTGAACATCGAGCGGATTTATCTGGCCGGGCTGCCGGATTCGGCGGCAGCATCGGCGGCGCTGCGCGGGCAGACCGAGGCGGATGTGCAGGAACTGGTGGCATCGTCACAACTGGGCGCGGCGGCGGTAGGATCGGTGCCGCGCTGGAGAATGGCGGGAGTGGTGGGAGCGCTGATTTCTTGAAAACAGTACCGAGTACCGAGTACCGAGTACTTAGTACCGAGCAAGAAATGCGCTCGGTTCACTCGGTACTCGGTACGCGGTACTGATTCTCTATGCGTTTAGATATCAATCTGGCGAGTCAGCCGTACGAGGATTCCCGGCAATTCTGGCTGCGCTGGGGCACGGCCGTGGGTGTTATGGCGATTCTCACACTGACTCTGCTCACGCTGACGGTCACGGGATGGATGAACGCCAGCAAAGACCGCGCGGCGATGTCCGAGAAACGTACGCTGATTGCCAAATGCGACCAGAAACGGGCCGAGGCGGAGAGCATTCTGAATCTGCCGCAGAATCGGGTGACGCGCGACACGTCGCAGTTTCTCAATGGACTGATCGAGCGCAAGGCGTTTTCCTGGACGCAGGTGCTGGAGAACATGGAGAAAGTGATGCCGCCGCGGGTGCACCTGGTAGCGATCAGTCCGGGGCTGGATGAAGACAACCAGCAACTGATTCTGAAGATGACGGTGGCGGGCGATTCCCGCGACCGGGCGATTGAACTGGCTCGGCACATGGAAGATTCGCGGCGCTTCTCGCAGACGACGATCACTGGCGAGCGGTTCCTGGAGAGAAATAGCAATTCGAGCGATACGGAACAGTTCGACGTGACAGCGGTCTATGTTCCCGAGGTTGCGCCGCTCGCGGAGAGCAATGCGAGCGCGGAGAAGACGGGCGCGAAATCCGGGGCGACGGAAACAAAAAATACCACTAACAAAGACACGAAGACCGCAGCTCCCATGACGGGAGTGAGTCGACCGCCGGCTCCGAAAACGAAATCGACTTCCTCGAAAGGAACGCAACCACACTGATGCCCGATCTGCGGCAAACCCGGAAGAAACTTACGACCGCGCTGGTAGTGATGGCGGTGGTCGATGTGGTGGCGCTGGCGGTGTACATTTCGCCGCTGGTGGGGTCGACAGAGTCGCGCCGGCAGGAGTTGACCGGGCTGCAGGGCGAGTTGGTGTTGAAGACGCGGCAGGTCGCGCCACTCGAGAATCTTCCGCAAAAGGTGCAGCTCGCCAGCAAGCAGATTGCGGATTTCTACAAGCGGCGGTTTCCCGAACATAATTCGGAGATTCTGACGGAAATCGGCAAGCTGGCGGCGGCCGATGGCGTCAACATTGAGCAGGCGAAATATAAAGTCGGCGATGAAGGGCCAGGCAAGCTGATGCCGGTGGAGATGGAAGCAGATTTTTCGGGCAATTACACGGCGCTGGCAAGGTTTATCAACGCGCTGGAACGCGACGACATGTTTTTCATCATCAATAGCGTGACGCTCGGTGGCCAGCAGCAGGGGCCGGTAAAGCTGAACGTGAAGCTGGAAACTTATTTGAAGGCGGAATCATAGGCGGAGTCGAGGCAAAGAAAAGTGCAGCTCGGACTGGAAAATAAAAAGAAGACGATGTGGGCGGCAGGGCTGGGAGCACTGGCCGTGCTGCTGTTCGTCTATCAGTTCCTTCCTTACTTCATGGGAGGGCCTTCGGATCCAGGTTCGAGCGCGCAGGCCGCGGCGCCCGCGGCGGTGCGCGTGACAACGCACACGGGAAAATCCGGCAAGAAGGTGAAGACCGAGAGTCTCGATCCGACATTGCGACTGGACCTGCTGGCCTCGAGCGAGCAGACGAAGTATGAGGGCAGCGGCCGAAATATTTTCGTGTCGCAAGCCGAGCCGGTGGTGATTCAACAACCGCTGGCGCCTGGGCATACTGACGTTGGGATTCAGACGGTGGGATACACGCCGCCGTCCGCGCCTTTGGCGACGCCGATCCCGCTGAAGTTTTTCGGCTTCGCCAGCCAGCCGGGAGAGCCCAGGAAAATCTTTCTGCAGCTGGGTGAGGATGTGTGGGTGGCGGGTGAGGGAGAGATTGTCGACCGGCGGTACAAAGTGGTTCACATCTCGAATAATTCGGTCGAGATTCAGGACGTGGTCAACAGCGGGCCGGCGCAGACGATCCAGCTGACGCAAGGGTGAAAGAAATTGAGTCATTGCGTGATTTAGTCATTGAGCCATTTAAAGACGGCGAGCGCCGCCGCATGACCTAATCGCTCAAATGACTCAATGGTTCAATCACTCAGTGACTCAATTTTTCAATTTGAAGTGATGAAGCTACAATCGCATTTCCGCCTTAGAGCTGCAGGTCACGGCGAGCAGGGCTACATCATGCTCGTGCTGCTGCTGATGATCGCGATGATGACGATCGCGCTGGCGGTGGCCATGCCCACGCTGAAGTTCACGATGCAGCGCGACCGCGAAGAAGAGATGATCCACCGCGGCGTGCAGTATTCGAACGCCATCCGTCGCTTCTACAAAAAGTTTGGCCGTTATCCCACCAAGATCGACGATCTGGAGAATTCCAACAACATCAGGTTTCTGCGCAAGCGTTACAAAGATCCGATGAACTGCAAGGCGGGGAAGTGCGAGGATTTCAAAATCCTCTACTATTCCGACGTCCAACAGGCGCTGGGCAGTTTTGGCGGAGGATCGATTCCGGGCGCGAGTCCTATCGGTGGCGCCGCGGGCTCGGGCGGCCTGGGAGCCTCGTCTTCGCCATTCGGACAGAATTCGCTTGGGCAAAGTTCGGCATTCGGCGGAACGAGCAGCTTCGGAAATTCCGGCTCATCTTTCGGGCAGAGTTCGTCGTCATTTGGACAGTCTTCTTTCGGGCAATCGTCGAACGGGCAGAACTCGAACCAGAATACTCCCGGCCAGCCGGGAACGGACTCCTCGCAAACCGGAACCGGAAACGGCACGGATGATACGAGCGGGGCTGCGGGCACGAACGGCGGTAGCCCCGGGAGCAATCAGCTGGGCGCGTCGGGACAGGTGATCGGCGGGCCGATTGTGGGCGTAGCCAGTGCCACCAAGATCACCGACAACACGATCCGCGAATTCAATCACAAAAAGAAATATAAGGACTGGATGTTTATTTACGATCCGATGCAGGATCAGGGGCGGCTGATCACGACGCCGTACCAGCCGCAAATGCAGGGGATCGGCGGGGCTCCGAACGTGAACGGACAGAACGGGCAGCAGAATAATAACGGATTCGGATCGAGCCCGTTCAGCAACTCGCCTTCAGGATTTCAAAACAGTCCGGCTCCAAATTCACCTTCGGGCGGCGCTTTCGGAGGATCGAATCAGCCGAGCAGTTCTCCGCAGCAGTGATCGGAAATTCCTTCGCGCGCGGATTCACACGGATAAAAGAAGAAACGGGAGTACAGAGTCGCTACACGCGAGATCCCTCAGCCCGCTGGTAAAAACGCGGGCTCTCGGGATGACGTATCGTTTTGCTGGCCGAAAAGCAAACGGCCCCATCGTGAGGATGGGGCCATTCTCCGCTTCAATCTCTTTCAGCCGCGCTTTAAGTGGCGGACAGCCGAGGCGGCTGTCCCTACATGATCTCTTACACGCTGAAGGACGAGCCGCAGCCGCAGGTTGATTTCACGTTCGGGTTCTCGAACTTGAAGCCCGCGCCTTCCAGCGTCTCGACGTAATCGACGATGCATCCGTTCAAATACATAACAGAAGTGGCATCGACATAAACCTTCAGACCATCCATGTCGAACGTCTTGTCCATCATGCCGGCGCCGTTTTCAAACTGCATGGAATAGGAAAAGCCGGAGCATC
This sequence comes from Candidatus Sulfotelmatobacter sp., assembly GCA_030040965.1. GTDB lineage: Bacteria > Acidobacteriota > Terriglobia > Terriglobales > Acidobacteriaceae > Sulfotelmatobacter. The sequence continues at coordinate 934 of JASHOT010000037.1, read as the reverse complement.
CGCCGCCCACCACACCGATGCGCAGACCTGCGGGAACGGGGTTCTGCTGCCCCATGATTTCCTTGACCTTGCCAATGGCATTCGGGGTCAGGGTAATGGGTGCCTTTTTGACTTCTGTTTTGGTTACTTCCGGGACCGTTGTGGTGGCCATTCGTATCTCCTTGGCGTAAAAGCTGTTTGATTATAGCATGCGCAATTTCGCCCGGCGGCAACGTGGGCGAGCCGCTTTATTCATTGGATGCCCTGCAACGCCGAAGGTCGCTTCCGATAAGGGTTTGTCACGAAAGGCGGAAGCCTGGATTTCTTTAGTGGCAAGGCTTGCCAACAGGGTTATAATCATGCCAACAAAGCCTTCCCCGGGACTGGTTCGGGATACTGCCTCCCCACCGCGAAGTGGAATGGCTGCAGTTGGTTTGAATCTGCCGAGGTGGCATATGACACCCATTGAAATCGTGGGGGCGCTGTTCGGAGTATTCGCAGTTGGTTTGATCCTCCTTCTGATCTATAAGAGCACGCTCACCATGCACGAGGATGATCAGCTATTTCTCGACGATGCGAATTCTCACTTGCAGGAAGAGCAGACCGAATTGCTGACCAAGGTGAACCGGCTCACTATGCCGGTGCGCGTGTTCAGCATTGGCTCGGGCGTGTTTCTGCTGGCGTTCCTGGCGCTCCTGATCTATCAGAAGCTGAACGAAGTTCAGTAAAGACGTCGGCACCGTTCTCTCCGCGGGCTGGCGGGGATAGTTTTCGCCAGTCTGGACCCTTGGACCGCGATGGCGAGGATGCGTTGGTGTGTCCGGCGGAGTGAAGTGATTTTGCGAAAGTGGCGGAATTGGCAGACGCACCAGACTTAGGATCTGGCGGGTAAAACCGTGGGGGTTCGAGTCCCCCCTTTCGCACCAGATTTGACTGAGATCCTTCGCACAGAACA
>JASHOT010000364.1 GCA_030040965.1 Candidatus Sulfotelmatobacter sp. | reverse complement strand
AGGGATACATGTCCGCCGAAACATCTTGCCCGGCATCGCGCGCATTCTGGATGATCGCGGTGATGTTAGGCATTGATCCCCAACGTGGTTTCCCGATGACCTTCAAATGAAAAATCTCGACGGGCAGGTGAGCTTCGCGACCGATACGTAGCGCTTCTTGAATGGCTGCAGTTTCAGTTTGACCTTCGCTGCGCATGTGAGTGGCGTAGATGCCTCCATATTGCGAGGCGACTTTGGCCAGTTCGATCAACTCTTCGGTCTTGGCGTAATGCCCCGGCGGATAAATCAATGCGGTGGAAACTCCGAAGGCACCTTGCTGCATTGCCTGCGCGACTAGGGATCTCATTTTGTCGAGTTCGTCGGAATTCGGTGGACGATCAACATCGCCGAGAACGGCTTCACGAACCTGGGCTGCGCCGACGTAAGTACCAAGATTGATGGCAAGTCCGTTTTTCTGCAGCCGGTCGAAGTATCCCTCGAGAGTGGTCCAATCCACTTTCAGGTGAAAGTGATCGAGCTCGGGCTGCAACTCGGCAAGAGTGAGATCATCCTGCGGAGCGATTGAAGCTCCTTCTCCCGTAATTTCGCTCGTGATCCCTTGCGACAACTTACTCAGGCAGCGATTGTCGATCAGCAAGGCGGTTTCCGATTGTCCCAGCATGTCAATGAAGCCAGGAGAAACTACGAGGCCATGGGCATCGATGACGCGTTTCGCGCTGGCATTTGCCAGGTTTCCGATCTTTGCGATTCGATCTCCGGCTATGCCAACGTCGCCGGAAACCCAGGGATTGCCCGTGCCGTCGATAATGCGACCATTTCTGATGATCACGTCGTAAACACTCTCGCGCCCAGATTGCGGTAGAGCAGCGATCACAGAAACAGTCGCCAGAACGAGCAGCAATAGGATTGGAAAGAGACTCAAAGGTTTTTCATTCATGTGGATCACCCAACAAAAACGGGCACTCGTTATGCGCCAGCCATCACGCGAGCCATCCATTGGTTGGAACGCACGGTCAGGCTCTTTACCAGATCACGTTTCACGGAGAAGCCGAGGCCAGGCGTCTGCGGGACTTGAATCGTTCCAGCGGAGGTTACCTGAACTTCCGGCTCGATAATGTCCTCGCTCCAGTAGCGCTGGCTGGCGGACACATCTCCCGGTAACCTGAAATTTGGCAACGTGGACATGGCGATGTTATGGGCGCGGCCGACTCCAGATTCAAGCATGCCTCCGCACCACACCGGGAACGAGTGCTGCTGGCAAAGGTCATGAACTTCGCGTGCCGAGCTATGTCCACCCACGCGGCCCAACTTGATGTTGATGATCCTGCAGGCGCCCGATTCGATGGCAGCCAGCGCGTGCCCGGCATTGTTGATGCATTCATCCAGACAAATGGCGGTTTTTATCTGCGACTGCAGCTTGGCGTGAGCGTGAATCTCATCCCACTGCAGCGGTTGCTCGATCATCAGAAGATGAAAATCGTCCAGCCGCCTGAGGTGTGCCGTATCTTTAAGCTCGTATGCGGAGTTGGCATCGACGGAGAGCAGAATTTCCGGAAATTCTTTTCTGACAGCAGACACGAAGTCCAGATCTTTCCCGGGCTTGATCTTCAGCTTGATGCGCCGGTATCCGCTCTGCAGTTCCCCGGTTACTTTTTTCACCAGGGCGTCAGGCGTCTCGCGAATGCCGAGCGAAACACCGCAGGCGATCTCGTTCAACGTGCCGCCAAGCAATTTGGCGAGCGGCCTGCCCTTCAATTGCGCTTCGGCATCCCAGACGGCATTCTCGACACCGGCCTTGGCCATATGGTGGCCGCGGATCGAAGAGAGCAGCGTCCGCACCTCGGTCGCAGAACGAATTTCGGCGCCGAGCAGTTTTGGCGCGATAAAGTCCGAGATGATGTGCCAGGCAGTGTCCGTGGTCTCCGAGTTGTATGAGGGACTTTCCACGGTCGTGACTTCGCCCCATCCACTGGCTCCATCCACGATCGCTTCAACCAGAAGAATTCTGCGATCCTGAGTAACTCCGAAGCTGGTTTCAAACGGAGCCTTCAGGCGCATTCGAATTTCCCGAAGAATAAGCTGTTCGATTTTCATAAAGGGGCAGAAGTCGAGGCGGCTGGCCGCAGAAACTGTTGTGCCGCTTGTTTTGAATTGTGGGTATGCACGAATCGGTCAAGGTCAATTCCTCCGCCAGATGAGATAGGCAGGAACTCCCGTGGCCACGACCGCGAGTCCCATGGCGGCACGCCCGGGCTGAGTGAAAATCGTGTTCAAAACAACTGCGGCAACCGTACCGATGAAGAGCAGAGGTGTCCACGGGTAACCTGGGACTCGGTAGCGAACCACGGTTACTGTTTCGCGCCTGCGGTATGTAAAAATGCTAGCCGCCGCCAATGCATAAAAAGCCCATCCGATGAAGACGACATAGGTGAGCAGTTGCTCGAATGTTCCACTCGCCGCCAGCAGCGAGGCCCAGACCGCCGTAGCTGCAATGGCGTATGCGGGAGTTCCGAAACGCGGGTGCACTTGAGCGAGACGTCGAAAGAAAAGCCCGTCTTGCGCCATCGCGTAATAGACGCGCGGAGCGGTCAGCATGATTGAGTTCGCCGCGCTGAAGATTGAGACCAGGATGGCCACTGTCACAGCCTTGCCGAACGCCAGACCAAGGGATGCAGATACTGCCGCGGAAGCGACACGATCGGAATTTGCGACGACAGCGGGGCCTAACGCCGCGATATATCCGAGATTCGCGAAGATGTAAAGACCGATGAGTATGAGGATTCCAACCAGGAAAGCGAGAGGAAAATCGCGGCGCGGATTTAGTGTTTCGCCCGCGGCGAAGGTGGCATATTGCCATCCTTCGTAGGCCCACAGCACGCTGATGGTTGCCAACGCGACAGCTGAGAAGGAGTTCGTCGAAAGCAGAGTGGCTGAACTGGATAAGGCAATGCGTGACGGGTGACCAAAATAAATCAGCACCCCCGACATCCAAAGAATGGCGACCAGCTTGACGATTGTCGCGCTATTCTGCAGGTCGGCACTCTGGCGCGTGCCGCGGATGTTCACGAATGTTATGACGGCGATGACTGCGAGCGACAAAAGCTTTGCCGTCCAGAATCCGAGCGGAAGAAACTCTGCAAGATAGTTGCTGAACGCGACGGCGAGCGTCGCAATAGAGCCGGTGCTGACGACGAAGAAGAGAACCCAACCAAACAGGAATGCCGGAAAGCGTCCAAAACCGTCGCGGATATAAACGTAAAGCCCGCCGGTCCGTGGATTCATGGCACTCAATTCGCCAAAGGTAAGTGCTCCAAGCAACGACAACACCCCGCCGATGAGCCACACCAGTAAGGCAAGGGGAACCGAATTGCCAACCGCCTTCAGCACGGGACCAGGCACCAGAAAAATGCCGGACCCGATCACGGTTCCGACAATGAGCAGCACCATGTCCCGCAGGCGCAGGACCGGGCGAAGGCCTCCAGTCGCCGGAGCGGCTGACGCATCGCAGGAAATTTCGGAGACGGCCATTGTTTAATCCCATCCGTTTTAGGAGCAAACGCGTGTGTTGTCAAATGAAAACGCAACACATGATGTTTACAATTGACTTTATGCATCATGTGGTGTACAGCTGTTTTTCTGGCTTAGAGAATCGTTAATCTCCGGCGCGGGACAAAATGCCAGGTGCATTTCCATTGCATGGTCAATCAGCGAAGTCTATGCTGGCACTTCGTCTGAAGGCTGTGATGCCACAAGCAACGTTGTGCTCCAACGGCATTCATGCGACTGGTTTTAATCGTTCGGTCGCAGTGAAGCATGCCTTTCATTTTTTGATCCTTGCGGGACTGCTCCTGGCGTCTGCCATCTCTGCCGCGGCGCAGGCTGCGAAACCAGAAAAATCAACACCTGCGCCAAAAGTACCAAGCAACGCACCGCAACAACCAGCTCATGAAATGACCTCGGCCGATGTGGAAGCTTTCCTGGATGGCCTGATGCCGATGCAACTGCGTCGGGAAGATATTGCCGGGGCGGTGGTTGTACTTGTTAAAGATGGCCAAGTGCTGTTCAGCAAAGGCTATGGGTTCGCCGACGTCAAAGCCCGGTTGCCAGTGTCGGCAGATTCCACCTTGTTTCGTCCCGGTTCGATTTCCAAAACATTTACGTGGACAGCAGTAATGCAGCTGGTCGAGCAGGGCAAGATAAAGCTCGACGATAACATTAATCGTCATCTCGACTTTCAAATTCCTCCGAGCTTTGGGCGCCCGGTTACGATGTGGAATCTGATGACTCACACTGCAGGTTTCGAGGAAGTGATCAAAGACCTGATGGTCGACCATCCGGAGGAATTGCCGCCGCTGCAGAAATTCGTGATAGCTCATGTGCCACACCAGATTTACGCTCCGGGAACGGTTCCGGCGTACTCGAATTATGGGGCGGCGCTGGCCGGCTATATTGTTCAGCGCGTGTCGGGCCTGCCTTTCGAAGAATACATTCAACAGAATATTTTTCGTCCGCTGGGCATCAATCACGGAACATTTCTCCAGCCCTTACCGGAACGCTTGAAGGCGATGATGTCGCAAGGTTACGCAGTCGCATCGGAGGATTCTAAGCCCTTCGAATTAATCACTCCCGAGCCCGCGCCCGATGGAAGCCTTTCCATCACCGGCGCGGATATGGCTCGGTTTATGATCGCGCACCTGCAGCATGGCAAGTACGGAGATGTGCAAATCCTTCAACCGCAAACCGCCGACCTGATGCATGCCCGGCAGTTTTCAGCCGATCCGGCAACGAACGGCATGGCGCTCGGTTTTTACGAGGAAAGCCGGAATGGGCTTCGCATTATCGGTCACGGCGGCGACCTGAACTACTTCCATAGCGACATGCACCTGATCCCAGAAAAGGGGTTGGGCTTCTTTGTCTCCTACAACAGTTCGGGGAAGGGCGAATTGGATGTTCGCACAGCCCTTTGGACTGAGTTTTTGAATCGTTATTTTCCTGCTCCGCAAGCGAAGACAGAAGCTGGGCGTAAGACCGATATCAGTGCGTTTGAGGGAAAATACATTTCGAGCAGGCGCGCGGAAACCACAATCCTGCGAGCGCTCTGGTGGGTGCTTGCTGAAGCATCGGTAACACAAAATGCTGACGGCACGATCGAGGTCGATGGCATCAAGGATTTTTCCGGCCAGCCAAGACGATGGCTTAATCTCGGTAATGGGCAATTCCGCGAGTCCAGTGGCGACCAATTGCTCGTCTTCAAACCCGATGCTTCAGGAAATCTAGAGCTTGTCACTGAAGATCCTACCGAGATTCAGCAGCGAGTTCCGTGGAACAGAAATAAGACGGTCCTATCAGTCGCGCTCGGCTTCGTTGCCCTTGTATTCGCACTGACAATCATTTTCTGGCCGATCGTCGCCCTGGTACGCAAACACTATGGCCGCCAACTCGAACTGACTCCCGTGCAGCGCAGACTACGATTAGTCACAAAACTGACATGTGTTCTCGACCTGGTTGTGCTGCTCGCTTTTGCCGGGACCATGGTCTACGGCTTTTCCAATCTCACGTTGTTCAGTGATCATTTCGACTGGTGGTTCCGCTTGCTGCAGTTGCTTTTTGTTGCGACCTTTATTCTGACCCTCGTTATTCTTTATGCCAGTTTTCAACTGTGGAGAAATACTCGCAAAACCTGGTGGAGCACGACCTACACCGCAGGATTGATCCTGGCCTCATTCATATTTCTCTGGTTCACCGCGGCAAGCAAAATTGTGCAAATCAGTTTGAAGTATTAGGGGCGCAGTTGCGCGTGCTCGCTGACACGAATCGTTAAAGGAGAGTGAGACGTGACCTCGCTCGTACTCAATGGAAGATATTCCCGATTATTTCGCTTGTGCGGTGGTCTTTTAGTTGCTGGAATGTTGGCACCTTCTTCGATCGCCCAAAAGCCCAAGGCAAATCCACTGGTGCCGCAGCGAGAGCAGGCAGCGGAAAAACAGAGTGTTCCGGCCGGTGCACATGAACTGACACAGGCGGATCTTGAGGCCTTCCTTGACGGAATCATGCCACTGCAGATTGCCCGCGAAGACATCGCCGGGGCCGTCATTTCAGTGGTGAAAGATGGTAAGCCGTTTTTCGCGAAAGGATACGGCTATTGCAATGTCAAGGAAAGGAAACCTGTTTCTCCCGACGGCACGTTGTTCCGCCCGGGATCGATTTCGAAGCTCTTCACCTGGACCGCGATCATGCAGCAGGTGCAAGCCGGCAAAATCGATCTCGACCTTGACGTAAACGATTATCTCGACTTCAAGATTCCGCAAACCTTCCCGCAGCCGATCACGATGCGCAACATCATGACTCACACGCCCGGATTCGAAGAAACGGTCCAGGAGCTGTTTGTAGAAAACGCTTCCGCTCTCAAGCCTCTGGATGAGTATTTAAAAGAGCACATGCCGAATCGCATTTTTGCGCCGGGAACGGTCCCAGCTTATTCGAATTATGCGACTGCGCTTGCCGGCTATATTCTCCAGCGCGTCTCGGGTGAGCAGTGGTCCGATTACATTCAGAACCACGTTTTCAATCCGCTGGGAATGGCTCACTCGACTGTACTTCAGCCGCTCCCGGACAATCTAAAACCGCTGATGTCAGATGGCTACCAGGTGGCCTCCGCTCCCGCCAAGCCATTCGAATGGGTAGAGGCTACACCTGCGGGAAGCTCTTCCGTCACAGCGGCTGATATGCAGCATTTCATGATCGCTCATCTGCAAAACGGCAGCTATGAGGGAACCGAAATTCTTCGTCCTGAGACGGCACAAATGATGCACTCGCTCCAATTCAGCCCCTTGCCTGGCTTGAATGGAATGGCGCTGGGCTTCTATGAGGAAACCAGAAACGGGCATCGCATCATCGGACATGCCGGGGACACGCAATATTTTCACAGCGACCTGCATCTGATCCCGGATGCTGGTATCGGATTTTTTATCTCCTATAACAGCGCAGGGAAAGGCGAGATCCGCGCGCGAGAAGCAGTCTGGCATGCGTTCCTGGATCGTTATTTCCCCTACACTCCGCCTGGCGCAGCCGCACCGCAAAGTGCGGAAACGGATGCGCAGATGGTTTCCGGGCACTACATCATCAGCCGCCGATCGGGGACAACCATTCTCAAGTTCCTGACACTTCTGGGCGAGGTGAAGGTGTCGGCAAACTCCGACCACACGATCTCTGTCAATGAGTTGAAAGATCTGAATGGCGTACCGATGAAGTTCGAAGAGATCGGTTCGCTGATGTACCGAGCTGTCCACGGCCAGGAAAGAGTCGGGTTCAAACGGGATGAGAATGGAACCCTTGTGCTGGTCACGGACTTTCCGGTGTTCGTGTTTCAGCGCTCATCGTTGTCCGAAAACAGCGGGTTAAATCTTCCTCTGATCGTAGCTGCACTCGTGGTTCTAATCGTGACCATAATTCTGTGGCCGATAGCTGCGCTTATTCGCAGGCATTACGGACAGAAGTTGAACCTCACGCCTGGCCAGCGCAAGAGCAGATTGCTGACCCGGCTTGCATGTGTGCTTGATCTTCTTTTCATTTTCGGCCTAGCGGCGTTTTTCACGATCTCGGAGAAAGACATCGGGTTGCTGAGTCCGCGTTTCAGTTTTTTTCTTCGCTTGATTCAAATTGTGGGCTGGCTGGGCGTGCTCGGCACGCTGGCCGCACTCTACCGTGCCTGGGACTCCTGGCGCGACAAGGGAACGTGGATCGGAAGCAAGCTCGGGGACACCGTGGTGGCGCTGGCCTGTCTTGCATTCGTGTGGTTTGTTTATACCTGGAACATGCTGCATTGGAGCCTGCGTTACTAATAAATCGCCCGCGAAAAATAAAGGGGTTCGGTGGATGGTGATTCCACATTCTCAGCCTGGCAGCGCGCCAAGGGTGCGCACTGACTGTTGCGCAACGCAATCAGAAAGCATCATTCGGTGAAATTTTCTCTTGCAAGTCCATACGCCATCAGTGTATGAACGTGGGATTATCGGCGCAGGTTTTTCCGGATCCTACCGGGTCGGGAGGGTCGAAATGGCAACAGGTCTCAGCGATACCACTTTCAGATTGAAATCCTGCCGTGGCCAATTTTCGACAATGGCCGTTTGCTGCACAATACTGCTTTCATTGGTCCAGATGCTATGTGCACAAACTGCCGCGACCGGGGCACTGAAAGGAACGATCACCGACCCGAGCGGAAGCGTTGTTACCGCGGTTCAAGTAAGAGTCACAAGTCAAGCGACAGGCGAAATCCGCATTGCGACCTCACAGAGCAACGGCACCTACCTGGTTTCACTTCTTCCACCCGGCGATTACACCGTGGATGCGTCAGCAAAAGGGTTCAAAACCATATCAGTCAAGGCCGTCACGATTCACGTGACTGAGACTGCGACGTTGGACCTGCGGCTGCAAGTCGGAGCTATCAGTGAAACCGTGACCGTACAGGATGTTGCAGAGCTGATTCAAACGAATTCCAGTGCCCTGGGAAGCGTCACGGATCAGCGGATGGTCGAAAGCCTGCCACTGGTCACGCGCAATTACATGCAGATTCTGGGTCTTTCTCCCGGTATTTCCTCGGAAATCACGGATGCGGCCAATATCGGACGCGGTAATGTCGGGGTCGAATACTCGAGTGGCGGAAACATCGAAAACGACAACAACTTTCAAATGAACGGGACGGAAGTGAACGACCTGATGGGTTCGGGAAGCATCAGCGGAGGCGTACCCGTACCGAACCCCGATTCTATCGAAGAATTCAAAGTGCAAACCGGGCAGTACGACGCTTCTTACGGCAGGAACGCCGGTGCGAACGTCGACGTGGTCACAAAATCGGGAACCAATAATTTTCACGGCGACGTCTGGGAATATTTCCGCAATACCGACCTGAACGCTAACGATTTTTTCCTCAAGGAAGATGGTCAACCACGAGGTGTGCTCAACGAGAACCAATTCGGCGGCACCTTCGGAGGGCCAATCCTGAAGGACAAACTGTTTTTCTTTGGGTCGTATCAAGGAACGCGTGAAAGAGACGGATTGGACGTCACAGGAGGATGCCTGAGCGGCGGCACCTTGCCAGTAGGGTTGACAAATAATGCGGCCGATCGCACCGCCGCGGCCCTGGCTACTACGTTCGGGATTTCGTCGCCATCACTGATCTCGCCGACCGCACTTGCCGTCCTCAACGCCACGCTGCCGAACGGACAATTTGTTGTCCCCGCGCCGCAAACGACGACTGGAACCGCGTCCTTCAGTTCTCCTTGCCCCTACAGCGAGAATCAATTTATTACGAATGTGGATTACTACCAAAACGATAAGAGTCGTTTTTCGGGCAAATTTTTCTTCATGAACAGCAGCCAGACGAGCGCTTTCCCCGGCAATAACGTCGGAATCACTGCGGTTACTGTCCCTGGGTTTCCGCAAATGATCAACAATGGATTCCGCGACCTCTCGATCACGCATACCCTGACTTTCAACGATCACCTGGTGAATCAGGCCGTAGCCGGTTACCATCGCACGGCGGGAATACTGAATCAGGTGTATCCAAACACAGGCTTTCAAAATAGTGCTGGGTGCGGCACAGGCGTGATCACACTTTCCAGCATCTGTGTACCGTCGCCCAGTTTTGACAACAACTTCCCACAAGTTTTGGTCCAAGGCGCGTTTAACGTCGGAGGCAACGGCCAGGGAGTTTCGCTCTTTCAGAATTTCTATGTTTTCGACGACTCCGTTACCTATGTTCGCGGAAAACATTCTCTGCATGTCGGGGGAGGAATTGACCGCGGTGAGATTAACGAACCCAATTTCCATTTCCTCGCCGGACTTGCATACCTATCTTTCAGCGATTTTCTTACCGGCAGTCCTTTCCTGAGCATTGATGTTCCAGGCCTGTTTGGCCGCGAGTGGCGAACGTGGAACGGTGACCTGTTCGTTCAGGACGATTACAAAATAGCGCAGCGGCTGACCTTGAATCTGGGCTTCCGCTACGAACGTCAGGGACAGATGGGCGAGATGTTAGGACGCGCATCCACTTTCAACATCAACGATGCCATTCCCGTGCCGCCCACTGAGGGAACGTTGCAGGGATATGTGGTGGCATCAAATTTTAAAGGGACACTGCCCGTGGGACCAGACGGCAGCACTCCAACTCGTTCCGGTAACAACACTGCTTTAGACAACGACGGTCAAAACGGTTGGGAGCCGCGAATCGGCTTTGCATGGCAGTTGCCGGGAACGGATCGGCTGGTTTTGCGGGGTGGGTACGGTATCTATTACACGCGCACCACCGGTCAACCCTTCTTCCAGTTGCTCGCATCGCCTCCATATGGATTGATTCGAGAGACTTTCTTCCCGACGATCGCTACGGCGTTCCCGGCATTTCCAGCTCTCCCCTACTTCCCTCCGTACTCACCGACGACGAGCTTGACGCCGACAATTTTTCCGCCGGATTTCAGGCCACCCATAATCCAGCAATACAGCACCGACCTGCAGACACTGCTGGGGCGCGACTTGATGCTTGATGTCGGCTATCACGGCACTCGCGGATCAAAACTGACGCAGGTGCGCGCCTGGGATCAGGCGCTCGATGCAACCGTAACGCCAATCAATGGTCAAACCACAAACACCCTTGCCAATCTCACGTTGCGCCAACCCATCGAAGGCTTCAATTCGGCTGGCGCAACCACCGTCGAAAGTGCCGGCGCATCCTGGTACAACGCGTTGGGTGTGAGCTTGTCCAAGCGATTCAGCCATGGACTGCAATTTCTCGCGTCCTACACCTGGGCCTCTTCGCTAGAAACCAATCCTGGCTATGCGACCGGCCTCACGGATGGAGGAGCGCTCGAAGGAAACCAGACCGCTCGTGCGAACTACGGTTTCGATTCCGCCATCCGTCCTCAGCGCCTGATCGTGAGCTACGTTTATAATCTGCCCTCCCCCGCAAATCACTTTTCGACCCTCGGGCGTGTACTCTCAGGATGGTCGGTTGCAGGAGTAACAACATTCCAGAGTGGTGCGCGCCTTACTGTGCTGGAAAGTAACGAACTCAACGCATTCGGCCTGGTTGGAGCCGATCAGGACCGCGCCAATGTTTCAGGTTGCACGACGAGTCAACTGGTAACGCACGGCTCTGTGAACAGCAGGCTCAATGGATACTTCAATACTTCTTGTTTCACGGCGCCCCCGATAATTGGAGCCGACGGCCTGGCCACTGCGTTCGGAAATGGGGGCATCGGAAATGTTGCCGGACCCGCGCAGCAGGATTTTGACATCTCGATCATCAAGGACATCCCTTTCGGGCACAGCGACGCACGCAAGCTCGAGTTTCGGGCAGAATTCTATAACGCATTCAACACTCCTTCGTTCGCGCTTCCCTCAATCGCAGGCGCACCGGTGGACGCGGGCTCGGTGTGCCTGGTTGGCGTAGATTGTCTTCCGACCGCTTTGAGCAGTAATGGAGTCGTGGGATTCAATACCGATCCCGAATTTGGCGTGATCTCAACCACCAGTGTTGCTCCGCGCATTATTCAGTTCGCATTGAAGTTGTATTTCTAGAACTCTCTTTAGGGGTTTCTATCGACAATTACTGAAAGCCGCTCCGCCTCGTACGAGGTCATCCCAACAAGGGCCCGGCGATTTCGCAACCCTTAGGGAATCAGTTAAACTCTGGCAACGGATGCAAGCGGAGCGGTCATGCCTGTGCCCAAACTATGCTTCTACGCGATGCTGGCCACCATACTCACATTCGCGGCGGCCGAAAATCTGAATCGTCATCGCAAAGAATCTGATCTGCCGGGCACGTGGGCGAGCGGTCTGTCACTTTCCGGCAGCTTCCGCGCGAAAAACGGAATGCAGCCAGCTGATTTTCTTACAGTCCAATCCAAGAATGCGAAGGGGCTGGGTGTGGGAAAGGTGCTGGTGGCAAGCCGGAATCTCGGCGATCCGATTTTCGTCAAAACCGTCATCCTGTTGGTTCGATACGATGCCGAAGGCATACTCGGACTCATTCTCAACCGGCGTACGGATATTCCGATTTCGCGAGCGCTTGAAAGTGTGAAGGGAGCGAAAACCCGTTCCGACCCGGTCTATCTCGGAGGGCCGGTTGAAACGCCGGCTGTGTTTGCCTTGTTCAAGTCGCCAGCCAAG
>JASHOT010000363.1 GCA_030040965.1 Candidatus Sulfotelmatobacter sp. | reverse complement strand
CTCTGTCGCCCGCCCATTCTCCGCCATCGCCTTTACATCGAAAGTCAGATCCATGTCGTCCTGGGTCGTGTTCGTCACCGCAACCGTCCCCTCGATCCGGCTGCCGTTCACGTGCGCCCCCGATTTCCAATCGAGCATGAGCGCCGACTTCACCCGCAGAACGAAATTCTTCTGCACTCCTCCCGGCGACCCGCTGCCATCGATAACCGCCACCGTGAACTGGAACTCTCCCGATCGCTCCGGTTCTCCATGCAGCAATCCGCTATCTTCCAGCTTCAGTCCGGGCGGTAAGTCCCCGAGCGGCTCTCCCCGCCGGGAAATCTTTACGACTCGCCAATGCAGCACCGGAATCCCGTTCCGCGCGCGGAAACGCAATTCATACGGCGTGTGCGGATACGCATCGGGCAGGTTTGAGTCGCTCTCGATCGTGAGTTCATTCTGATCGCCCTGAGCCGCGCCCGCCTGTGCCTCTGCAACGCCCCGCCCCAAACCCGCCACAATGATCGTTGCGGCAACAACGACCATCGCAACAACGATTTCCCAAACGACGGGCCTCGACCAGACCTTGATCGGCAAAGTACCGCTCGACCCAGCCGTCCGCTTCATTCCGTTCCTTTCGATCGCGCTTCGCGACCTCGCATCTTGCAGTTACTCTCCCACAACTCCGCCACACTCTCCAAGTCCCCTGCGATCGCATAACCGCAAGCATCCCTCCAAACGAAGCGCCGGATACCCGCCAGACAAAAGAATGCCCCTGTCATCCACTCTTGCGTCCATGAGATGCATTTTTCCGCTCGAATGTAGTTGTGGTATGCATGGACTGATGCGTACACCGATTTATCAGATCGATGCCTTCACCGATCGCCGTTTTACAGGAAATCCAGCCGCTGTAATACCGATGAATCAATTTCCGTCGGATGCGACGATGCTGGCCATCGCCGCGGAAAACAATCTCTCCGAGACTGCTTTTCTCCTGCCCGAGAAGGGAGACTACCGCCTGCGCTGGTTCACACCCAAAGTCGAGGTGCCGCTCTGCGGCCATGCAACCTTGGCGAGCGCCGCGGTCGTCATGGAGCGACTCGATACAGGGCGAACTCGGGTAGTCTTTCATTCTGCCAGTGGCCCTCTCACCGTGCGCCGTGCCCATTGCGGTTACGTTATGGATTTTCCGTCTCGCCCTTCCATGCCGATCTCCACACCCCAGGGCTTGGCGGAAGCTCTCGGTGCTGTTCCAGTCGAGGTGTTGATCAACTCATTCAACTACATGGCAGTTCTTGAAAATGCCCAAATTGTGCGTCAGCTTGTTCCCGACATGGCCGCCATTGCCGGTATGGATCGACCCGGAGTCATCGTGACCGGGCTCGGGGACGGCATCTACGATTTCACCAGCCGTTACTTTGCCCCAGCCAAAGGCATTCCGGAGGACCCCGTCACCGGCGCCGCTCACTGCATGCTCACCCCATATTGGGTAAAGCGGCTCGGCAAGGCTGAGTTGCGCGCCTTGCAGGCGTCGCGCCGCGGTGGAGAAATGATCTGCCGGTTGATCAACGATCGCGTCGAACTGGAAGGCGCATGCGTCTTTTACCTCGAAGGTGAGATCGAAATCTGAAACATGAAGGCCAGTAAGGGAAAACAGGGTGCACGGGACTACACCGCTCCCGCTCGCCACGTTGACTTGGGTTCCTTGTTCTGAAAAACTACCCCTTTGGAAGCAGCGCCCCTTCGCTTCCCGCCTTGAATTCATGGAACTTTTGCTCAACCTTGCCTGGCTGTTGCTCGCGCTGCCCGCCTGCTGGCTATGGCGCCGCTCGGCGCGCGCCCAACGCTCATCGTCGTCGATGAGGTCACTGCTGGCTTTGAGCTGCATGCTCGTCGTGCTCTTTCCCGTCATTTCCGCCACCGACGATCTCCGCTCCATGCACGCCGACATGGAAGAATCGCCCGCCAGCAAGCGTAGCTTCCACCACGCAACCACAGACAGGGCTCCATTCAGCGGCCGACTCCAGTCTCCGCCCGCCATTCTGCGAACCGAATTATTCTTCTCTCTGCTCGCGGGCTTGGCCGCGCTTCCAACCACTCGAAAATTCTCATTGACATTTTCGCCGCTGCTTCCTGTGGGCCGCGCTCCTCCGTCTTTTCATTTCGCATAGTCCTTTGGCTTTCGCCGATCAGCATCGCCGACTCTTGCGAGCGGCATGCCATCGGATCAGACAATCGATCCCATCGAAATTTCGGCGAGTGCCATGATTCTCTCTTTACACAATTCTTACGGGACAACCCCCATACTGAATGCCGCCGGTCCGGCTTGTGACGACGGCACCCGCAAGAACAAGATTCGAGTGAACAAAATTCGAGTGAACAAGGTTTGGACTCGGACGAGTAGGTGAGCACCGGATGCAACAAAATCTCTGGCGACGGATCGTTGTTGTGGCTGCGCTGGCCAGCGCCCGATGCACTCTGGCGCAACAGCCACAGCCACCGCAGCCGGCTCCCGCTCTGCCGTCGCAGATCTGGACATGGGATCAGGTCAAGGACCATTTCGAAGCCGACAATCCCACCATTTTGGCCGGTGTCCTCAACATCGACGAGCAAAAGGCAGAGGAGATCACCGCCAACCTTCGCCCCAATCCCGACTTCACCCTCACCGCCGATGGCACACAGCTCGTTCCCAGCCACGGCGTCTGGGAGCCTTTTGCCGGAACCTACATCTCGCCCGGCATCAGCCAGCTTTTCGAACGCCGTCACAAGCGCGGCCTGCGTTACGAAGTCGCCAAGGAAGGTACGGCCATCGCCCGGGCGCAGCAAAGCGACCTCGATCGCACCATGATCTTCAACCTGCGCAGCGCCTTTGTCGGCATTCTTCAGGCCAAAGCCGTGCTCAAGGTCGTCGAGGAAAACCTCGCCTACTACGATCACGTTCTCAAGATCAGCCGCGACCGCTACTCCGCCGGCGATATCGCCCAAATCGATCTCGATCGGCTCGAATTGCAGCGCCTGCAATACGAATCCGATCTGCAAAACGCTATCGTCAACCTGCGCACGAGCAAGATTAATCTGCTTGCCCTGCTCAGCGATCACCGCCCTGTCGACAGCTTCGACATCGACGGCATCTTCGATTTCCGCGAAGATCTGCTCTCCCTCGACGACTACCGCAACGACGCGCTCAAGGCCCGTCCCGATCTGCAGGCCGCCGTTCTCACCGTTCAGCAGGCCGAGTCCAACTACAAGCTCGCCGAAGCCAACGGATCGACCGACCCCACCATCGCTGTCTGGTTCACGCACAACGGTTCGTTCGCCAATCCCGATGCCTACAACACCATCGGCGCCAGCGTCAGCATCCCCCTCCGCGTCTTCGATCGCAACCAGGGCGAGAAACTGCGGACGAAAATTGATATCAATCGCAGCGAGAAGCTGCGCCAGGCCTCCGAAAACCAGGTTTACAGTGACGTCGATACCGCCTACGCCACCATCGTCGGCGACATCAACCTGCTCCAGCCCTACAAACAGAAATATCTGGCCCAGGCCGTGCGCGTGCGCGATACGGTTCTGTTTTCTTATCAGCACGGCGGCGCCGCGCTGCTCGATTTCCTGAACGCTGAAAACGACTACCGCACCGTCGAATTGAGCTACGTCAATCTGGTCGGCGCCTATCTCACCGCCGCCGCGCAGATGAATCAGGCGGTCGGACGCGAGGTCATCCCATGAGAGATCTTCCTGCTATTCATCCGAGCGATATACGAAGCTCCCGCGCCCGGCGTCATCCCGAGCGGAGCCCGGCTTCATATAAGAAAAGCCGCGGCGGAGCGTGGAGTGCACTCGCAGTTGCCGCCGGATCTTTCCTGTCGTTCACCCTCGCATGCTCCAGCGGAAAAGCCAATCCCCAGGAAGAAGCCCCTCCGCCAACCGTCGTCGAAGCCGAACTGAACCAGAACAATTTCAAAGTCGATCACCCGGATTTATTTCCCCTCGTCACCGCCGCCGAGCACAAGGCCGTCTCTGCCCTTAACGTCACCGGAGCCGTTCAACCCGATATCGCCCGCGCCGTTCCCGTCATCTCTCTCGCCACCGGCCGCGTTCTCGAAATCAAAGCCAAGCTCGGAGATTCCGTGGAAAAAGGCCAGGTCCTCATGCGCGTCCGCAGCAACGATGTCTCTGGCGCCTACCAGACCTACGTCAAAGCCGAGAACGACGAGCGCCTCGCCCGCATCCAGCTCGAACGTGCCCAGCTTCTCTTTGACAAAGGCGCCATCGCCAAAAGCGCCCTCGAACAAGCCCAGGACACCGAAGACGACGCCAAAGCCGATCTCACCGCCGCCGCCGAGCAACTCCATACCCTCGGCATCGACAAAGATCATCCCAACGCGATCGTCGACATCACGGCGCCCATCACCGGCGTCATCACCGATCAGCAAGTCACCAACGCCAGCGGAGTGCAGGGACTCTCCGGCCCCAATCCCTTCACCATCTCCGATCTTTCTTATGTCTGGATTATCTGCGATGTCTACGAAAACGATCTCGACGCCGTCCGCGTCGGCGATACCTCCGACATCCACCTCACCGCTTTTCCCAACCAGGTTTTCAAAGGACGCGTCGACAACATTCTTCCCGTTCTCGATCCCAACATCCGCACCGCCAAAGTTCGCATCGAGGTTAAAAATCCCGGCGTCATGCGCATCGGCATGTTCGTGACCGCCACATTCTACGGCCGCACGCCGGAAGCTCACGCCGCCGTCCCGGCCGCAGCCGTCCTCCATCTTCACGATCGCGACTGGGTCTACGCACCCCTGGGCAATGGACACTTCCGCCGCGTCGAAGTCACAACCGGAGCCATGCTGCCCAACAATCAGCAGGAAGTCGTCTCCGGCCTCAAGCCCGGCGATCAGGTCGTCGCCAACGCGCTAGATCTGCAGAACACGGTGGAGCAGTGACTACGGCGTCGCCTCCACCACCGCTACCTTATTTACGCCGCTGCACGCCAGGTACAGGCGGCCATCGGGCGTGGCCACCATGTTGCGTACCACCCCGCCGCCGGAAGGAATCTCCTCGCGGCTGAAGCTTTCTGATTTCGGATCAAACCGAATCAGCGTATTCGGCTTCATTCCTGACTCGCTGTACCAGACGTCTCCGTCCCGCGTAATCGCGATTCCATACGGCTCCGAGCCTGCCCCTCCCGGCGAAGCCCACTCCTTCAGAAGTTTCCCGCTTTTCGGATCGAAGTGCCCGAGATAACCCCGCGCATAATCCGTATAAAAGATCGAGCCATCAGGCGCGAGCGCCAGCCGTCGCGGCCGCGCGCCGGCATCGGGCAGTGCGTATTCGTGAACGGTCATCGTGGCCGGATCGACCATCGCCAGATGATTGGTGCCGAACTCGCAAAAGAAGGGCTTGTTATTTGGCAATATGACGATGCCGTAGGGCACCGCGTGCTGCGTCGGCACCTGGATCAGCGTCATCTTGCCGGTCTTCGGATCGAGCCGGCCAATGTGATTCGTCTCTTGGTTGGTGAACCACAGAATGCCGTCGTGATCGAACACGGGCGTGTGCGGATCGATCTCACTGCCGTCACTCGGACGATACTCCGTCACCTCGCCTGACTTCGGATCAAGCTTGCCGACATATCCGCCAGAAATTGCTGTGAACCAGATATTTCCGTCCTTGTCGGCAGTCAAGCCGTGCGGTCCGGAAGATGGCGTCTTCAGTGGATACTCTTTGAACTCTCCGGTCTTCGGATCAAGCCTGCCGAGTTTGTTCGCCCCTTGTCCCGTGTACCAGAGCGATCCATCCGGCGCGAGTGCAGGATCATGCGGCCGCGATTTCGGAGTTGGAACTTCATATTCCTTGATTTGAACGTTGAGCGTTCCAACCGCCGCCCACGCTGCCAGCGCAAAGGCGGGAATTACGAGGCATGCTTTGCGAAGAGTCATGGGAAACCTCCATTTTTCGCGGAAGAACTGGAAAATTCTAGTCTTCTCACTGGCAGCTTTCCATCAGGCAAATCGCGGAGGTCTGCGCCAGGCGTGAGGCAACGGGTCTCATCAAGGTAATTCGGGAAGGGCACGGCTTCAGCCGTGCCGATAGGACTCAGCAAAGACGCGGGGTTTTAGCCCCTGAAGTTGCTTCATATTTCCAAAACACTTTGTAAGCGCATTGACTACGGCAACAACCCTTCATCCCATCGTTCGACGCCTTGTGGGGAAGAACCTTTCAGCAGCGCGGCAAACGTAGTCATCGTCTTCCGCGCGTCGCCGATCAGGTAGTAAAACGCCTCCCAGTGATCGCTGTCCTCGCCATCAT
>JASHOT010000362.1 GCA_030040965.1 Candidatus Sulfotelmatobacter sp. | reverse complement strand
GCGGAGGCAAGACGCCGCGCAGCTTCGAAATCGATCCCACCGGCACGCTTCTATTCGCGGAGAATGAAAAGTCGGACAATGTTACCGTCTTCGGCATCGACCAAAAAACCGGACGGCTCACACCGACGGGCAAAGTCTTAGATGTACCCGCTCCGGTCTGCCTGAAATTTCTGACGATCCAGTGAACTAGTTGGCCGTAACCGGCACCGGAGCGGCCTTCGGTGTGCTCAGGTACCCCGTGGCTTTGTTCTTGTCAATTGTCCAGACAACCAACTCGAACAGTAGGTGATCGCGGCCGGAATAGAACTGAATGGGCTCGGAGACGTTGCGGTCCTTCTTTTCGATCGTCTTGTCGTCGGAGGTCACGTTCAGCGTGAACTTCCCACGCTTCGAGTCGGTCTTCTTCAATTGCAGGCTCACGGTCGCGACTGGCTGCGGCTTGGCGTTTCTGAGCAGGGTAAATTCGTAATAGTTGCGATCGCCTTTGTGTTTCAGGACTTCGAGATCGGATCGGGTATTGGCAATCAGCCCGCTCTGCACGCCGAGATCACCAATCGTGCTCTGCAGCTTGGCCTTGGTGGCTTCCAGATCCGATTTGGTCGAACCGAGATCAGTCTTCACTCCCCCCACATCCGTCTTGACGCCCGCAATATCACCACTGACTAGCCCGATCTGTGCTTGCTGCGCCTGCTGCTCCTTCTCGAGCCGGTTGGTTGCGGCTTTTTCTTCCGCCAGCACCTCGGCCGTGCGCTGCGCCAGCTCTTTCTTGGTCATACCGGCCTGACGAGCCAAAGTCACCTCTTGGGCTTCGGCCGTCTGCATGCGATTCGTCAGCTCTTTCACCTGGGCCTGGCTCGCGTCAAGATCGCCATTCAACTTTCGGATCTCCTGATGCTCCGTGTAATGTGCATATGCAGACCCGGCGACCACCAGGATTGCCAACACGATCAGTAGCCACTTGCCGGTGTTCGACTGCGACTCCATCGGTATCTGTTCGCCTTCATCGGCCATAACGGTCTTCCTCCTCCGGGAAGCACAGCGGAAAAATGCAGGGATTCGATTATTGTAGCAGTATCCTCGAACCTACCAATGCCACGTGGGATGCGGAATTTCGCCGATTGGTCGCCTCAGTCTCGCGACAGGCAGATCGGAGGTGGAAGTATAATGGCTGGCATCCGAGCTCGCCGGAGGTGCTGATGCGAAGGCGCACGATCTCAGCCCGAATCCTCCGCGTTGAAGGAATTCTCATTCTTCTTGTCGCAGCGATTCACCTCGCGGTGACTCCTCTATTGCGCGGCACGCTGGCCGGTCAGCTTTCCGCGGCCGACTTCGAGTTTGCATGGCCGCCTTTCTCGCTGTGCTTTGTCGTCATGGGCCTACTTCTGATCCCGGTGGGCGTTTCCACCTTGTTTTGCGCCGCCGGCGTTCGGGCCGGTGAATCCTGGTCATGGCGCGTCGGCATCACCAACGCTCTCACCGTTCTGAGCCTTCCTATTGCGCTCGCGTTGCTGATGAAACCGCGGTATTTCGAAGCGATCCCCTTCCTTGTCGCCGCGATTCTGATCACCATAGTCGGATTGTCGATGTGCTGGCCACTTTGGTGGGTGCGGCGTGAGTTGACTGGACGCGCGTCGTCGACCTAGCACGATTGCAGGCTTGTGCGCGTGCATGCCTCACACTGCTGCCTTAGCGCGCTGCCAGAGGGCGATTCAAGGACCATGCGAGTCGAACGATTGTAATAGTATTTCTCCCTAGCCGTGTATCAGTCGAAAATCCAGCGCGTCGATTTGCTCTGAAAATATTTCTCCCAAAGCGCGAAAACCACGCGCGGTCGGACGGAAAAGACGGGCTCTTTCATAGAGAGAATGTCGGCTTTCATGGACGACAAGTCGAATTTGTACTTGCGCTCACAGGCGGGAAGAAATTTTCGCCGCGCGGCAACATCCGCGATTTCGGCGATACCCTCGACGATCACGGCTTCGGCTGCATTTTCCGTGCAGACGATGCAGTTGGGATTTGCAGCAAGATTGCGCGCCTTGCGCGACTGGCTGCCAGTGGAGAAAAGGAAGCGGCCGTCCTGCCAGAGTCCCCAGACGACCATGGTGTGCGGCTTCGGGTGATTCGCGCTGTCCGAAGGTCTGAGGCTGACGGGAGTGATCGTGGTGATCCAGTAATTATGCGATTGTTTCAGCCGTTGCTCGGCCCACGACCACGGAAGCAAACCTTTGGCGCCTTTGGGAAAACCATAGCCGGGCGTGGCGATGCGAGAGGGTTTGGGTTGTCGCGAAGATTTCTTCATTTTCGCTCGATTCAGTTTGAGCCAGTTTTATTTCCGCTGCCTTCGTTCGGCTTGTCCCGCACGAGCTGCACAACCAGAAAGATCATGATCACGACCACCAATAAAGCCAGCACCGTAAAGCCGGAGTGAGAGCGAAGCCCTTCACGCCAGCGAAGCGCTGTCCAGATTGCTATTGACGACAACCGTGAGATATGTAGCATGTGCCTTTGCTCCAAATGAAGTTGGCCAGTAGCGCACGGCCGATTTCTACTAAAGGTTCTTCTTCGTCCATTGATCCAGCCGGTTCAGCGCTTCGTTCAGGTTTTCCAGCGAATTGGCCACGCTGAAGCGCAGGTAGCCTTCGCCGAAGGCGCCGAAGGAGGTTCCTGAAAGCGCGGCGACTCCGGCCTGCTCAAGCAGCGCGTCGGCCAGCGGTTTTGATTTCCATCCCGTCCGCGTGATGTTGGGAAAGACGTAGAACGCGCCTTTGGGCATGCGGCAGGAAAATCCCTTGATCTTGTTCAGTCCGGCAACGAAGACGTCGCGGCGACGCTGAAATTCGTCGCGCATGTGATCGACCGAAGTCTGATCGCCGCGGATGGCCTCGACACCGGCGATCTGCGTGAAACTCGCCGTGCAGGAATTGGAATTCGTCATCATGCGCGTCATGTGGGCGGCGAGATCGGAACGCATGACACCATATCCCATGCGCCATCCGGTCATGGCGTAGGTTTTCGAAAAGCCGTCGAGCAAAATCGTGCGCTCCTGCATACCGGGCACCGACATGATGGAGAAGTGCTGCGCCCCGTCGAACAGCAGGCGGCTATAGATTTCGTCGGAGAGGATCATGATGTTGCGGTCGCCGATGGCACGGGCGATCTGCTCGATGTCGCGGCGCTCGAGAATTCCACCGGTAGGATTCTGTGGTGAATTGATGATGATTAATTTCGTGCGATCGTTGATGAGCGATGAGAGCTCGTCGACATCGAGCGAGAAGTCGCGGTCTTCCCTTAGACGAATGGGGACAGCGTGGCCACCGACGTAGTTGATCATCGATTCGTAGATGGGAAAGCCGGGATTGGGATAGATGACTTCATCGCCTTCATCGATCAGGGAAAGAATGGTGAAAAAGATGATCGGCTTTCCGCCGGGAACGACAACGATTTCCTCGGCAGAAACTTTCACCCCGCGGGTTCGGCTGACGTATTCGGCCAGTGCCTGACGCAGTTCCGGCTGGCCGGCGGAGGGGCCGTAGTGGGTCCAGCCGCTGCGCATGGCTTTCACGCCGGCTTCAATCACGTTTGCTGGCGTGTCGAAATCGGGCTCGCCGATCTCCAGATGAATGATGCTGCGTCCCTGGCGCTCAAGGGCGCGGGCTTTGTTCAGCACTTCGAAAGCGGTCTCGGTGCCAAGCCGCGACATGCGGCGGGCAAGCTGCAGTTCGTATTGCGTGGCTCGTTCCATAGCCGGAAACTCCTGAAAGCGGCAAACGTCACATTATACGACTGCGGCGGGAGCATCTTCGCTGAAGGGAGTACACTGGCGGGCCAAAGGAGGGGGACGTGAATTCCTATCTCGACGAACTTTACGCGCACCAGGAGTGGGCGGACGCGGAACACTGGCGAGCGTTTGAGGGTCATGCCGGGGCGCTCGATGACAAGGCGATTCGCGAGCGGCTCGTCCATATTCATTTGGTGCAGCATGCATTTCTATGGGTCACCGGTGAACGGAAGAGTGGCTTCGATATAAAAATGCCGGGAGATTTTGCTGACGTGGCGGTGCTGAAGAGTTATGCACGCAGAGGAAATGCCGATCTGAGCGAGTCAGTAAAGAATGCAACTGTCGAATGGCTGGAAACGATCATTGAGGTTCCCTGGTTCAAGCCCGCGTTGCGCATCAGCCGACGCCTCGCGCTGACGCAAGCTGCGATGCACAGTCATTACCACCGCGGGCAGAATGCCACCAGGCTGCGCGAATTGGGCGGCGTGCCGCCGTTGATAGATTTCATTGCCTGG
>JASHOT010000361.1 GCA_030040965.1 Candidatus Sulfotelmatobacter sp. | reverse complement strand
ATTCCATATGCGGTCAGTACCCAGGCGCCGCGGCCTTCTTTGTGCCTGATGGAAGTACTGCTAGAGGACTGCTCAGTGGAGAGAACGACAGGGGCCCGATCTTCCATGCAAAAAACCTCCGACGGAAAGATCGTGGCGCAAGTACGGTTTGCGTCACGCCTGCTCGCGACGTGGCGTAGCAGGACTATCTACTGCGATTCTAACCCGCTTTCATGCGGGCGCAACGCAAAAATGTGATCCAGATCACAGGGATCAATAAGAAAATATATTTTCATATCATGACAAGCCCCTTATACTTCTCAAATCTTTCAGACCCGCTTCTTTTTCCAAGCGATGTCACCGCCACGATTTGCGACTTCGCATCCGCTCGTCGGTTTCAAGCTGCCCTTTCCGATGCTCCCGTCCACAGTCCTCGGTCGCGTGGGATAATAGATCCCTAACGATATTTTCCAAAATATGCGCTCTCGTTTCCTGCTCCTATCCCTGACGTTCGCGCTGACCGCGATCGCCTCGTCGCAACAAGTAGTAACGCCGAGTCCCGCGCCCAAGCAGACGTCGCCACAGCAAAGCTCGGCGTCGCCCAGCCAGCAAACCAATACTTCGACGGCCGAAAAAGCCGCCAGCGCCGCCAACGCAACCAACTCGCGCGACTACTCGCAGGAGTCGTTCGTCATTGAGCAGATGCACTCGCATTACCGCTTCGAGACCGATGGCACTGGCCGCAAGGAAACGACTGCCCGCATCCGGGTGCAAAGCGAAGCTGGCGTGCAGCAGTGGGGACAAATTCTCGAAGGCTACAACTCGGCCAACGAACGCGTCGAGATTCCCTATGTTCGCGTACTGAAGGAAGACGGCTCAGTGGTCAAGGCCAGCGATGACGATGTGCAAGATCTCAGCTCGCCGGTCGAGCGCGAAGCGCCGGTTTACACCGACTATCGGCAGAAACACATTACGGTGCCTGGGCTGCGTCCCGGCGAAGTTCTGGAATACGACATCGTTACAGTCGTTCATACTCCCCTGGCGGCCGGCCAGTTCTGGACAGAATATGAATTCGACAAGACCAATATCGATCTGGATGAAACGCTCGACGTCGATATCCCCTCCGGACGCAACATCAAGCTGAAATGCAAGCCCGCCATGGACCCAAAGATCACGGAAGCCAACGGCCGCCGCGTCTACCACTGGTCGAGTTCGCATCTTGAACGGGAGGACGATCAGGACAAGGATAAAGACAAGAAGAAAAAGAAGCCGCGCCCCGATGACGACCGTCCCGATGTTCAGTTGACCACATTTGAGAGCTGGGAGCAGATCGGCCGTTGGTACGCCAGCCTCGAAAAAGATCGCCGTGCGCCTTCGCCGGAAGTTCGCGCCAAGGCAGAGGAACTGACCAAGGGACTCACCACCGATCTCGACAAAACCGAAGCGCTTTACGACTTCGTGGCCAAGAATTTCCGCTACGTGAGTCTGTCTTTAGGCCTCGCGCGCTACCAGCCGCATGCCGCCGCCGACGTGCTTCACGATCAGTACGGGGACTGCAAAGATAAGCACACCCTGCTGGCCTCTCTGCTGGAAGCCGAGGGGCTGCACGCGTCGTCTGTGTTGATCAACTCTTCGCGCAAGCTCGATCCCGACATTCCCTCGCCTTCGCAGTTTGATCACGTCATCACCATGTTGCCGATGGGCAACGGCATCGCGAAACAGGAAGTCTGGATGGATACCACCAGCGAGGTCGCGCCGTTCCGCCTGCTCGCTTACAGTCTGCGCAACAAGCAAGCGCTCGTGATTCCACCCGCCGATCCGCCATCTCCGATTGCGCCGCATCTGGAGCTGACTCCGGCCGACACGCCCATGCCCGACACCGAGGTCTCGGAGATCACGGGCAAGATCAACGACATCGGAAAGCTTGAAGCCCACGTGCATTACGAATTTCGTGGGGACGAAGAGCTGCTTCTGCGCTCGGTTTTCCGCCGCGTGCCTGAGGCCAACTGGCAGCGCGTGGTCGAAAGCGTGAACTCCAGTCTGGGCGGCGACATCTCCAATCTGAAAGTGAGCGATCCCGCGGCCACTCGCGAGCCCTTCACGCTTTCTTACGACGTTTCGAAAGTAAACTTCCTCGATTGGTCGAAAAAGAAATCCGACATCATTCTGCCGCTGGTGCAGTTCAATCTGCCCGATGTCGGCGACAACTCCGACGACGATTCCGATCCCAATCCTGAGCCTTTGAAGCTCGGCCCCAAAGCTTCTTATTCGTACAGCATCAAGCTCGAACTTCCCTCCAAGTACACGGCGCATGCGCCGCTAGCCTTTTCGCTCAAGCGCGATTACGCGGAATACGAGGCGACTTACCAGCTCGACGGCAACACGTTCACGGCCGGCCGAAAACTTACCCTTCGCCAGGATGAGCTTCCCGTCGCTCGCGCTGGCGACTACGAATCTTTCCGTCGCGCGGTCGGCGCCGATCTTGGACAGCATCTCTCAATCGAAAGCACGGTCGCGGGAGCTCCCGTCCCGCCGGCCGACATGAAGGCCGATGATCTGGTGGAAAGCGCCCGCGCTGCTGCCGATGCAGGCAATCTTTCCGTCGCACTCGCGCTGCTGAAACGTGCCACAGAAGTCGATCCCAAGAACAAATATGCCTGGAATAATCTCGGCCTTATTTACCTCGCGCAACGGCAGGATGATCAGGCCATCGCCGCCTTCCAGAAGCAGATCGAAGTCAATCCCTACGACGAATTCGCCTATAACAATCTTGGGCGCGTCTACTGGAATGAGCGCAAATACGACGAAGCCGTCAAAGCTTTCAATAAGCAACTTGAAAGCAATCCGCTCGATAAATACGCCCACGCCAATCTCGGCGCCATGTATGCCGAATGGCACAAGTACGATTTGGCCGTGCCCGAACTCGAAAAGGCCGCATCCCTGACTCCCGACGATGCCGGGTTGCAGGTCACTTTGGGCGACGCCTATCTCAACCTCGGCCAGGATGACAAAGCCCTCGCCACTTTCGACCATGCCGTCGAACTCGCGGTCGAGCACAACATCACGCCGCTGGTTTGGAACAACATTGCTTACCAGCTATCGCTCAAGAACGCTCATCTTGATAAAGCGCAGCAGTACGCTGAGTCGGCCGTGTCGGCTACAGCGGCCGCGTTGCGGAACATTTCACTCGACAACCTGACACAGCAAGAGCTGCCTCTGGTTTCCTCGCTCATCGCTTACTGGGACACGCTGGGCTGGGTGCACTTCGCCAAGGGCGATCTCGATACTGCCGAAAAATACGTGGCCGCCGCCTGGGCTCTCGGCCATCATGGCGAAGTCGGCGACCATCTCGGACAGATTTACGAAAAGCTTGGACAGAAGGATCAGGCCCTGCGCACCTATGCGCTTTCCATGAGCGGCCTGCGCCCCATTCCCGAAACTCGCGGCCGTCTCGCCTCGCTTGCCGGGGGAGACACCAAAGTCGATGGGACCGTCGCACACTACAAAGAAGAATTGCAGCATCAGCTCACAATCGATCTGGGCAAAGCCACGCAGACCGGCAATGCTGACTTTTTCATTCTGCTCAGCGGCGGGGCCGGTTCAGTGGCCAAGGTCGACGCGGTGAAATTTGTCAGCGGCGATGAGAAGCTGAAATCGTTCACCGAAGCGCTGCGCAGCTCCGACTACCGTTTGACCTTCCCTGACTCCACACCGGTCAAAGTTCTGCGCAGAGGAACGTTGTCGTGCTCGGTTGGCGCGAGGTGCGAATTCGTTCTCGTGCTACCAGATGATGTAAGAACGGTCGACTAGGACGTTTTATGTAGGGGACAGCCGCCTCGGCTGTCCAGACCGTTCGTACGCCCGCGCCGCTCCCAGCACCCAATCCTCCCTCCAAGGCGGCCCGGCAATCTGCAAGCCAATCGGCAAGCCATTCTTCGTCATTCCGCACGGCAGCGAAATCGCCGGCAGTCCCCACACATTAAACGGCCGCGTATTGCGAAGCAGCTTGATCTCTGCCGGCCGTAACTCTTCCGGATTCGCTTTCAACTCTGCACTCGTCGGCGCCGGCATCGGCGTGGTCGGCGTGATCAGAACGTCAACTTCGGCAAACACTGCGTGAATTCCGCGCCGTGCCTCCTCCAGTTCGCGACGCCGCGCCATGTATTCCGCCGCGGTGACGCTTTCGCCGCTGCGAATTCTCCGCAAAGTCTCCGGCTGATACAACTCAGGATTCCGCGCGACATTCTCCGCGTGCACCGCCCACGATTCCGCCGACTGCAATTTTCGATCCGTCGGCACGTCCAGCTTCACTTCTCGTATCTCAGCGACGATCCCCTGCAAGACTTGCAGCGCCCCTTCCACCGCTGCCGCAACCTCTGCATCCAGATCATCAAAGAAATATTCGCGCGGCAGGCCGACGCGCAACCTCTGGGCATCTTCATTTAAGGCAGAGACATAATCTGCGGCCGGTATGTCGGCAGAGGCCAGATCACCGGCGTCATACCCGGCAATCGCCTGCAAGACGATAGCCGCATCCTCGACAGAGGCCGTCAACGGCCCAACGTGATCAAGCGTCGGCGACAAAGGAATCACGCCCCGGCTCGACACTCTCCCATGCGTTGGTTTCAAACCCACGCATCCGCACAGTGCCGCCGGCAGGCGGATGGATCCCGCCGTATCAGTCCCAATCGCCGCAAATGCCATACCCGTCGCAACCGCCGCCGCCGATCCTCCCGACGACCCTCCTGCGATCCGAGCGGCATCTCGCGGATTATGCATGTCCCCGAAATGGCTGACGAGCGAACTTGCGCCATAGGCAAACTCGTGCAGATTATTTTTCCCAACAATCACCGCACCGGCCTGCCGCAGTCGCCGCACCCCCTCCGCATCTTCGCGGGGAATGCGATCTTTGTAGATTGCACTCGCCGCCGTAGTCAGCACGCCCGCTGTATCGATCAGGTCCTTCAAGGCAACCGGGATGCCGTGCAGCGGCCCGCGCCAATTCCCTTGCAAAATCTCCGCTTCTGCTCTGCGCGCCTCCGCCAACGCCGAATCTGCCGTCACGGTGATGAATGCGTTCAGCTGCGGGTTCCATTCTTCAATACGTTGCAAACAGGACCGCGTAATCTCAACCGGAGAAATCTGTCTGCGTCGCAGCCGCTGCGCCAACTCAGAAATTGTCGTCAACTCTTCCACGTGCGCCATTGTAGCCGCTGGGAATTTCCTTCGGGCACCTCTGTGCCCTTGTCGTGAACCTTTCCCCCTCCCTGAACGTCTTATAATCGTGGTTGTCGGTCTGGGGGCCCAGGGGAAAAATCATGGCAGAGATGACGATTGCTCCCGTTGCCACGCACGGCTTCTTCGTCGATGGCCAATGGCACGAAGACGGTGATCTCGTTGAAATCCGCGCTCCTTACGATAACAATCTGATTGCCCGCGTCGCACAAGGTCGGCGGGAGCACGCCGGAGCCGCGATCGCCGCCGCCGTGAAGGCCTTCGGCACCACCCGACGCTTGCCCGCTTTCGAGCGCCAGCGCGTTCTCCGTCGAATTTCCGCGCAGATCGCCGAGCGCAAGGAGGAATTTTCCCGCACCCTTGCGCAGGAAGCCGGCAAGCCGATCAAAGCCGCCCGCGCGGAAGTCGACCGCGCCGTTTTCACTTTCAATGTCGCGGCCGAAGAGAGTACTCGCATCTACGGGGAATATCTTCCGCTCGACTGGATGGAATTCACCGCCGGACGATGGGGCATCGTCCGCCGATTCCCGCTCGGTCCCATCGCAGGCATTACGCCGTTCAATTTTCCACTGAATCTCGTCTCTCATAAAGTCGCACCAGCCATTGCCGCGGGCTGCCCCATGGTCTTGAAACCTGCGCCGCAAACGCCGCTCTGCTCGCTGCTTCTGGCCGAATGCGTGCAGCAGGCGGGTTGGCCCGATGGCGGCCTGAACGTGCTCCCGCTCTCGAACGAAGACGCCGGCCTGCTCGTTGCCGACGAGCGCATCAAACTGCTCAGCTTCACGGGCAGCGTCTCCGTCGGCTGGGATATCAAACGCCGCGCTGGAAAAAAGAAAGTCGTCCTCGAACTCGGCGGCAACGCCGGGGTTATCGTTCACTCCGATGCCGATCTGGCCTACGCCGCCGATCGCTGCATCATCGGAGGGTTCGGCTACGCCGGGCAAACCTGCATTTCGGTTCAGCGCATTCTCGTCGAGCACTCCGTCTACGGGCGCTTCACCGATCTTTTCGTCGAAGGCGTAAAGAAGCTGAAGACGGGCGACCCGCTCGACGAATCCACCGACGTTGGCCCGCTCATCCGCGAAACCGACGCCATTCGCTGTATCAATTGGATTGAAGAAGCTGTCCACGCCGGGGCGCGATTGCTTTCCGGCGGTCATCGTGATCACCAAGTCGTCGAACCCACCGTTCTCACCGGCACCAAGCCCGACATGAAGGTGAACTGCCAGGAAATCTTCGGCCCTGTCGTCACCGTTGAGCCGTACAGAGATTTCGATGAGGCACTGCGTCAGATCAACAACTCGGTTTACGGACTGCAGGCCGGCATTTTTACCCGCGACGCGAAATTGCTGTTTCAGGCTTACGAGGAACTCGAAATCGGAGGCCTGATGGCCGGCGACGTTCCTTCCTTTCGCATCGACCAAATGCCCTACGGCGGCGTCAAGGATTCCGGCCTCGGCCGCGAAGGCCTGCGCTATGCAATCGAAGAAATGACCGAACCGAAATTGTTAGTGATGAACTTGCGCTAACGTTTCGCTCGCGTTGAAAAATCCGATACTTACATGCCTCAAAAAAGTTTTAGATTTTGAAAAATGACGCGACAAAGCCCGACGAACTATTTATAATTTCAGGTCTCACAAACAAACTCGGAAAACCTGTGGGTGGTTTTCTTTTTCGGCGTAAATTGAAAGCACCGTCAAACATAGCGGCCGAACCGCTGGGTCTCCTCAACCAGATCTCGTAAGTGCATGTCGCAGATTTTTCATCGCAGTACGAATACTCTGTCTCGCGCCACTATTTTTGGCGCGGTCTTCCTCATTACCGCCCTGGGCTGGATGGCCTACGAAGTTCAGGGCTCTCCGTACGTCACCTACGCCGGTGTGCGCAAGACGCAACCGGTGCCTTTCAGCCATCAGCACCACGTCACCGGGCTCGGCATCGATTGCCGCTACTGCCACACTTCGGTCGAGACCTCAAGTTTCGCCGGCATTCCCCCGACCCGCACCTGCATGAATTGCCATTCGCAGATATGGACCAACGCCCAACTCCTCGAACCGGTTCGGGCCAGCTATCGCTCGGGCCAGTCACTACAGTGGACGCGCGTCAATCAGCTGCCCGATTTTGTGTATTTCAATCACAGCATTCATGTCACCAAGGGAGTCGGCTGCAATACATGTCACGGCCCGGTCGACCAGATGCCATTGATGTACCAGCAGGAATCGCTGCAGATGGAGTGGTGCCTGGGCTGCCATCGCGCGCCGGAAAACGTTTTGCGCCCGCGCGATCAGGTTTTCAACATGCGTTATCAGCAGCCGACCAGCGCGAATCCGGTCGTCGTCGATGGCGTGAGCTACACCGACCAAATGGATTTAGGCAGGGCCTTGCTGAAGAAATACAGCGTGCGCAGCGTGGCCGACATCACCAGTTGCAGCACGTGCCATAGGTAACTCGATGAGGGATATGAACGACAGTTTTGTCATCCTGAGCGGAATGTTCGTTTCGCGAAGCGAAGCGAACGTGAAGTCGAAGGACCCCGCGACGGCGTCCTTCTTGCCGGAGGATGCAAGGCATTCTTCTCATGCTCCCGGAAGGAAATTCCTCGACACGACATTGCCAGCTTTAAGGTACGTGGGGTCCTTCGACTACACGAGACTTCGCTTTGCGAAGTCACGCTCCGCTCAGGATGACAGCGTTTTTTGATTTTCAATGACGAACGACAAACATAACGCCGGACTGATTCAAATCACAAAGAAAGAAGACGTCTGCCCCGGCTCGAAAAAGAAGCTCGACCTGAATTCCGTCCGCGAACGCATCGACTTCGCCATCGCCGACGATGCCCGGTTGCCAGAAAAAGACAAAACGGGCCCGCAATACTGGCGCTCGCTCGAAGAACTCGCCGGATCGCAGGAGTTCCAGGAAGCCCTGCATCGCGAATTCCCCAAAGGCGCTTCCGAATGGATCGACACCGTTTCCCGCCGTGGATTCCTCAAAGTCATGGGCGCCTCGCTCGGCCTCGCCGGTCTCACCGCTACCACCGGATGCGTCAAGCTCCCCAACGAGCCCATCGTTCCTTACGTGCGCCAGCCCGAAGGCGTCGTCTCCGGCCGCCCCATGTACTACGCGACCGCCGTCACGCTCGGCGGATACGCCAGCCCCGTGCTCGTCGAAAGCCATCTCGGCCGCCCGACCAAAATCGAAGGCAACAATCTGCATCCCGCCTCGCTCGGCGGCACCGACATTTTCACGCAGGCCTCCATTCTCGGCCTCTACGACCCCGACCGCTCCCAGACCGTTACCAATCTCGGCGACGCGCGCTCCTGGCAAGGATTCTTGAGCGCCATCCGCGGCCCGCTCACTGCGCAGAAAACGCTGAAAGGCGCAGGCATTCGCATTCTCACGCCGACCATTTCTTCGCCCACGCTCGCCGACCAACTGCGCAATTTCCTCACGACCTATCCCGAAGCCAAGTGGCACGTCTGGGAGCCGGTCAATCGCGACAACGTGCTCGAAGGCGCGAAGCTCGCCTTCGGACAGCCGGTCGAGACGCGCTACGATTTTTCGAAAGCCGACGTCATCGTCTCCCTCGACGCCGACTTCCTCTACGCCGGATTCCCCGGCAACACGAAATACATCCGCGACTTCGCCGCACGGCGCAATCCCGACAACGGCAATATGAACCGGCTTTACGTCATCGAGAGCACGCCAAGTTCAACCGGCGCGAAGGCGGATCATCGGTGGCCGGCGTCTGGGATGCAGGTTATATGGTCAGCACAGGACCTCTTCTACAAGATCGGGACGAAGCCGGCCTCTACAAGTGATTTTGACCGCATCGTGCGCGACCTCGCTGACCATCAGGACGCAAGCCTGGTCATAGCCGGGGATCATCTGCCTGCTTTACTTCACCACGTTGTTCATGCCATAAATGCGAAACTTGGCAACGTAGGCAAAACCGTTTTCTACACCGACCCCGTCGACGCGAATCCGGTCAATCAGACCGAATCGATCAAAGATCTCGTCGCCGACATGCAGGCTGGCAAGGTCGATCTACTGATAATCCTCGGCGGCAATCCCGCGTACGACGCGCCCGCCGATCTCAACTTCTCCGAATTGCTGAAAAGCAATAAAGTTCCGCTCCGCGTCCATTACGGCCTGTATAACAACGAAACCGCCGAACTCTGCCACTGGCACGTCGCCGCCACGCACGAACTCGAAGCCTGGGGCGATGCCCGCGCCTACGACGGGACGGCCAGCATCGTTCAGCCGCTGATCGCTCCTCTTTATAACGGCAAGAGTCCGATCGAATTTGTCGCCCTGCTCAACGGCCAATCCGACGCAACGGGTTACGATCTGACGCGCGCATACTGGCAGAAACAGCACACTGGCGCGGATTTCGAACCGTTCTGGCGCAAGTCGCTGCACGATGGCTGGATCGAGGGCACCACATCCGGGCAAAAGCCGACGCAGGTAAAGGGCGCCGACTTTGGAGGAGGTGCCGTTCGTGACAGCGATCCCAACGCCATCGAGCTCAACATTCGCCGCGATCCCACCATCTACGACGGACAGTTCTCCAACAACGGCTGGCTGCAGGAACTGCCCAAGCCGATGTCGAAGCTCACCTGGGACAACGCCGTACTCATCGGCCCGAAGATGGCCTCGCGCCTCGGCATCGCGACGATGGACGTTGTCGAACTCGAACTCAACGGCAAAAAAATTCGTGGCCCCGTCTGGATTCAAGCCGGCCATCCCGACAACTCCGTCACCATCACGCTCGGCTACGGACGCACGCGCGCCGGCCGTGTCGGCACCGCGCAGGGTTTCAACGCTTACGAACTCCGCACCAGCGCCAACCCTTGGATCGCATCCGGCGTAAAGATCACCAAAAC
This sequence comes from Candidatus Sulfotelmatobacter sp., assembly GCA_030040965.1. Lineage (GTDB taxonomy): Bacteria > Acidobacteriota > Terriglobia > Terriglobales > Acidobacteriaceae > Sulfotelmatobacter. The sequence goes on along the minus strand of JASHOT010000361.1, from coordinate 1,849 downwards.
CGGCGAAACCTACAAACTAGCCTCCACGCAAGGCATGCAGTCCATGGACACGCCCAACGGCGACTCGCGTCCGCTCGTCCGCGAAGCCACGCTTGAGGAATACAAGAAGAATCCAAATTTCGCCCACGAGGAAGAACCGGAAGTTCCCAGAGACGTCACGCTCTACCCCGACTATCACTACGAAAGAGAAACCTACGCCTGGGGCATGTCGATCGATCTGAACAAGTGTGTCGGCTGCAACAACTGCATGCTCGCCTGCCAGTCGGAGAACAACATCGCCGTCGTCGGCAAAGAGCAGACCCACCTTGGCCGCCACATGCACTGGATTCGCATCGACACTTACTACGAAGGAGATCGCGACAATCCCAAGGGATATTTCCAGCCCGTGCCCTGCATGCAGTGCGAAAACGCGCCCTGCGAAGTCGTTTGCCCGGTCGGAGCCACGAATCACTCTACCGAAGGCCTCAACGACATGGTTTACAACCGCTGCGTGGGCACGCGTTATTGCTCGAACAACTGCCCGTACAAAGTACGCCGCTTCAACTTCCTTCTCTTCCAGGACTGGGACACACCGCAATACAAGATGATGCGCAATCCCGACGTCACCGTGCGCAGCCGCGGCGTCATGGAAAAATGTTCGTACTGCACCCAGCGCATCATGGAGCACCGCATCGACGCCGAAACTGCCAGTGTTCGAGAAGGGAAGACCATTCTCGTCGGCGACGAGTTGCAGACCGCCTGCCAGCAGTCGTGCCCGGCCGACGCGATCGTCTTTGGGAATATCAACGACCCGAACAGTCGAGTTGCGAAACTGAAAGCGCACGCGCTGAACTACAGCCTGCTGGGCGAACTGAACACCCGCCCGCGCACGACGTATTTGGCAGAAGTTCGCAACCCGAACCCGGAGTTGAAGAGCTAGGAGCTAAGAGCTAGAAGCTGACGCATGCCCGAGCACTACAAAACGACGACCGATCTCGAACGCGCACCGGTCATTGAACCTGGCCACACTTTCGGCACGGTCACCGAGAAGATCTCCGCCATTGTCCTCACCCGTCCCACTTCCAACGGGTGGTTCATCGGCTTCGGCATCTGCTTCATGGCGACTATGATGCTGCTCTACGCTCTTGGCTATCTTTTCCTCAAGGGCATAGGCATCTGGGGCGTGACTATCCCCATCGGCTGGGGCTTCGCCATCGTCAATTTCGTCTGGTGGATCGGCATCGGCCACGCCGGCACTCTCATCTCCGCCATCCTCTTATTGCTGCGCCAATCCTGGCGAAACTCGATCAACCGCTTCGCCGAAGCCATGACGCTGTTCGCCGTCGCCTGCGCCGGAATCTTTCCCGCCGTCCACGTCGGCCGCCCCTGGCTCGCTTACTGGCTGTTCCCATATCCCAACACCATGCGCGTCTGGCCGCAGTTCCGCTCGCCGCTTATGTGGGACGTCTTCGCCGTCTCGACCTACGCCACCATCTCGGCGCTTTTCTGGTTCACCGGTTTGATTCCCGATCTCGCAACTCTGCGCGATCGCACAGAAAAGCCCTGGCTGAAAATGATCTACGGCATGCTTTCGATGGGCTGGCGCGGCTCCGCCCGCCACTGGCATCGCTACGAAACGATGTACCTCGTGCTGGCAGGTTTGGCCACGCCCTTGGTTCTCTCAGTGCACACGGTTGTGAGTTTTGACTTCGCCATCGGCATCGTTCCCGGATGGCACACCACCATCTTTCCTCCGTATTTCGTCGCTGGCGCCATCTACTCCGGCTTCGCCATGGTGCTGATGCTCGCCATCCCCATCCGCAAAATCTACGGCCTGGAAGATTTCATCACCGAGCGCCATCTGCAGAAC
>JASHOT010000360.1 GCA_030040965.1 Candidatus Sulfotelmatobacter sp. | reverse complement strand
GCCGGCCGTGCTGGGTTCGGCGATGGGCGCGGAATCCCGCACGCCTGGCGAAGAGCTGAATGACGGTTTGCGCCGCCTCGGAGCTGAGAGCGACGGGGACGCGGCCACGGCTGTGCTGGGCGCGTTCGCGGTGATGCTCTATCGCTACACGGCGCAGGAAAAGTTTGTGGTGGGGGTTGAGCGCAGCGGAAGACTTGTGCTGGTGCTGGTGGACTTTTCCGATCGGCCGGCCTTCCGCGCGTTGCTTGATCGGCTGACAGCGGCTCTCGAAGCGGCGTCGGATGCGGGAGAAGTTCCCACGGATCTGGCAGGGCGGCTGGGAGTAGAAGGCGATGCCAGCCGGCACGCCATTTTTCAGGTGGCGTTCGGTGATAGCGCTTGTCTTCGCGATGCCTCCGCCAACGATTCTGCGGGATTGGACCTGCGTCTCGAATCCAGCGGGCGCGGCCTTCGCCTGCACTACAACGAACATCTGTTTGAGAGCACGACAGCCGTGCGCATGCTCGAACACATCGAGCAGATTTTGACGGGCGCGGCCGAGGATGCGGGACGGAGCGCGGCTGAGCTGCCGATGCTCAGCGAATGCGAATTGCAAGAGCTGCTGGTCGAGCGCAACCGGACGGCGCGGGAGTTTCCCAAGCACTGCCTGCATGGGCACGTCGAGGCGATTGCGGCTGCGACGCCCGATGCGGTCGCCGCGGTTTGCGGCGGCGACGAGCTCAGCTATGGCGAGCTCAACGGGCGCGCGAATCAGCTGGCACATTATTTGCGCAAGCGCGGCGCGGGTCGCAACGTTCGCGTGGGTGTTTGCCTGAATCGTTCGCTGGATTTCGCGGTTGCGCTGATGGCCGTGCTGAAGGCGGGCGGGACATGCGTCCCACTTGATCCGAAATATCCGGGTGAGCGTTTGCAGTTCATGCTGGAAGACACGGCGGCGCCGCTGGTTGTGACCGAGCGCGGTTTGCTGGCGAATACCGCGGGCGATGCGGCGGTTGTGCACATTAGCGAAGCACGCAAGAATTTTGCAAACGAGCCGCGTACGAATCCGAGCGTGGGATCGGCGCCGGAAGATATTGCGTATGTGATCTACACGTCGGGCTCGACGGGGCGTCCGCGCGGCGTGCTCTTGCCGCACAGCGGGCTGGTGAACTACACGCTGGGCGCGGTGGAGCTGTTCGGGCTGAGCCGAAACGATCGCATGCTGCAGTTCTGCTCGATTAGCTTCGACGCGGCGCTGGAAGAAATTTTTTCGACGTGGGCAGCGGGTGGGACGCTGGTCTTCCGCGATGAGGAGATTTCGCTGGAGCCGAGCGAATTTTTTGCGTGGGTCGCCGAACAGCGGATCACGGCAGTCGATCTGCCGACGGCGTACTGGCATGAATGGGTGTACGCGCTCGAAGGCATGGAAGAAAAAATTCCGGCATCGCTGCGGCTGGTGATCGTTGGCGGAGAGAAGGCCAAGCCAGAGGCCTATGCGACGTGGCGCAAGTTTGTGGGCGATCGCGTGCGCTGGGTGAATACCTACGGACCGGCCGAGGCGAGCGTGGTGGCGACGGCGTATGAACCGAAAGCGGGAGAATCGGCGTCGGCTTTGCCGATCGGGCGCCCGGTGGCAAACGCTCGCGTCTACCTGCTCGATCCGGATTTGAACGTAGTTCCGGTAGGCGTGCCGGGCGAGCTGCACATTGCCGGCGCGGGCGTGGCGGCGGGATATCTGAATCTGCCCGAGCTGACGGCGCAGAAATTCATTCGCGACACTTCCAGTGATGATCCCGCAGCACGCATGTACAAGACCGGCGACCTGGCGCGCTATTTGCCGTCGGGTGAGGTCGAGTTCGTTGGCCGCCGCGACAACCAGGTGAAGATTCGCGGCTTCCGCGTGGAGCCGGGAGAAATTGAGTCGGTGCTGGCGCAGAATCCGCAAGTGAACGAAGCGGCGGTGATTCTGCGCGAAGACGCGACCGGCAACAAGCGATTGGTGGCGTACCTCGTTCGAAATGAGAGGCTGCTGAACGAAAAAGCGGGCGACGAGAAGCTCGCGAGCGAGAGCGAGCTGCGGCGGCATGTGCAGCAATATCTGCCGGAGTACATGGTGCCGGCGGAGTTCGTGTTTCTGGAGGCGATGCCGCTGACACCGAATGGGAAAGTGAACCGGCGTGCGCTGGCGGCGCGGAAAGTGGACGAGGTCGCGGCGAGTGCTCCGGTCGCTGATCAGGTTGCGGCGGCGAACGATCCGGTGCAGAAGCAGCTGGTCGCGATCTGGGAAGAATTGCTCGGCCGCAGGCGGATCGGCATGCGTGACAATTTCTTTGAGCTGGGCGGACACTCGCTTCTGGCGGCGCGCCTGATGCACCGCATCAAGCAGGTGACAGGAAAGACTCTTCCGCTGGCGGCGCTGCTGGAAGCGCCGACCATCGAAAAACTTGCGACGGTGCTCGCGGGAGATTTTTCGCGGCACTGGTCGTCACTGGTGGCGATGCAGCCGGAAGGCGCCAAGCCGCCATTTTTCATGGTCCACGGCGTGGGCGGCAACGTGGTGGGCTTCCACGAACTGGCGCAGAGGATGAAGCCGGATCATCCGTTTTATGGATTGCAGTCGCGCGGGCTCGACGGCAAGCAGCCGCTGCGCACGACGATGGAAGAAATGGCCGCCGCGTACGTGAAAGAGATTCGTACCGTGCAGGCGCACGGGCCGTATCACCTGGGCGGATTTTCCATGGGCGGCGTGGTCGCTTACGAGATGGCGCAGCAGCTCAGCGCGAGCGGCGAAGAAGTTGCCGTGGTGGTGCTGTTCGACACCTACGCGGAGAATCCGAAACCGGTGAAGTTGATAGACGTCCTAGGAAACATGGTGCGAAATCCGGGGCGCGTACAGTTCGCGCAGTTGCCGGAAGAGATTCGGCGGAAGATTCGCCGCACGATGATCGGACTGCGGCTGCCGGAGTATCTGAAGAAAGTGATGCGGATCAACGCGCACGCGGCCGAGCAGTATCGGTTGCGCCGGTATGCGGGCAAGGTGGCGCTGCTGCGCGCCGGCGACAGCTGGCTCGTGCAGGATGATCCCTACGCCAAGTGGAGCGAACTGGCCGGAGAACTGGAAACGATCGAGATCGGCGGCTTCCACATGGATATTTTGCGCGAGCCGCAGGTCGGACATCTGGCGGATTGTTTGAAGGGATGCATGGATCGCGCGAATGCGGTCGAGCGTGAATTAGTGGCTCGCAGTTAAGTTCAACGGCGTCATTGCGAAGGTCCGCGCTTTTACCAGGGGGCCGAGGGATCTCCCCGGGCAGGGGTTCTTTCTCAGGGAGATCCCTCGCTCCGCTTGAAAAACAGCTTCGCTCGGGATGACGCCACACCATCCACTGAAAAATTTCAACTAAGCGAAATCGGAAGTAGTTAGGAATTGAGTCAGGGAATGAATTCAGGGACAGCACAAGAGATGAGCCCAGCAGTTTCTGCCGAGGAAAAATTGAGCCAGAACGCGAGCGCGCTGGAGCGCGACGGCCTGGGGCAGAAGCTGGCGCGCTGGACGAGCAAGGGCGGCCTCGCGATTCTCGACCAGGGGCTGATCTCGGGATCGAATTTCCTGATCAGCGTGATGTTGGGACGCTGGCTGATGCCTGACGCCTACGGCGCGTACGCGGTCGCGTTCGGCATCTGGGTGATGCTGTCGCTCGTTTATCAGTCGCTGGTGCTCGAGCCGATGGGGGTGTTTGGGCCGTCTATCTTCCAGAGGAACCTGCGCGGATATTTGCGGTCGCTGGTGTCGATCCATCTGGCGCTCTCGGTCGCGATTTGTGGCGGACTGGCGATCTGGTGGGCGGTGGCGCACTGGCAAGGCGCGGGCGGAGTGACGACCGGGGCGTTGGCCGGGCTGGTGTTTGCGTCTCCTTGCCTCTTGCTGTTTAACCTGGCGCGGCGCACGTTTTATGTGGAGCTTTCGCCGGCTCCGGCGGCGGCGGGATCGTTTGTCTATTCGGCGGTGGTGCTGGCCGGATTGTGGTTCGTGAATCATCGCGGGCTGCTTTCGCCACGGAGCGCATTCCTGCTCATCGGGCTGGGCGCGCTGGTGACGGCGCTGGTGCTGATCGTGGCCTTGCAGCGCGGACTGAGCGGAAGCGGAGCGGCGCTCGAAGTCGGGGATATTTGGCGTCAGCATTGGCACTATGGCGCGTGGGCGCTGGCCAGCGCAATTGCCGGCTGGTTTCCTTCGTACATTTATTTTCCGCTGCTCAGCATTTTTGGTGGAATGGAGCAGTCCGGGCAGCTGAAAGCCCTGATGAATCTGGTGCAGCCGTTTGAGCAGACGCGCGGGGCGCTGCTGATGCTGGTGCTGCCGTTTGCCGCCGGAGTGATGGCGCGCGAAGGCCGAGCGGGCGCGCGCAAGCTGGGATTCCGGCTCACGCTCGTCGGAGCGGGCGGAGCAATTCTCTACTGGGCGATCATCATTCCGTTGCAGAAGCCGGTGTTTCATCTGCTCTATTCGGGCCGCTACATGGATGTGACCTATCTGCTGCCGGCGCTGGCGCTGGGCCAG
>JASHOT010000359.1 GCA_030040965.1 Candidatus Sulfotelmatobacter sp. | reverse complement strand
TCGCCGTAATCGTTCCGGTGATCTGGCTGGGCTCGAGTTCCACACTGCTCGCCGTGAACGAAACCGACGGCGGCGCCCACGGACCTTGGCTGCCGGAATTGCTCACTGTTCCCGGCTGCACCTCAACCTGCACTTGCTGTCCGACGACCAGGTTTGTGGCGCTGGCAAAGCTCATGCCAGAGGGAATGGTGAAGCTGCCTGAATCGATCGAGAACGTGGCCGCGCTCGGCACGGTTACCGATGCGATCCCGCCCAAAGGAAATGGCCCGGCACTCGGGGACCAGTGGAGAAGCAATGTCATAACTGTTCCGCCGTTTCCCGTGCTCAGATTGATGATGTTTCCCTGCACAACCTGTTGCGAAGCGGCCTGCAGGTAAGAAACCGATGCCGCAACCAGCGTGCCGGGCGATTCCACACTCGCCACTTGCACCTGCACGACATCACCTGCGGCTAGGCAGGAGAGACCGCCAGCGCTGCAGGCGCTGGTTGGGAAATTCTGGTAAGTCGTGCTGCTGTTCACATCAACGGTGACGGTCCATCCCCAACGAGTCTGCACGGTAAATTGGTTTTGGCTGGCATTGACGCTCTCGACCGTTCCATACAGGAATCCGAACTGCGGAGGGCCAACCGGCATCGATGGCAATTGCTTGATCGTGATGCCGTTCGTGACGCCGAGATTCACCGAAAGATCGGACTGGATTACGTTGTCGAGATGGAAGTCGAGCAGAAATCCGAGAGGCGAACCTGTGCTGATGGTGACCGGGAAAGGTGCGGAGGAGAAAGTGAGCGTTGCCGAGTTGTCGATTTGCGGACTAAGTTGGCATACCGTGCCGACCGGGCATGTGCTGGTGATCGACGAATCCGAAGCGTTGAAGATCACAAGCTGCGGATTGGCGAAGGTCAATGTCATGCTGTTATAGGGACCCGCTGGCACGTTAGCTGTGCTAAGAAATGCGGAGAGCGCCTGCAATTGCGTGACGTCAACCTGGATCGGTGTGTTGTTGCTCAATAGCGAAACATTCGAGCCTGAGGCGGGCGTCAGGTAAGCCGCGGTAAGGCTGATTTGAAAGAAGAGAACGGTTACTCCAGCCGGCGGATCGTCGGTCATGCTGAGGCTGACTGGAACGCCAGAGCTGCCTGAACCACCGTTGCCGGTTACACTGCTGTTTGGAGTGGAACTGCATCCCACCAGCATTAAGACGATCAATAAAATTGACAGAGAAGTGAACAGATAGGGTTTACGCATGCGAAGCCTCCTGGGAACTGAAACCTCTAAACCCGAATTGGCTGCCACAGTTACGCGGCGCGGGTCGCACCGCTGCCTATTCTTTCGAGCATTGTTCAATGCAACTAGTCAACCATACAGCTCGGCCGAGTGGGCTGCCAAACGATATATAGTGACCATCTATCGTGCCTGACAAACTACCTTATTTGCAATGAGATGAATAGGCAAGCTAAAGCTAAACCATCAGGCCAAACACATCGCACTGGCTCTGCTTTCAAGCGCCGCTGGAAGTTTTTGCACGGTGCCGGATCGTTCTGGGCAGGGTGAAAGATTACACTTTAGTAATCTTCTATCTCTTCCCAATGTAATGCTCCGTTAACAGTAATCGGATATGATGGATGTGGTTGAACTTCTGTGGGGAAACCGACGTAGATCATTGTGGGAGTAGCAATTTTGGATCTCGAAACACGCAGAAAAAAGCAGCAAGCCCTTATGGTTCAGCTGGTTGAGCGGAAGGTACGATCCCGTGCCCAGCAGATTTACGAAGACCGCGGCCAAAGCGAAGGAAAAGACTTGCAGGACTGGTTTCAGGCTGAATCGGAAATCCTTGAAAAAAGCATTCTTGCGCCACTCTACCGCCGGCTTAAATCAGGCGGAGATGCGAAGCCGCACGTTGCGGCCGAAATTTCCGCGCAAGACGCCTCCTGCCCGGAAACCGCATAGTCACAAGGACTTACCTTCGCCGGGCGAGTTCCTTCTTCGGCTTCTTTGTGGTCTTGTGGTTCTCATCCAGCCGTTCCAGCACTGCCGCAACGATAATCGGCAGTCCCACGGTCGCATCGACGAAGACTTCGCCGAACTTGCCACCCTCTGACGGCGGAACGAACTTGCCCCACGAAATCGCTTCGCTGTAAGGACTTCCCGACAATCCGCCCCAATGCACCGGCTCGGGACAGATACGCAGACCGTAGTGATAGCGCTTAAGCGGCACGTTTTCTCCCAACCGGCGATGGCGCAGCTCGATGAATGGGCCAAACTGCTGCGACCAGTTGCGGGGCACGCCTCCGCCGATGGTGAAGATGCCTAACTTCTTCTGCCGCAGCAAGGTAGCGGCGAAATGTTCGAGATCCTCAAAGGGATCGAAGCGGATTTTGTGCCGTCCAGTCGACTCGCGCAGGCGATTATTCAAAGCCGTGTCGAGGCCAAGCTCGGAGTCGCTGAACGCTGGCACGAAGACGGGCACTCCCTTTTCGTATGCCGATTTTAAAATTCCCCGCTGTCCCTGCGCCTGTCTGGCGAGATGCGCGCCGATCGCGTGGTTCAGTTTGTAGGAGCACATGACCTCGTTGTGATCCCAGGCTTCAAGCACAGCCGACATGACTTCTTCGACGTCGTCGAGGTTCTGCTCGGGCTCAAGCGTGTCGTAAACGCGGTTGTAGCCCTGCTCGTAGAGTTCTTCGTCAGAAACTTCGGGATTGGCGCGGAAATGTGCTCGGCCGGTAGCTTCGACCAGACCGTGCGCCATCAGCGCTCCGGTGGAAACGATGGCATTTACAATTCCGCGGTCAATCAGCTCGGTGATAATCAATCCCTGCTTAGCCACGGTCATTGCGCCAGCCAGGGTCATCACGATGAAAGCATCTTTGTCGAGGGCCATCGCCTCCAGAACGTCGGCGGCTTCGCCGAGCTGGCGGCCGGTAAAGGCGGTCCTGGCCATGGCACGAACTAATCCGTCGATGGAACTGACTTTGCCAAGATCGAGCGGCTCGAGCGGAATCAGGCGGTCTTCAATGGGATTGTGCAGTTGCCGATCGATGCCCTGGCCTTCGCCGCCGTGATTGCCCGGCCCTGTAGTGGGATTGTTATGATTGCCGTGTTTCACGGGGACCTCCAAGCCGGAACGATTCTTTCCCGACTCAATACTTTACAGGAACGGTCGAAGGGCATGCTATGGACTTTCGGACCGCGATGAAATGCAGGCTCTACTCCGATAGAATTCGACATGGCCAAGCGCAAGTTCGAGGATCAACTCGCGGCTCTCGATCGACTGCGCGACAAGCCCGATGAGCATGCCCGCCCGGAAGCGCTCCGCCAGGCGCTGGGAAATCGAAACAACTTCATCGTTGCCAAGGCCGCGGATCTCGTGCAGGAATTCCACTTGACCGCGCTCATCCCCGAACTCATCGCGGCTTTTGAACGCTTTTTCGCGCATTCCGAAAAAACAGATCCCCAATGCTGGGCCAAGAACTCACTCAGCCGCGCTCTGGCTGCTCTCGATTACCAGGAGGCCGACGTTTTCCTGCACGGGATACGCCATATACAGATGGAACCGGTCTGGGGTGGCACCTCGGACACTGCCGGCACGCTGCGCGCCACTTGTGCTCTGGCACTGGTGCAGTGTCGCAGCCTTAGCAGCGACGACCTGCTTAGGTACTTGGTTGATCTCTTGGCTGATAAGGACAAAGCGGTGCGAATGGAGGTTGCTCATGCGATCGAACTGGTTGGATCATCATCCGCCGCGTTGCTGCTGCGACTCAGAGCAGTGCTGACGGCAGATGAACCTGAAGTCCTCGGCGCCTGCTATGCCGGAGTATTGAGAATCGAAGGTGCACGCGCAATTCCGTGGGTCAGGCGATTTCTCGCAGCGGCCGACGATTCCGCTTCCGAAGCGGCTTTGGCAATCGCCGGGACACATACAGTAGAAGGGTTTGAAGTGCTGCGTGAGTGCTTGGAAAAAACTCGCGATGCGTGGTTTCGTTCCGTGCTGCTGTCGGCGATTGCCCTCACGCGCCAGGATGCGGCTCTCGAATTCATGCTGGATCTCATCCGCCAAGAATCCCGCGACGCAGAAGGAGCGCTTGAGGCGATAGTGCGCGCCGGAGCATCGCAGGAAGTGCTGATTCGACTGGAAACGCTGATTTCGGGCAATCCGAAGCTGGCGCGGCTGCTTGCAACCGAACGAGGGTCACGGCAAAAGTAGGTTTCCTCTGTGAGACTCTGCGGCCTCTGTGTTGAGGAGATTTTGGACCACAGAGCGCACAGGGGACACACAGAGGACGTCGGCACGTCACTGCGAGCTCCTTTCGTTTGCTATATTGTTCGCGGAGGTCGAGAACGCGTGCCGCCTGAAAAATTTCGCGTGGCCCTGGTGCAGATGTCGTGCGGGCCGGAGCCGGAGCAAAATCTTGAGAAAGCGCTGGAGCGCGTGGCCGATGCTGCCAGGCGCGGCGCGAAGGTGGTCTGCCTGCCCGAACTTTTTCAAACGCAATATTTTTGTCAGCGGGAAGATCATGCTCTTTTTGATCTGGCGGAGCCGATTCCCGGGCCCAGTTCAGAAAAATTGGCTGCGGCGGCGCGCCAAAACGGCGTGGTGCTGATCGCGTCATTGTTTGAGAAGCGTGCTCCCGGCCTGTATCACAATACCGCTGCGATTTTCGACAGCGACGGCTCGCTGCGCGGCCTTTACCGCAAGATGCACATTCCCGACGATCCCTTGTATTACGAGAAGTTTTATTTCACGCCCGGCGATCTTGGATTCCGCGCCCTCGATACTTCGGCGGGAAAACTGGGCACGCTGGTGTGCTGGGATCAGTGGTATCCGGAAGCGGCGCGGCTGACGGTGCTAAAAGGAGCGGAGCTCCTGTTTTATCCCACCGCGATCGGCTGGCACCCGGCGGAAAAAGACGAGTTCGGCGCGGCGCAATTTGACGCGTGGCGCACCATCCAGCGCGCCCACGCCATTGCCAACGGCGTGTACGTTGCAGCCGTGAACCGCGTAGGTCTCGAACATGGCGACGTGCTGGGCAATCGCGCCGCGGGGCCGGGGCTGGAGTTTTGGGGTGGCAGCTTTTTGGCCGA
>JASHOT010000358.1 GCA_030040965.1 Candidatus Sulfotelmatobacter sp. | reverse complement strand
GCACACGCATAAACACTAATGACTGTCCTTTCAATAGTTTCTGAGTGCAATTTCGCTTTGTGGAGATTACGTCCGTACCCGGCTGAAGAAGCAATGATGGGGGAAGTCGAAACTTTCGCTAACAACGAACATTCCTTCTGGGACGGTTTCGTTCAGTCTTTTTTTCGCAAGTATTTGTGCTCCGAAAAGCTGACATTGGGAGACAGCGATTGCCTGCATTCTGTGCTAAATTCACCATCAGTCGCATAACAGAAGAGCCGACTTTAGCGTGACCCTGCCGAGCGATCTCAGCCTCCGACTTCCGCTGCCCACGACCGCAGATATTTCTGCGCACTCGCCAACACGGTTCGAGGAAGAAGTCGTCGCTCTGTTTGATGAGCTGCGCGACCGGCTTCTCCGCTATCTTCTTTGCCTGGGTGTGCCGGTACACGACGGAGAGGAAATCGTGCAGGAATCGTTCCTTCTCCTGTTCGAGCACCTGCGGCGCGGCCAATCGCGCGAGAATCTGCGCGGATGGCTGTTCCGGGTCGTTCGGAATCTCGCTCTCAAATTGCATCGCGAGAATCGGGTCGGTATGCGGGCAGTTCAGTTTGACGAGGCTCAAGCCAGTCTTCGCCTGCGTAGCGAAGCAACTCCCGAACAGGAAGCCTACGACCGCCAGAGGCAGGAACGACTGTTGGCAGTCGTGAAAGCGCTTTCGGAGCAGGACCAGTTTTGTTTGTTCCTCCGCGCCGAAGGACTGCGTTACCGCGAGATCGGAGAAATGCTCGGCATCTCATTGGGATCGGTCGCGGCATCGCTGGCGCGCTCGCTGGGCAAGCTGGCTCGCGTGGATGGAGGTGCGCTGTGACCGATACCTTATGGCACGTGTCCGATGACCAGTTGCTCCTTTACGCAGCGGGAGAACTGGCCAACCCTTTCACCAGGCAAGCTTCCTCGCACCTCGAATCCTGCGTCGCATGCCGGGACCGTCTCAAGGAATTGCAAAAGACTCTCCGCGATGTTGAGGCGGCACACCGGGAGATCGCAAACCAGTCCTTGCCCTCTTCAGCCGGGCCGCGAGCGCTTCTGAAAGCGCAGCTTGCGGATCTGTCGGCCACCAGTGGTCCATCCCGCGAGAGTTCGAGGCGCAGCGCCTTCGGAGGAATCTTGCTGAACTGGCGCAGCGGGGTGGTTTTCGCCAGCGTCGCGCTCCTGGTGATTTTCTTTTCAAATCGCGCCGCGCACCGGATCGTTCCAACTCCGAACCTCGTCATGGCGCTTTCCGACTTGCCGAACGCCCACTTCACGCCGGGCGCCGTAATCGCCACTTCGCAGAGCGAAGTTTGTTCTGATTCGATTGACGCATCCGCCGATGTTCCACCGGAAATGAAAACCGAGGTGCTTCGCCTGTATGGGATTGCTGACGGACACAGCGACGCCTACGAGGTCGACTACCTCATTACACCTCAACTCGGCGGCGCGACCGACGTCCACAACCTTTGGCCGGAACCTTACGATCACACGCTGTGGAACGCGCATGTTAAAGATCAGCTCGAAGACCGGATGCGCGAATTGGTCTGCCATGGAGATCTCGATCTCGCAACCGCTCAGCGCGAAATCTCCACTGACTGGATCGCCGCCTATCGCAAGTATTTCCACGCCGACAGGCCGCTGCCGGCCAGTTCTGCGAAGCATATCGAGAGCTAGCCGCGGATTACAGCCACACCTTGATTGCCTTTTTTTCAAAATATAGACAATTTTGTGACAAGTGCCATCGCCCGCTCAGGTATTTTTCCATCAGATTCCTGGCGTCGATCGCCTGCCGATCGGGCGCGGGACTCGACGGCTTCACGCCCTCCGTCACCGGGAGGGTATGGGGAAAAACAGGCGCTCGTACCGCAGGGGGTGCGAGCGCCGTTTTGTTGTCCGCTTCGACGGGCTGAATTGAACTGCCCAGCCCAGGCCGTCGATCCCGCTTTGCGTTGCACCGTAACTGTTACAATTCCAAGTTACCCATCAGCACCGCAGGTTTTTCCCGAGCGCCATGAAATGTCCTTTTTGCGGATTTGCCAATGACAAGGTCGTCGACTCGCGCGAGAGCAAAGAGGCGGAGTCGATTCGCCGCCGCCGCGAATGCCTGAAGTGCGGTAAGCGCTTCACCACCTACGAACGCATCGATGAGATCCCTTATATGGTGGTCAAGAAAGACGGCCGCCGCGAAAAGTTCGATCGCCAGAAAGTGCTGAACGGCTTGCTGCGCGCCTGCGAGAAGCGCCCTGTGCCGATCAGTAAGCTGGAACAGATTGTCAACGAAGCAGAATCGTTCGTCATCGAATCGACCGAACGCGAGCGCAAGACCAGTGAACTGGGCGAACTCATCATGAACCGTCTGCGCCGCTATGACAAGGTTGCCTACGTGCGTTTCGCCTCGGTTTATCTGGATTTCAAAGACGTGAAAGAGTTCATGAACGAGTTAAAAGACCTGGTCAAAACCAAGACTGGCTAGCGAGATCGCGCCCGGCAGTGATTGAGTAATTGTGTAATCGAGCAATTTTGTAATTAACAACAAAGCACGGGCTGTGGGGTTAATCTCAATTACTCAATCACCTAATTTCTCAATCACTCAATATCTGAGGAAACTCCGCTCATGTCTCACCAAGTAACCCTAATTCCCGGCGATGGCATTGGCCCTGAAGTTACGCGGGCCGTCGTGCGCATCCTCGAAGCGACCGGCGTGAAGTTTGAGTGGGAAACATTCGCTGTTGGCGCCGATGCCTACGAAAAAAGCGGCGAATACATTCCCAAGGAAGTTCTCGAATCGATCGAGCGCACCCGCGTCGTTTTGAAAGGTCCAGTCACCACGCCCGTCGGTGGCGGATTCTCGAGCATCAATGTGGCGCTGCGCCGAAAGTTTGATCTCTACGCCAATTTCCGTCCAATCCGCAATCTGCCGCACATCCCAACCCGCTATCCCGACGTCGACCTCATCATTGTTCGCGAAAACACAGAGAGCCTTTATTCCGGCCTGGAACACGAAGTCGTTCCCGGCGTCATCGAGAGCCTGAAGATCATCACGGAAAAAGCTTCGACACGCATTGCCCGTTTCGCCTTCGAATACGCACGCAAGTATCAGCGTAAAAAGATTCACGCCATCCACAAAGCGAACATCATGAAGTTGTCCGACGGACTTTTCCTGCGCTGCTGCCGCGGCGTGGCCAAGGATTATCCCGAAGTCACCTACGCCGAACACATTGTCGACAACACCTGCATGCAGCTGGTGATGAACCCCTATCAGTACGACATTCTGGTGATGGAGAACCTCTACGGCGACATTATTTCTGACCTGTGCGCCGCATTCGTGGGCGGGCTGGGTTTCGTTCCCAGCGCCAATCTTGGCGACGACTGTGCCATGTTCGAAGCCGTGCACGGCTCCGCGCCGGATATCGCCGGCAAGAATCTGGCGAATCCGACGGCGTTGTTGCGATCGGCGCTGCTGATGGTCCGCCATCTCGACGAACATGCCGCCTCGACGCAGATTCGCAATGCGCTGGAACGCGTCTACCGGCATCCGGAAAAGCTGACGCGCGATATCGGCGGCAAGGCGGGAACGTCCGAATTCGCCGACGCGGTGATCGAGGAAATGTCGAAGAGTGAAGGATGACCCTTCAAGGGATACAAGCTGGGAGCGGGAGATCTCTCGGCCCGCTGGCGAGAACGCGGGCCTTCGAGATGACCCGCGCGGGTCACTTCCGTTTCAGCGCCTCCAGCTCTTCCAGAGTCCGCGGCCAGTCCGATCCAAGCAGTCGCGACCAGCTACGATCTGCCAACACTTTTCCTCCAGTCTGGCAGCGCGCGCAATAATTCGTCTCTTTGTCGGCGTAGCGGATTCGCAAAACTTTCTCGCCGCATCGTGGACAGGGCAGGCCGTAGCGACCGTGCACCGCCATATCCTTGCGAAACGCGGTCACCTTTTCCGGGAAAGATCCTTCGGCCTCTTTGGGCAGACGATCCATCCAAAGCTTCAGCGTTTCGCGCGTCGCCGTGAAGAGCCTTTTCCACTCCTCGAGATTGAGCTTCTGCGTCAGAGCGATCGGCGAAAGTTGCGCCGCGTGCAGGATTTCGTCCGAGTACGCGTTACCGATTCCGCTCAATAATCGCGGATCGGTGAGCGCCCGTTTAAGCGTGTGATTCTCCGCGCTAAGCACGCTGCGAAACTCGTTCAGATCCGCAGCGAAGACGTCAATGCCCCCCGCATCGAACTCGGCAAGATTCTCTTCTCCGCCCACCACGTGCAATGACGCTCTATGCTTCGATCCAGCTTCTGTCAGCACCAGTGAACCGTTGGCAAAATCGAAAGCGGCAAGATTCTGCCGTCCCGAAAGCTTGGCTCCCTTCGCTCGCCAGTGCAATCGGCCCGCGATCATCAAGTGCAGCATGAGCCAGAGATTGCCTTCCAGGCCGAAGGCAATGCGCTTGCCGATTCTTCGCAATTCGCGCACCTCGCGCCCTTCCGCGCTCGCAAGCGGCGGCTGCGCGGTTCGCAACAAGAATGGGCTTGCCACTCGAATGTGTTCGAGCGTCTCTCCTACCACGCGTGTTTCGAGCGCAGCGATGTAAGCCGTGATGTCGGGCAATTCCGGCATAGATCTTCTTTATCAGATTGCACCGGCCGGCCGGAAACTGGCAATGGATGGCGCTTTCAGCAACAAACTCGACAAATCTTTTGCACCGCGCCATTGACTCTCAACTGCGCTTGGGAGTAAAGTTCCTCTCATTCTGGGGTTGTACGAAAACGATTCTGGGGGAAGATGGCGCGCACAGCACGGCCTGTGGGGGTAGTTCTCTTTCAGCTCGGTGGACCCGATACGCTGGAAGCGATTGAGCCATTTCTCTACAATCTTTTCTGCGATCCCGACATCATCGACTTCCCTTTTGCCCGCATTGGACGCAAAGCTCTCGCCAAACTCATCTCTACCACGCGTTCGCGCAAGGTGCAGCATCACTACGCCGTTATCGGCGGGGGCTCGCCCATCCGCCAACACACCGAGCGGCAGGCTCGCGCGTTAGAAACGGAACTGCAGCGCCAGGGCCTGCACGCACGATGTTTCGTCGCGATGCGCTATTGGCATCCTTTCACCCGCGAAGCCATCGAGCAGGTCCGCGCCGCCGGATGCGAGGAGCTCGTGCTGCTCCCTCTTTATCCCCAGTTCTCTTCGACCACCACAGGATCGAGTCTCAATGAGTGGCAACGCCAGTTCTCGGACGATCGTTACACCGACAATATTCCTGTACATTGCGTCGAAACGTTCTATCGGAATACGATATATCTTGATTCGCTGGTCGAGAAGGTAAATGAGGCCCTGGCGCGGTTTCACGATCCGCACCGTCCGGAGATTCTTTTCAGCGCGCACAGTGTGCCCATGGCCGTGATCGAGAAAGGCGATCCCTATCAGGCACAGATTGAAGAGACGGTCGAACTGCTCATGCAGCGCGGCGGATGGAGCAATTCTCATCGGCTCTGCTATCAGAGCAAAGTCGGCGCCAGCCGCTGGCTCCAGCCTACCCTGCGCCATTCGCTGGCCACTCTCGCCGCTGAGAGCGCACGCGAAGTTTGCGTCGTGCCGGTGGCTTTCGTTTCCGATCACGTCGAAACGCTGGGTGAAATTGACCACGAGGCGCGCGAACAGGCGCGGCAGCTCGGCTTCACTCAATTCGAAATGAGCGCCGGACTGAACGATTCGCCCAGGTTCATCGCGGCCCTGAGCCAGATTGTGCAGGAGGCGCTCCTCGAGCCAGTTCGTTCTCATGTCTTGGATCGCGACACAGCAAGGGAAAGACAGTCGGCCGTTCCCGAGTACGCAACGGCTGCGGGGTTGGACTGAAGACGACAGACTGAACACGACAGACTAAAGACGACAGACCAGGGCCAAGTATTCGACCACAGGAGGTAACTCATGGCGGAGCCGACCGACAAGGTCAATCCGAATCCCGAAGCGGCAAAGGCAGCGGCGCCACCAGCACCGAAGCCGACGCCCGATCCCACCAAGTACGTGGGAACGCCGGCCGTGGGCACCTCCAAAGCGGCAGCCGCAGCCGGAGTTTCCGGAACCGCTCCTTCCACCGAGGTCGACCGCCGTCGCCGTCGTTTTACCTGGGTGATGGTCACCGGTTTTCTCACCGCGTGGTTTCTGGCTTTCTTCCGTTTTTTTCTTCCCCGCACTCTTTTCGAACCCAATACCGTTTTCAAGATCGGCTACCCATCCGAATTTGCTCTGGGAGTCGACACAAAGTTTCAACAGAAGTACCGCATCTGGGTCGATCGCACGCCCGACCGCTTGTTCGTGATTTACGCGCGTTGCACGCACTTGGGATGCACGCCCGATTGGAAGCCCAGCGAAAACAAGTTCAAGTGCCCCTGTCACGGCAGCGGCTACGACAGCGAAGGCGTCAACTTCGAAGGCCCGGCGCCGCGTCCCATGGATCGCGCCCACATCGAACTCGCGCCCGATGGACAGATTCTGGTGGACACGGCGAAGTTGTACTCCTGGCCAAAAGGACAACCGACTCACTTTAATGATCCGGGAGCATTCTTGACGGGAGTGTAAACGTAGCGCCGGCGTCTCGCCGGCCTCGCGCATTCAGGACTCATAACATGGCTGAAGACGACAAAACTAAAACAACGATCAGTACACCCAGTGCTCCCGGTACGAACGGGCGCAATGGAAAAAACGGCAAGGTCGGGCTGGTGGAGCAGGTTACAACCACGGTCAAAGATGACATTCAGTCGCTCAAGACCGACATCCCCAGCAAAGCGAAAGAGCAAATCGAGGGATTGAAAGATCCGACCAAGACCCAGGTTTACACCTCGATCTTCCGCCACAAGCACGACGACACGCCGCGAAACCGCGCGCTGGGCGTGCTTTCCAACGTCTTTCTGCATCTGCATCCGGCCAAGATCAATCGTGACGCCGTGCGTTACAGCTACACCTGGGGCATGGGTGGAATCACGTTTTACCTGTTCATCATCCTCACCTACACCGGCGTGCTGCTGATGTTTTATTACCATCCCAGCAAGGTGCAGGCGTTTCGCGATGTGCTCTATCTCGAGCACGACGTTCCCTTCGGCAAGATTTTGCGCAACATGCATCGCTGGGCCGCTCACCTGATGGTGATCGCCGTCTGGCTGCATATGTTCCGCGTCTTCCTGACCGGATCGTACAAAAAGCCCCGCGAATTCAATTGGAATATTGGCGTGCTGCTGCTTGTGTTTACGCTGCTGCTCTCCTTCACCGGATATCTTTTGCCCGACGATCAACTCGGATTCTGGGCGGTCACCGTGGGCACGAACATGGCGCGCGCCACGCCGCTGCTCGGCCACGAAGGACCGTTTGGCCCGCAGCTGGGCATGACTCCGTACAACGATGTGCGCTTCGGCCTGCTCGGCGGATCTATCGTCGATGCGAACGCGTTGTTGCGTTCCTACATCTGGCATTGCATTGGCATTCCGATCGTTGCGTCGGTGTTGATGATTGTGCACTTCTGGCGCGTGCGAAAGGACGGCGGAATTTCCGGTCCAGCTCCGGTGATGTTGACCGAGGAAGCCGACAAACCGCGACGAGGCCCGAAAGCGGCAGGAGAGTGAAGGCGGAGAGTGTTTAGCGATTTATTCAAGAAGATGTCATTCCGAACCGATCCGCAGGATCGGTGAGGAACCTGCTTCTTGCTTGTGACGAAAAACAGCAGGTTCCTCACCCGCGCTTCGCGCGCGTTCGGAATGACACATTTGAATAGCTGTTCTGGAAAACTTTATGGATTGGCGACAACTCTGGGAAATCTGTTCGGCGCCCGACAACGTTCCGATCGTTGGTCTGATCCCGCTTCTCATCTTCTACATCTATCTGGCGGTCCGGCAGGCGCGCGCCAACGATCAACTCATTGCGCAACTCGAAGCCGATCCCGCGATGGCCAAGACGCATCACCGCAAGACCTGGCCATTTAAAGCCGGATGGCAGAAGGAAGTTCACGTCTGGCCGTTTCTGTTGCGCGTCGAATTTCTGGGCGCCATTATCGTCACCATTATTCTGATGATCTGGTCGATCACGCTCAACGCGCCGCTGGAAGAGCCGGCCAATCCCAACCTGACCATGAATCCGGCCAAGGCGCCGTGGTATTTCCTTGGCCTGCAGGAGATGCTCGTCTATTTCGATCCCTGGATCGCGGGCGTAGTCATGCCGACCATGATCATCATCGGCCTGATGGTGATTCCTTACATCGATACCAATCCGCTGGGCTCGGGCTACTACACCTGGAAGCAACGCCGCTTTTCGATTTCCACGTTCTTGTTCGGCTTCATCATCATGTGGGTCAGCATGATCCTCATCGGGACGTTTATCCGCGGGCCGGGCTGGCAATGGTTCTGGCCAGGACAAACCTGGGATCACAACCGGTTGATCTATGAAGTCAACCGCGACTTGCCTGACATTTTCGGCATTACGTCGAATCTGGGCAAAGGAATTTTCGGCGCCATTGTTGTAGGCGGGTTCTACATGCTCGGCGGAGGAGCGGTGTATTCGCTGTTCCGGCGCAGAATGCCGAAAGATTTTCAGCGCATGAGCCTGCTCCAGTTTTCGCTCATGACTTTTCTGTGGCTCACCATGGTCGCTTTGCCCATCAAGATGGGTCTGCGCCTGTTGTGGCACATCAAGTACGTATGGATTACACCCTGGTTCAATATATGAAAACCGTCGTCGGCCTTTGGTCGTCGGTCCTTGGCCGCACCGGGATCAATCCAGTCGACGACCGACAGCCGACGACCGAAGACGAATTCGGAGGAAGCGGTGCCTGAAAAACCCATCCCCGAGCAGGATCCCATCACCAGCAAGTCGTATGCTGCTCACTACGTCATCGCGACGCTCATCCTGATGGCGACGCTATTCTGGGCTCTGTGGGATGAGGCCTGGGGACAGCGTCCGTGGAAGGCATTTCAGGACACGTGGAAAGAACGCTACTCCGCATTTCTGAACACGGCGCACTCCAAGTCGGCCGCTTCGGAAAATGCTGTCGAGAAAACTCCCGACTATCAGGAACTCGACGCGACCGTCAAAAAGGCGACCGAGGACTCCGCCGCAGCCGCAAAACAAGCCCGCGAAAAACTCGACGATGCCAGCGCCCGTCTGCTCGCCGTACAGAGCGTCTTTACCGATCGCCGCGCTTACGTCAATGCCCTGACCTACGAACTCGAAACCAGCGAGAGTCAATCGGCCAAGAACAGCAAGCAGAAAGAGATCGACGACTATAAGAAGGAAAAGGCGACAGTTGAGTTCCCCGATGGAAGCAAGAAGCAATTCACGTTTCCGCAGCTAGAAGAAACCTACAACGACATTCGCGACGAACGTACCAAACTGAGCCTCGAACTCGGCGACGTGCTGAAACCCGCCACCGACGCCCGTGCCAAACGCGACGAGTACGTCACCGACCACATGGTCGACCTGACGCCCGCGCAGATCGACGGCCTGAAAACCAAAACCGCCAACTGGGACGCAAAAATCGTCCAGATCAACGTGGCCGAAGCCAACATCGTCGATCGCTGCGAGTCCTGCCACATGGGCACGCGCGAGCCGTTAAAGATCACCGAAGCGGCCATGACTCCCAAGGGCGAAAAGAAGCCCGACGAATACGCTGCCGCTTTCGTCAGCCATACCGATCCTGAGCTGCTGCAGATTCACGATCCCGACAAATTCGGTTGCTCACCTTGCCATCAGGGCAACGGCCGCGCCACCACCAGCGTCGAAAAAGCGCACGGAAATTACGAGCACTGGCTGTGGCCGCTCTATCCGAAAGAAAACGCGCAGGCCGGCTGCCAGACCTGTCACTCCGCCGACATGGTGCTGGTCTCGGGCGATGTGCAGTTTGAAACCATCAACGGCGGCAAGGACCTCTTCCGCCAGCGCGGCTGCATGGGATGCCATCGCTACGAGGGCTACGACAAAGAGCCGGAAGATCTGAACAACATCGGCCAGCAGATCAAGCAGATCGAGCAGCAGAAGAAAGACAATCTGAAGCAGACGGCGTATCTGATGAAGCAGGCCGACGCCGCCGAATCCAACGAAGAAGCCAACAAGCTGAATGAACAGGCAGTCGACCTGCGCGTAGCCAACAGCAAGCTGGACGGCCGTTTGCAGCAGCTCGACTTTCAATCGCATTCGCTGATGCAGGATCAGAAAAAAGTCGGGCCCAATCTGAAAGACGTTCGCCTCAAGCTGAACAAAAACTGGATTCCCGTCTGGCTGAAGAAGCCGTCCGATTTCCGTCCCACCACGAAGATGCCGAACTTCCGCCTCAGCGATCATCAGATTCAGGCGATCTCGGCTTTCATCTGGCAATCGGGATTCACCGATCCGCTGCCCAAGCACAAGCCCGGCAACGCCGAGCACGGCAAAGAACTTTTCGAAACCCGTGGGTGCCTGGCCTGTCACTCCATCGGCGAAGGCGATCAGATGCAGGGCGGCGTGTTCGCTGCCAATCTTTCACGCGTCGGCGAAAAAGCCAATTACGACTACCTCGTTCGCTGGATTCACAACGCGCGCGAGCGCACTCGCCCGTATTGTCCGTACGAGAAAAAAGATATTGGCCCCGAGGATTATGCGAAGAAGGGCCTTCCCTATCAGTTCGACCTCGAACATAGCCGCTGCCCGAACGACGGACACGAACTGCAAGTGCAGAACATGACCGTGATGCCCAGCCTGCGCCTGAGTCCCGAAGACGCTGAGGACATCGCGACTTTTCTGATGACGCAGAAAAAGCAGGAACCGTCCTCTTATGCCGACGCTTCGTTCATGGACGATCCTTCGCTGAAGGAAGAAGGCAAGAAATGGGTTCGCCACTTCGGCTGCGCCGGCTGTCATGAGATTGCCGGCATGGAGGACGAAGGCCGCATCGGCACCGAACTAACCTTCGAAGGTTCAAAGCCGATCGAGCGCCTCGACTTCGCGCTCTTCACCGAACCGGCGCAGCGCGGCGGAAAAGGTTCCGAGCCGATCAAAGATAAAGACGATCTCGCGCGCTTGCCCGATGGTCCCGCCTCCAAACCCTGGTACAACCACAAAGGATTTTTCGAGCACAAGCTCGCCGAGCCCAACGTCTATGACGAGGGCATGGTCAAGAGTGACACCGAAAAGCTCCGCATGCCCAACCTGCACTTGAGCAAAGAGCAGGTGCTCGACCTCACCACTTTTCTCATGGGAAGCCAGGAGACTTCTCTGCCCCAGAGTTACCTGTACAAGCCGGGCGATTCCCGCCATGACATTCAGGAAGGCTGGTGGGTCATCAAGAAGTACAACTGCATGGGATGCCACCAGTTCATCCCCGGACAGAAAACGATTCTGATGGGCCTAAAGCAGTATCAGGACGTGCAGGAACAACTGCCGCCGAAGCTGCTCACCGAAGGCGCGCGCGTCGATCCTGAGTGGTTGCGCAAGTTCCTGTCGAATCCGTCGCTGAGCACGACCGACACCAATCGCAATGGCGTGCGTCCGTATTTGAAAGTGCGCATGCCTACGTTCTCTTTTTCTGACAATGAGCTTCGCAAGCTCGTGCGCTTCTTCCAGGCGCTGTCGCAACAGCCCATGCCGTACATTCCGGAAGAGGTGCCAACGCTCACCGCGAAGGAAACCGACATGGCGCGCAGCCTGTTCTCGAGCACTGCCGCGCCCTGCCTGAAGTGTCACGCGACAGGCGATCCTTCGCACGACAAGATCGCTACCGCGCCGAATTTCCTGCTGGCGAAAGAACGGTTGAAGCCGGATTGGGTCGAGCGCTGGATCACCGACCCGCAGGCTGTGAGTCCCGGAACCTCCATGCCGTCAGGATTGTTCCGGCAGGGGCCGAACGGTCAATATGTTTTCGCCGGACCGACGCCGCCATCGTTCAACGGATACGCCGGCGATCATCACAAGCTGCTGACCGACTATATCTTCCAGCTCACGGCCGAAGAGCAGCGCCGAGTCGCGGCGTCCATGCCCAAAGCGAAAGCCGAGATGCACATGTGGGGACAGCCGCCCTCGGCTGTCCAGTCGGGCCAAGCTCGACGGCCGTCGCAAGCAATCAGCGGAGGTTCGCGGTAGAATTCTCGCGAATAAAGATTCCTCGAGTCGCTATCGCTTTTCGCTCCGGCTCGCTCGCAATTGCACGATGTAAGACGGAAGTCCACATCAGAAATACAGATTCGAAGTGCAGATTAAAAGAAAGGCGACATCATGAATAAGAAGACCTGGACGAAGACATCGACGACGAAGACATGGACAATGATCGCTGCCCTGTGCGCGTTGCTCGCACTGGCGGCGTGCAGCAAGAAAGAAGAAGCGCCGGCGCCGGCCGCTGAGCAACCGGCGGCGCAGCCCGCAGCCACTCCCATCGATCCCGCGACCGTCGCAACCATCAACGGCACGGTAAAGTTCGACGGCACGGCTCCCAAGCCCGCGAAGATCGACATGAGCCAGGACCCCGGCTGCAAAGGCACCAACGAAGCCGAGAACGTTGTCGTGAATAACGGCGACCTGGCCAACGTGTTCGTCTACGTGAAAGACGGTCTGGGCAGCCGCACTTTCGACGTACCCGCCACTCCCATCGTGCTCGACCAGCAGGGATGCAAGTACCATCCTCACATTCTCGGCGTAATGGCCGGCCAGACCATCCAGATCAAGAACGACGATCCCACCACGCACAACATTCATCCCACACCGAAAGACAACCGGGAGTGGAATGAATCGCAGCCGCCGTCATCGCCGGCGCTTGAGAAGAACTTTGCCCGCGAAGAAATCATGCTGCCGGTCAAGTGCAACCAGCACCCGTGGATGAAGATGTACATCAACGTCGTCAAGAGCCCGTTCTATGCCGTCACCGACAAAGACGGGAAATACTCGATCACCGGCCTGCCGCCGGGCAACTACACCCTCGCGTTCGTGCAGGAGAAGCTGGGTGAGCAGGATCAGTCCATCACCGTCGGTCCAAAGGAAACCAAGACCGTAGATCAAAGCTTCAAACCGGCCGCAGACTGACGGTCGATTTTGCTAAAATACCGCGTTGGACGGGGCAGTTTGCCAGTGCACTCTGCCCTGTCCGCCTCAACCCGAGCGCCTGACTTTTCGGGCGCCCCTCAAATTCATGGGCACCCCTCCAAAAGGAATTTTCACGCCTTACAATCGCGGTCATCACCGCTTCGCAGTCATTCTGGCTTCCTGGACGTTTCTGCTCATCATCGCCGGCGCGCTGGTCACCAGCAACGATGCCGGACTTTCCGTTCCCGATTGGCCCACTTCGTTCGGGTCGCTCTACAAAATTCCGAAACTCGTCGGCGGAGTTAAATTCGAACACACTCATCGCATGGTCGCGCAGGTCGCCGGCCTGCTCACTATCATTCTCGCCATCTGGACGTGGCGCGCCGAAAAGCGGCGCTGGATGCGCATTCTCGCCTTCGCCGCCCTGGGAACAGTCATCGCCCAGGGAATTCTCGGCGGCATCACCGTCCTGTTTTATCTGCCGCCACTGGTTTCGTCGGCCCATGCAGCGCTGGCGCAAACATTTTTTTGTCTCGCCGTTGCCATGGCGATTTTCACCGGAAAAAAGTGGATCGCGGAAGATCCCCCGATCCAATTCGACGAGCGCAGGCCCAGCCTCTTCACCCTCACCCTGTTGTCGATCTTTGTTCTCTACGCACAGCTCATTTTGGGTGCGATGTTCCGCCATCATGGCCTGAGCTGGTGGCCGCATGTGTTGAATGCCATCGTCGTATCGTTCGTTCTGGCGTGGACCGCGGTGCGCGCTCTCACCGTCTATTCGCAGATTGAAGCCATTCGCCGTCCGGCGATCCTTATGCTTTCGTTGCTGATCGCGCAGCTTTGTCTCGGATTTATGGCCTTTCTTACGCGCATAGCCTGGGGCCACGAAGCGGTGCAGCCGGAACTGCCGATGGTCATCTCGACCGTGGCCCACGTCGCCGTCGGCGCACTCTTGCTGGCCACGACCGTGATTTTGGCTATTCAGGTCTGGAGACACGCTCCTGTCGCCTTCGAGGCGAGACTTCCGCAGGTGCAACGCACGTCGGCGGCATGAGCTCACATCGCGCATTGGCATGCCGGATTTGCGGTCTCGATGGCGTAAACTGATTCATAGATTCGGGGAATCCTTTGCTTTCGAAAGTTGCCGCACTCGCCGATCCTTCGCCGGAAATGGAGCGCGTCTCCGTGGCGCCGGCAATTTCCGTTCAGAACCTCGTCCATCGTTACGACAGCCGCACTGCGCTCAATGGCGTTTCTTTTGATGTGCGTCCGGCGGAATTGTTTGGCCTGCTCGGTCCCAATGGCAGCGGCAAAACCACTCTCTTCCGCATCCTCTCGACGCTGATGCTTCCCACCGCCGGCCACGCCGTCATCATGGGCGCTGATGTGGCTCAGGATCCCGCCAGCCTGCGCAGGAAAATCGGCGTCGTTTTTCAGGCGCAAAGCGTCGATCCCAAGCTCACGGCTTACGAAAATCTACGGCATCAGGGCCATCTCTACGGCCTGCGCGGCGCGACGTTGAAGAAGCGCATCGGCGAAATTCTCACACGCGTGGGCCTGGCGGACCGCGCCCAAGAGCGCGTGGAAACTTTTTCCGGCGGCATGCAACGCCGCATTGAGCTGGGCAAGGGACTGCTTCATCGCCCAGGCGTTCTTCTGCTCGACGAGCCGACCACCGGCCTCGATCCCGGCGCGCGCCGCGATCTCTGGCAGTATCTGCAAATGCTGCGCGACGAAGAACACGTTTCCGTGCTGGTCACGACGCACCTGATGGAAGAGGCCGAACGCTGCGACCGGCTCGCCATCATGAATGAAGGCAACCTGGTCGCGCTCGGAACTCCCTCCGAACTGAAGAGTGAAATCGGCGGCGATGTGATTCTGCTCGACGCCACCGGCGACGCGGCTGCCCTCGCCGAACGCATCCGCGCGCGTTTCCATGTTGATACCGCCGTCATGGGAAATCAGGTCCGCCTCGAGCAGGAGAGTGGACATCGCTTCGTGACCGACGTCGTCGAGGCCTTCCCCGGAGAAATTCAGGCGATGTCCGTTAGCAAGCCGGCGCTGGAAGACGTCTTCATCCATCGCACCGGACACAAATTTTGGAGTGAAGGCGGGGAAGAAACGGACCCTTCGTCGAAGTAGATTTGGGTAGGGCACGGCTTCAGCCGTGCCGATAATGCGGGCAAATGAAGGGGCTTCAGCCCCTGAGGCCAACGAAAGACAATGGAGGTCCATTGCGCCAAATGATTCTTGTTCTTTCTCTTGTATTCGGACTGCTCCCGCTGGCGGGAGTTGGCTGGATTCTTGCGACCGGAATGTTAACCCTGTGGCCGCCTTCCGCCACGGTCGACGGCCTGTTCATGACCCTGATCCTGCTTGCCCTGTCGTTATGTTTTTTGTTGAATGCCTATTGGGAAGCGCGCGATCAGGGCCTGCTTGCATTTATGCATAAGAAAGAAGCGGCCGCGCCGGCAGCGAAAACTGCCGCACCAGCCGCACCCGCGGCCAAGGCTGTTCCAGCGAAGACCGCGCCAGTCGCTTCATCAGCCGAAGCTCCCACGGCAAAGGTCAGCTCCTAATGGCAACTCAGGCTGCAACGCTGGCGCGTCCCGCCGTCGCACCATCGGCCGGCATCGTGCTACCCGCTTTCACGCTGTGGTGGCGCGAGATTGTCCGCTTCTATCGCCAGACCACGCGCGTCATCGGCGTGCTGGCCTCGCCTCTTGTCTTTTGGCTCGTCATCGGCTCGGGATTCGGCACCTCGTTTCGTTCCGGTGGAGGCGCCGGTCAACAGCACTATCTGGATTATTTTTATCCCGGCGCGCTGATCATGATCGTACTCTTCACTTCGATCTTCACCATGATGTCAGTCATCGAAGATCGCAAAGAAGGATTTCTTCTGTCGGTGCTGGTCGCGCCCGTGCCCCGCGCCGCCATCGTGCTCGGCAAGGTCCTGGGCGGGACAACGCTCGCCGCCATCCAGGGAATGATCTTCCTCATCTTTGCCCCATTCGCCGGCGTGCACCTCGATCTCTTACAAGTCCTGTTAGTAGGCATTGTCGTGTTTCTGGTTTCTTTCGCATTGACCGCGCTCGGCTTCGCTATCGCCTGGCCGATGGATTCCTCACAAGCCTTCCACGGCATCGTGAATCTGTTTCTTATTCCGCTTTGGCTCGTCTCCGGCGCGCTGTTTCCCATGAATGGCGCCTCCGGCTGGATTCGCGCCGTGATGCGCCTCAATCCTCTAACCTATGGCGTCGAGGCGCTGCGCAGCCTGCTCTATCCCGGTACCGCAACGGCATTTCCGCTGGCGTCTTCCATGGCCACGCTGATATTGTTTTCGCTCGTCATGTTCGCTCTCGCGTTTCTCATGGCAAATCGCCGCAGAACTTCGCCCGCATGAGGCTGCTCGCTTGGTCATCGACAAATTGATCGTTCAGACATCGGCCGCCGCCGGTTCCATCGCCGCCCAATACGCCTACTTCCCTGCCCTCAACGCCACGTTGAACGGCACCAGCGCCGTCCTGCTTCTCACTGGACGCATCCTGATTGCCAAGGGCCGGATGGCCGCGCACCGTCTCTGTATGATCGCCGCCGTGGTTGCGTCTGCACTATTTCTCTGCTGCTACCTGTTCTTCCATTTCGAAGTCGGCAACATCCGCTTTCTCGGCCAGGGATGGGCGCGCCCCGTTTATTTTTCAATTCTGATTTCGCACGTCACGCTGGCCATAGTGATTGTGCCCTTGGCGATCATCACCTTGACTCGCGGACTCAAAGCGCAGTATGCCCGGCATCGCGCCATCGCCAAATGGACCTGGCCGCTATGGATGTACGTCTCGGTCACCGGCGTGATCGTGTATTTCATGCTGTACCAGTGGTTCCCGCATAGCTGAGCGGTCGTCGGCCACCGGTCGTCGGTCGTCCGCTAGCGCTCGAAATTTACGCGTGCGAGTCAAGGGCCGACGACCGAAGGCCGACGACTTTTTATGTCTGTTCTCAAATTGAAAATCGACGTCTCCGGCACGGTCGGTGACGAGGCCTGGCGCGAAATCAAGCAGTTCGATCAGATTCAATCCGCCGATTTCGGCCCGCAATATGGCAGCGGCGGACGCTGCAATCATCCGCCGGACGCTCCGCACGCCAAAGGCGAATGGATCGGCGCCGAAATCCGGCTCCAGACGCCGCTTTTGGCCCAATACGCCATGTCGCATTATCTCGAGCAGGAACGCGTCCTCGACGCCGACGTGGAATAATCCCGCTACCGCATCCCTTCCCAATATTCTTAAGCCTGTTAACCAAAGAGCCGCCTGTACGTTATAGCTGATGGAAGGTCGAGCTCGACCTGCAGAACCAACCTCGAGCAGAACTCAGGAGGATCAATGGATCCGTCATTCATAGCTGTTCCCGTGCTGTTCATTTCGCTGGCATGGATCATCTTCAGCACCATCCGCCGCTACAAGATCGCCAAGCTGCAGGCGGACTTGCAGACCAAGCTTCTGGAAAAAATCGGGACGGGCCAGGAACTTCTTTCGTACGCGCAGACCGACGCGGGAAGGCAGTTGATGGAATCGCTTAAGGTCGAGCGCATTGCGCCGCACGGCAAAATCATCGGCGCGATTCAGGCCGGCGTCGTTTTTTTCGTGTTTGGCGTTGCCATGGTCGCAGTTAGAAACCATGTTCCCGACCGGGGCGCACAAGCGTTTATGGTGTTCGGCTCGCTGATTGTCGCGCTCGGCCTCGGATTTGCCTTGGCAGGCGTGGCTTCGTACTATCTCTCGAAGTCATTCGGGCTGCTCAACGGCGCCTCGAACCACGGACGATAAATGCCGGCAATGCCATGGGACTTGAACATCTCCGCGGCGAATCTTGACCTTCTGAGCGAGAAGTCACGCACTGCCGCGAAAAAGGAACCGGCCATGGACGAAGCGGCTTTCCGCCTCTTCTACCGGGAGACGGCTCGTCCGCTGTTCAGCTATCTATTGCGCGTTGCGGGAGATCGCAGCGTCGCCGAAGACCTGATGCAGGAGGCCTACTGCCGATTGCTCGCGGCCGATCTGCCCGCCATGCATGGTACTGAGCTCAAGAGTTATTTGTTTCGCATCGCCACCAATCTCATGCACGATCGCTGGCGCCGCCGCAAAGAAGATCCTTTACGCGAAAACATAATCGAGATGCCCGGCGCTTCACCCGCTCTCGACGCGAAGCTGGAGATGCGGCGCGCCTTCGCGCAACTGAAGCCTCGCGAACGAGAACTTCTTTGGCTCGCTTATGTGGAAGGTTCGAGCCACAATGAAATCGCCCAATGCACGGGATTGGGCGCGGCCAGCATTCGCATACTGCTTTTCCGCGCCCGCCGCCGGTTGGCCGATTTGATTCGCAAGGGCGGCTGAAAGAACGGTAAGTAAGTAAAACGGGAGTTGCAATGATGAATTCTCCACACTGCGAGAAGGAAGAAAAGGTTTTCTCCGCGCTTCGCACTGGCGCACTCGACGCTTCCCTTCTTGACCACGCTCGCCGATGCGCGGCCTGCTCGGATGTCCTTCTGGTTGCCACGCGGATGGGCGAAGAAGCTGCTCCACCCGACGATACGCTCGATTCGCTCCCTGACCCCGGCCTGATTTGGCGCAGAGCGCAAACCAATGCAAGGGAAAAAGCTCTGGCGAGAGCGGCCATGCCCATTCGCGTCATGCGCGCCTGCGCTGCAGTGCTCGCGATTTTCGCCTCGCCTTGGCTTGTTTTTCAGCTCTTGCACCCGCCGGCGTGGATTTTCGCTCTGGGCTTCGGCCGACCCTTGGCGATCGAAGGCGGCTGGGCGACCGCCCTTACCGGAACCATTCTGCTTGGCGCTACCTTGGCCTGCATCGCCGCAGGTTCCTGGTATATGCTGCGAGAGAAGTAGCACCGCGCGGTGACTCCGCAGCCGAGCGCAATCCGTTAGAATCGTCGTAATTCATGCCTTTCCAGTCTGAAATTCCAACCCGCGATTTACGGTCTGGCTCTGAGCAATCCGCGCCGCAGCTCAAACCCAAGCGCTCCATGTCGCCCACGCAGAAAATCCTTTTCTTCGCCATCGGATGGCTCATTGTCCTCATGCCATTTCTCTTCTGGTGGAATACGTGGTTCGGACGGCATCTTTCCGACCAGCAGATGACCGAATATCTGCACGACACCAAGAAGCCGCGCCATATTCAGCAGGCTCTCGTGCAGTTGAGCGAGCGTATGCGTGGTCCCCACAACACAGGCATCGACAAAATAGGTCTTGAGGAGGATCCCGGACCTGACGCTTCGACGAGAAAGTGGTATCCCGATCTGATTCGGCTCGCGAATGATCCCGTCGAAGAAGTCCGCAACACCGACGCCTGGGTCATGGGACAAGACACGTCTGGCGCGGGATTTCACGATGCCCTGCTGAAGATGCTCAACGATTCCTCGCCGATGGTTCGCGGCAACGCTGCGCTCTCGCTCGTCCGCTTCGGCGATGCCTCTGGCCGTCCGCAGATCGTCGCCTTGCTGCAGCCCGCGCAAATTACCACGCCGCAAGCCGGACAGATCGTCGACGCCGACCGTCCCGGCACGGCCATCCATCAGGGTGGTTTGCTCGCGAAACTCCGCGGCCCGAGCGGACAAGTCTTTGAAATTCGCTCGCCCATTCCCGGCCGCATCCGCTCCGTCGCGCAACCAGGGGCTAACGTAACGGCCAACACTGAGATTGCCGTCGTCGATCCCGGCACCGAGCAGGTGTGGGAAGCCCTGCGCGCGCTCTACCTCATCGGACAGGTCGACGATCTCACCGCCGTGCGTACCTACGAACGCGACTTGCCTGATACATCCGACGACATCCGCAAGCAGGCGGCGGAGACGGAAAAAGCGATTCGCGCACGAGCAGGTGTGAATTGATGATTAGCTTTGCTGATCGCTGACGGCTGAGAGCTGATAGCTGGTCTTAGATCGCCATCGCGCCGACTTCTTTTTCCACTTCTGCGATGTCGACCATGACGATCGCGTCCCACGGGCAGCCGTCGAGGAAGCAGCCATCGGGGCCTTTGCTCAGGCACTTCTTGCATCCGATGCAGAGAATGGGATCGATCTGAATCCGCCCGAACGGCGGATGGTCTTCGTCCGGCACCCAGAACATGCAATCTTCGACCGGACAATATTCCACGCAGGCGGGTGAGCCGGCGCATCCGGTGCAGCACTCGGTGATGACGGCCAGTTCTTTCGGCTTCTTCTTGCGTGGGGTGGCCAAGCCTTTGGACTTCGGTTCGAACTTGAGTTCGTCGGGGACCATCCCGACCGCTTTGGTCGCTCCGGGTGCAGGCGGCATGCGAGCGATTATAGCGCAGATCTATGTGGCGCGGGCGCCCTCGCCCGCGGCGGCACTGGCCTAAAGGCACGTTTAGGCCAATGGCCCGCGGCCTTTTTATGCGCCGTTATTCATTCTTTCGCAACATCAATCCCTCTGGGCTAAACACTTGCTCATCGTTGGCGTATTCCCGGCAAAACGCTTTCAATTCTTTCGACGAGGCGGTCAGCGTGTCCGTGTCGTCCTTCAGAGTTGACAACTCGACCGTCTTCGACTCGATCGCCGAATTCAGCCAGTCCCAGTTGATCGGAATCAGTTCGAGTCCATCCTCGCTGATCTTCGCCATGTAAATCTCGTGCTTCGCCAGGCAGGCGTCGCAAACGTCTTCCGACCGCGGGGACACATCGAGGAATTCGTGTTCACCCAGCTTCACCAGTTTGGCTTCTTGCAGCTTAGCTATTCCAGGCTCGCCGCACTTCTCGCCTTCCTGGATGCTTCTAACTGAATAGCCCTGGTCCTTGAGCGCGAACGTCACCGTGGTCACACATTGATCGTCGTCCGTAAAGCTCCACGCCCCGACCAGCCGGTTTTCCACCACGACATCGGAATCCTTTCCATCCTCATAGAGGGAATTGAGCGAAGTCACCCAGCACCCGGAGAGCGAAATGAGGCATACCATCGCGAAAGTAATGGCTAGGAACCTTGAGACGCTGCGGGGAGGATCGAACCGGGAGCCGGCCATAACGAAGGGCGACATACATCCTCCAGAGTTGGCACGTTACAAGCGGAAAATTAAGGGACCTACCCATTATATGCCGCCAAGATTCCTCGTGCGCTCGCGGCTCCCACTGCTTTGATTATGAGAGGGATCGCTCGCCAACAGGGGATGCCCAACTGCGCCTACTTTCGCGTGAACACCAGGCGGTTAACCGGTTTGAAGGCGTCCGGATCGCTGGCATAGGTGCGCAAAAAGCTCTTGAGTTCTGCAGGCTGGGCATCGAGCGTCATGTCGAGAGTCCAGCCGCTCACGTTCGCCAGGTTAATTTTCTTTTCTTTTATCGCCTGGAACACCCAGTCGCCGTCCAAAGGGGTAAGTGAAAACGTGTTGTTTTCCTGCGACAAGAGCGCGAATGTATGCACTCCCAGGCACAAGTCGCAAACGTCAGTCTGCTTCGGCGAAATG
The DNA here is from genome assembly GCA_030040965.1 of Candidatus Sulfotelmatobacter sp. Lineage (GTDB taxonomy): Bacteria > Acidobacteriota > Terriglobia > Terriglobales > Acidobacteriaceae > Sulfotelmatobacter. Next base: position 223 of record JASHOT010000358.1, on the reverse strand, counting down.
TCGAGAAAACGGTGATTGTCGACTTTCACCAGGTACGCCAGATAATGCGTAGTCTTATCGTCGTCCTTGCAGCCCGCACCCGGCGCCATCGTCATGTCGTAGGCACGGGTACTGGCTTGAACGGTGAGGATCAATTGGCAGCCTTCGGCTGCATGTGTCCAGGAGCCGACGAGGCTCTCATCGAAAATGAGATCGGGGTCGGAGCCGCCATCGAAGAGCGGCT
>JASHOT010000357.1 GCA_030040965.1 Candidatus Sulfotelmatobacter sp. | reverse complement strand
GTCAACATGCGCGACTGCCGCACCACAACTAGATCGGCAACGAGCCCGAACGCGACCTGCGACGCGACAAACCACGACCAATTGATGTGGCTTGCCATCTCTGGATTGATCAGGCCGATCATTGTATAGACGAGTGCCGACCAAAGCACCGGCGCGATCAACCCTCCGAGCATGATCGGGCGCCGCGGGAACATCGGAAGCATCGCGCCATAGAGCAATCCAACCAGTGTCGAGACGACGAGGTGTATGACGAGTGCAAAAGCGAAGCTGTACAGGTGGAATTCATTCAGCCCGTATTTCAGCGATTGCAGGTCGACAACTGCACCAAGAAGATTGATGGGATACCAGATGCTTCCGAATCGCAGCAGCCCAAACGTGCACGCAACCACTGCCATCGCCACGCTCCCCGCCAATCCTCCCTTCACTCCGGCCGATATCGGATAAGTCTCAACCGGCAGCCATGCCCGCACCGGTCCGGCCGCCACGGGAACGCGTTCGACGATTCGGCGTTCGGTTGCGATCACGATGTCCTCTGAAATCACCGGCACTTCTAGTTCATGATCGCGCGGCAAGACCTCCTGAAACCACCCAACCGAACCCGCCAGGGCAAGCACGGCGCCGAGGACGCTCACCGACGCGCTCGTAACCAGACCGGCAAACAGCAGCGTGACTCCGAATGCCAGAACAAAAGGCCAGGCCGTGGGCGCGGGTAGCGCAATGTGGCGTCGATCCCGAGAGCTTTGGTCGGGTTGTCCCGCGTTAAGCTGTGTCTCCATTTCGTTCTCTCAGCGACCAACAATGTAAACCACAGTAAAGACAACCACCCACACGGCATCCACAAAGTGCCAGTACATGGAAAGCACTTCAACGCGCCATGACTGCTCCGCTCCAACACGCCCGGCCAAGGCAAAGACCGCCACAAGCGAGAGCATGATCAAACCCACCGTGACGTGAAACGCATGCAGACCAACCAGCGAGTAATAAGTTGTTCCGAAGAGATTGGTCGAAATACTCAGCCCGCGTTCGTAGATCAGTCGATGCCATTCCAGGCCCGTACCAAAAATGAAGAGACCGCCGAGCACAATCGTGAGCAGCCACAAAATCAGGAATGCGCCGTGTTTACCGTGTTCGAGAAACTTGCCGGCGTAGTGGATCGTGATGCTGCTGGATAAAAGGCAAATCGTAAAAAAGATCGGTACCTCGAGCACCTCGCGTGGAGTCGGTCCGGTGAGGCTTTTCCCAACATAGAAGAGGTAGGCGACGACAAAAATTGTGAAGATCGCCGACTCGGCGATGATGAGAGAGGCCATGGCGACCTTGCCGCGATCCGGAAGCACCCATGCTTGCGGTCTTGAGGTCAATGGAGTCGCGATCGTGCTCATTGCTGTCTCCACCCGCCCACCACGGCTTCACTCAAGGCGACTTTCGTCATGACTGCTTCACTCATAACGGCTGTCCGGATCCTCCGGGTGCTTCAGGTCCCATAGAGGGCGGCGGCTTTCGACCACCGGAATCGTCGCGAAGTTGTACGCCGGAGGCGGCGAGCTCACCGACCATTCCAGCGTCCACGCGTCCCAAGGATCATTCCCTGCCTTTGTTCCCTTAAAATAGGAACCGACAAGATTCCAAACAAAAATCAGAATGGCCATGGCCTGGATGAGCGCGCCGTACGTGATGATCAGGTTCATGGTGTCCCAACCCCGTCCGGGCTCGTATGTGTAGATACGCCGCGGCATCCCCAGCAGGCCAGGGAAATGCATCGTATCGAACGTTAGGTGGAAGCCGATCAGGAAGAGCCAGAAATGCCATTTGCCGAGGCGCTCGCTGAGCATCCTCCCAGTCATCTTGGGATACCAGTAATAAAACGCCCCGAAGACCGAAAAGAGAATTCCACCCACAATCACATAGTGGAAGTGAGCTACAACAAAGTAGGAAAGGCTGAGCTGCCAATCAAAAGGGGCGGCCGCAAGCATGATCCCGGTGAGGCCAGCAATCAGAAACTGGAACAGAAATCCGATGCAGAACAGCATCGGCGTCTTGAACTGGATGCGTCCACCCCACATGGTGGCCAGCCAATTAAAGATTTTGATTCCTGTTGGAACGCCCACCGTCATGGAAGTGATCGTGAAGAAGGCGTTGGCGTATGAGCTCATGCCGATGGTGAATATGTGGTGCGCCCAGACACTCATGCTCACAAACGCGATGCAAACCGCAGCTCCGACCATCACCGGATATCCGAAAATCGGCTTGCGCGAGAATACTGGCACAATCTCCGACAAGAAGGCGAAGCTAGGAATAATTAAGATGTAGACCTCGGGATGCCCAAAAATCCAGAAAAAGTGCATCCAAAGCACGGCCGATCCGCCCGCCTGCGTATCGAAGAAGTGCCCACCCAGATAGCGATCGATAAGCAGCATGATCTGCGCCGCCGAGAGAGGCGTTAAGGCGATCAACACCATCCCGGCCATGACAAGATAGAGCCACGGCAACAGAGGCATGCGGCCAAGTTTCATCCCGGGGCACCGCATGCAAAGAATGGTGGCGATCAAATTGATGGCCGTGCCAATGCTTCCGAAGCCGGAAGCCAGCAGCGCAAGCGTCCAATAGTCGGAGCTGTGCCCCGGCGAGAACGCCTGCGCTCCCAACGGAGCATAAGACCACCAGCCCACGTCCGGCGCGTTTCCCGTGCCGTAGAGCCCGCTCCCACCCAAGAAACTGAAGTACAGCAGAAATCCGCCCAATGCGGTCAGCCAAAAGCTGAACGAATTGAGCCGCGGAAACGCCATGTCGCGCGCTCCGATCATCAACGGCACTAGATAATTCGCAAATCCGAACAGAAGGGGCATGGCGACGAAAAAAATCATGGTCGTGCCATGCATCGTAAACATGCGATTGAAGACCTGTGGCGAAACGAAGTCGTTGTGTGGACGTATCAGCTGAATGCGCATGATCATCGCTTCGATCCCGCCGACCACCAAAAAAATCAGCGCATACAGAATGTAGAGAATGCCGAGCCGTTTGTGATCGACGGTCGTCACCCACCCATGCAGTATCTCGAGCCAGGTCCCGCTTCCAACCTGCACGTTCGGAATGGCCATCACATTTGATGACATTGCAGGTCTCCCCAATCCCCCGTTATCAAAGAGTCCAGTTAGCGGAGCGTCCCCATATACGCAACGACTGCGTCCAAGTCCTCGTCGTCAAGTTTCATCGCAGGCATCAGTGATCCCGGCTTAATAGCACCAGGGTTCTGTATCCACAGGCGAAGGTTTTCCGTCGTATTCTCCGCCGCGCCCGCAGCGATCGTGTGACGAGCCATCAGATGCGTCAGGTCAGGACCAAAGCGTCCGTCGGCGACCGTGCCGCTGATCGTATGGCAATCGATGCAGGCAGTTGTTTCGAAGACCCGCCTGCCGGCGATGGCCTTCTCGTTTTGAATCGCAAGCTGCCGTTGTTCGTGGACCCAGGCGGAAAAGTCCTCAGGGCGGTCGACCAAAACGCGCAACAGCATTTTCGCGTGCTGCATACCGCAATATTGTGCGCACTGCCCGAGAAAGATGCCGGCCCGATGCGGATCCATCCACATGCGATTCGTGTGGTTCGGGATCAAATCCGTCTTACCCGCCAGTTGCGGTACCCAAAAGCTATGATCCGTATCGGCGGAAAGCAAGGTCAGGAAGGTAGGCGTGGGACGCGCGGGATCGCTGACCGGAATATGCAGTTCGTTGGCGGTAACGATACCTAGCTTCGGATAACGAAATTCCCACCAGAACTGGTGGCCGACGACGGTTACTTCAACAGCGTTCGCCGGCATCGCTGCGTCCTCGACGGCATGAATCACGCGCGCCGTCGCTAGGAACAGAACCACCACGATCAGGATCGGAATGATGGTCCACGCCAGTTCAATCTGTGTGCTCCCATAAACCTGCGCCGGCTCTCGGCGATCATCCGCGGCAGTGCCGCCGAACTTTAGAACGGCATAGACCAGCAGCGTGAAGACCACGGCAAAAATGATCCCCGTGATGACCAGCACAAACTGTGACAAACCAAAGATTGTTTTAGCGGGTGTTGACTCGGGTGCGAAGATATTGGGACCGCTGGCAGATGCCATCAGCCAGGCGGATTTCGCGATTGCCGCCGGCGACAGCACGAACGCGAGCGCAAAAAACCTTCTCACCGAGATTAGGCGTCTCCTTCCCCACATCGGTTGATCGCCTCTGGGTGGATTTAGACTTGACCTATGGTCCTGAGGATAACAATTCTACTCCGTCGCCAAAAAGAGCACATCCCGAAAAATGAAGGAGTCTTTTTATGATCCACTCTCCAATTTGTTTTTGTCTTCCGAGTACTCCATGCTGTAACAAAGCCGTAATATAAAAAGGATGCGCAGACACCGCCTCAAAGCGGCATGACCAAGCCACGACGACAAAGGCATATCCGTCGGGCCAAAATCGGCAGATTCCGGCAAGATCGAGTAGGAATCGCCTCTATGAAGATCGCGCCGGACGGAGCAACCGCACAGTTAGCATTGCCCCGGCCACCAGATACACGACGGTCACGCAGGTCCACATCAATGCTCCTGCACATTGCTGATCTTCAAGGGCAGTGAGACCAAAAGGCTGAGAAGGCGAAAGATAAATCGGGTAAACCACGCGGTCACCAAAGACAAAAAAACTTGAAAGAATGTCGCACGGCAACGTGGCGAGGAACAGATACAGGATGATTGACAGGTCTTGTCTAGAAACGCTCGGCCAAGGCTGAATGACTTGCCACCAGAATAGGAGACCCGCCACCAGGAAGGATGACTGCTCAAGCACGTGCCACGTTTTCGAATGCATCCCAAGCACAAACAATGCTGGAATATGCCATCCCACAAGCACCGCATTGGCAGCCAACAAAGAAAAGGTGGGACGCGTGATTGCAATCCAAAGTTGGCGTAAGGCCGTCTGTCGAAACGCCCAGACAACTAGCTGCGCAATGCGCTGTGGCAAGCCATTCAGCACAGCCCGCACAGGTTCGCCCAGCCAAATCAGCGGAGGAGCGAGGGTCATGAGAAGAAGATGTTGGACCATGTGGACGGTGAGCAACTGCTCATCGAGTGCCGAGATCGGCGATGCCGTAGCGATCCAGATCAACAACAGCCCCGCGAAAAAACTGCCGGCCTGGCACGCAGACATTCTCTTCCCGGATTCTGAACGAATGTACAACCATCCCCGCAGATAAGCCACCACGGTAAGCACCACGATGAGTGTGATGAACACTGAGCCTGACGATCCCACTGCGCCGTGATGAACGTGCGGCATAGCTCGTCCTTGAAAAATCCAAGAAAGTGCATAAGGAGGTGTAACACATGAACGACAGCGTGTCGATTCCGGGTCAATCGAGCGTTTCTGGGTGCGCGAAAGCGTTATGAGCAGGTTGCACGGTGAAATGGTGAATAGGATGAAAACCTAAAGAGAGCGATTGTTAGGGATACTATTGATCTCTGCATAAATAATGCAATGCTCTAGCGCAAAAAAGAAGGCAAGTCGGATTGCACTATGCAGCCGCGTAGTTTCTGGCGCGAGGTACGGATATCGTTGATCGAGCCGATGACATCCTCGACCAACTCCTCGAGATCATTGGGGCAACTATTGGCAAGGGCGCGTTTCGCCAGAGACCAAACGCCTTCATCGGGGTTGAGTTCCGGAGCATAGGAGGGAAAGTGTTCGATATGCAGGCGGCTGTGTTGCCGCAGAAGATGCTGGAGAGGCTCTCCCTTGTGGGTGGAAGAATTGTCCAAAATAACGATCGCCGGGCCCCGCAAGTGGCGCAACAACCCGCGGAGAAACATGCACACCTCTTCCTGCCCGATATTGTCGAAGTAGAGTGGATAATACAGACCGAGGCGCTGGCGTCGAGGACTTACAGAGATTCCGGAAATGACCGAGACCTTGTCGCGCCGTCGCTGGCGATGATAGTGAATCGGAGTACAGCCTTGCGGGGACCAGGTCTTGGCCACGTAAGGAATCAAGAGGAAGCCCGATTCGTCGGCAAAGACTAGGTGGGCACCCAACCGCGTAGCGTTTTTTTTATCCGCGGCCAGTCTTTCTGCTGCCAGCGCACAATGGCGTTCTCATCCCGCTCCAGGGCACGTCGTTCTGGTTTCTGCGGACTCCAGTTCAGACCGTGCATCAAGCGTCCGACGTGATCGCGGTGGTACTGGATTCCGAACTGGTTGCGGATCAATTCCGCAATGCGGGCAGTGGTCCAAAGATTGGTCCGGTAGCCGTGCATCATCGGCCCTTGTAGAAGCAGGTTGACCAAGCGCCTTCGTTGCGCCCGGT
>JASHOT010000356.1 GCA_030040965.1 Candidatus Sulfotelmatobacter sp. | reverse complement strand
GGCCAGGCTAAGGAATGTCATTGCCACGTCGGGAACTGCGGCCGCGCTGGCCGCCGTTGCCGCTCATCTGCGAAGGGACCGAAATCGCCTGAAGCCGCTGGTTTCACGCGCCGAAATGATGCGCATTGCCAAGCGGCTGGCGAGGCTTCCGGTCGCGGAGCGGCGGAATATCGAAGGCATCGGCCCACGCCGCGCCGAAATCATTGTCGCTGGAGCTATGGTGTACTCCGAATTGCTCGATCGATTTCATCTCAAGGGCTTTCGCTACTCTCCGCTCGGATTGCGCGACGGGATTTTGGCGCAGATGGCCGCAGACTACGACCGCACTACGCGATCCGGCCGGCAGATCGAATCAGAGCGATGGGAATCGATTCTCAAGGCCGTGGATCACTATCATATCGATCCCAAGCATGCGCTGGATGTTCGCGATTCCGCCATGTTTTTGTTCTCCGGCTTGCGATCAGTGCATCGTCTTCCTCCTGAATATCGTGAGTGGCTTTCTGCAGCGGCCATGCTCTATGAAGTGGGCGACTATGTGAATCGCAACGGCCATCACCGCCACACGCACTACATTCTTTCGAATTCGGAAATCCTCGGTTATACGCCGCAGCAGAGGCGACTGATTGCGGCCATCGCGCGATATCTCGGCAAGTCGCGGCCCACGGTTGAGGACGGTCCTATGAAGGCGGTTGATCCGACAGACCGTGCCGACGTGCAGAAAGCCATTCTCCTGTTGCGATTGGCGCGGGCATTGAATCTGGGACGCAGTCGAGCCGTGCAAAGAGTGCGCATCGGATTGCGCTCGGCAGAAGTGAAACTGACTCTGGTTCCGCGGCGAAGAATGGGTGTGGATTTGGAGCTTTGGGCGATCGAGAAAGACTGTTCCTATTTCCGCGAGGTTTTCGGCCGCGAGCTTTCGACGGCCGTTTCGTAGAGAACTCGTAACACTTTCGGGGTGAGGCACCACTGCAGGGTTCCCGACGAACGCCGCATCTCAACCTTGGCCACGGATCCCTTTTTCAGTTCGAGCGACGCTTCACAACCCGAGTCGCTGATGATCGATCCGAGGAATTGGCTGAGGTTGGGATTGTGCCCGACCACCAGGATTGCTTCCTGGCGTGAGTATTTTTCCAGCAGCTTGCGGAAATCGGCGAGCCCCGCTTCGGGACGCAGGCCTGTATCCAGTTGCAATTTGCCCTCATAGCCGAGTTCGTTTCCAATCAGCGAGGCGGTTTGCGTGCACCGCTTCAGGGGGCTGGAGACGACGCTATCGACCTGGACCTGGAGGGCAGCGAGCGCGCGTCCAATATAGCCGCACTGTTCGATTCCCTCTTTGTCGAGGGCGCGTTTCTCATCTTTTTTGGGACTGGCAAAGTGCTCGCCTGCGCTCGCGTGGCGCAGAAAATAAAGAATCATTGCAGATCAGCATTCCTTTCCATGGCGCAAATCATTTCTATCTGGCACGGCTTACGGCAAGCTTGCGCTTTCTCGGTTCTTCTGGCACAGGAGGTGCGGCTTGCGCCTTGCCTTCCGCGACTCCAATAAGAAAGTTTTGCGCGCAAAATGCGGCAGGCCCCGTGGGAGGACGCCGATTCCGCTTGCCGTGCACCGGCTGCCAGGCACGAATGTATGTCGTATCAGGCAAAAGGATTCTCGCTTTGCGGTTATCCGCCAGGTAAGCATTCAGAATTTCGTGGCGTACACGCTCCCTCAGCATTTCGTCGCGTAAAGGCACGAGCACCTCCACGCGCTCATAGAGATTACGTGGCATCCAATCCGCGCTGCCAATGTAGATCTCCTCCTCGCCTCCGTTGGCAAAGTAGTAAATGCGGCTATGTTCCAGAAAGCGCCCCACAATGCTGCGGACCCGAATGTTGTCGCTTACGCCACGCACGCCGGGACGAAGAGCGCAAATACCGCGCACGATCAAATCAATCTGCACTCCAGACTGCGAAGCGCGATAAAGCGCCTGAATCACGCTCTGATCCAGCAGGGCGTTCATCTTTGCGATAATCCGTGCGTCCCGGCCCTGCCGCGCATGGTCTGCCTCACGGTCAATCAATGCGATGCACTTCTCTGCCAGATCGAGCGGGGCGACCAGGAGCGGATCGTAGCTCGGATTCTCGGCGTATGCCGTAAGAAAACTGAACACATCGTGCACCGCGCCCGTGATCTCTGGATTCGCAGTGAAGAGACTCAGATCCGTATAAATGCGTGCGGTTGTGGCGTTGTAATTTCCTGTTCCAATGTGCGCGTAGCTGCGCGTCACCCCATCGGGATCGCGACGGACAAGCAGCGAGAGCTTGCAGTGTGTTTTTAATCCCACCAGGCCATGAAACACCTGCACGCCCGCGTCCTCGAGATCGCGCGCCCAGCGGATGTTGGAGGCCTCATCAAAGCGCGCCTTCAGTTCGACGACTGCAGTCACTTCCTTTTGTGAAGCGGCCTCAATCAGCGCCGGAACAATGTGAGAGTGCTCGCTGGTGCGATACAAAGTCTGCTTGATGGAGAGAACCCGCTCGTCCTCCGCCGCCGAATCGATGAACGACAAAACTGCGTCATAAGAATCGTATGGATGATGCAGGAGCACGTCATGCTGCCGCAATTCTTCGAACAGGTCTTTAGATTTCGCCGTTAAACGCAGCTCGCGCGGAGAAAAGGCCCTGTACTTAAGGTCTGGCCGCTCGACCTGTTCGTATATGTTGAACAGCCGCGACAGATTGACCGGACCATTGACGGGGAAAACCTGCCACGGGTCGATCTCGAAAACCGTCCGCAAGCGATCGATAATTTCCGGATCTGCATCGGCTTCGATTTCCATCCGTACCGCGTCGCCCTTGCGCCGATTGTGCAACTCAGTGCGCACCGACTCCAAAAGGCTGCGCGCTTCTTCTTCGGCAAGATAAAGATTACTGTTGCGTGTCACGCGGAATGGCGCAGAGGAGACGATATCGTAGCCGTGATACATGCGCACGGCGTGATACGACACCAGATCGGCAAGAAAGATGAAATCCGCAGTGCCTTGCGAAGGGAGGCGTATCAGACGCGGCAGAACTCGCGGCACTGAAACCACTCCCGTATAAGTCAAGGCGGACCGCCGCCGCCGGCGCAAAAGAAATCCCAGGCAAAGCGCCTTATTAATAACTCGCGGAAAAGGGTGCGCCGGATCGACCGTTACCGGAGTCAAAAGCGGGTCAAGTTCTTTCTCGCAATACGCATCGACAAAACGCATCGCTTCTGCGTCCAGTTCATGCAGTCCCAGTACGCGGATTCCATTTTCTGTAAGCGCCGGGCGCAATCTGGCATTCCAGCAGTCGTACTGATCATCCACAAACTCGTGGGTCAGCTTGCTCATCACGTCGCGCTTGTCGCTCAACGTCAGACCGTCGGGTCCGGATTCGTTGTAGCCGTCCTCGATCTGCTGCACCATGCCGGCGATTCGCACCTCAAAGAATTCGTCCAGATTGCTGGCCGAGATGGAAAGAAACTTCAATCGCTCCAGCAGAGGATTCCCCTCATCCTCCGCTTCCTCGAGGACGCGGCGGTTGAACGCCATCCAGGAGGTGTCGCGGTTGAGGAGATTCTTTGGGTTGTCTAGCGAAATACGAGCCATAAAGGACGCTTTGTATCAGGCTTTCAGTGGACTTGCGAGCCCAGGCGGATATACAGAAACACCAGTATAAAGCATCGAAATCCGGAGTGCACCCGGCAAGCCAAAACCGGCGCAGTTCGATAAAAAAGCGCCCGAATGTGAATCCCATTCGGGCGCTATTGTGCGATTCAGTGTCGAACTACGGCAGGTAGTAACGGAATGAGGTAAAGATCATCCCGTCTATGCCATGAGGTTCCAGTCCGTGGACTTCGTCGGCCCACGTGGCGCGATTGATATAGGAGAACTGCGGTCCCCACTGGATGCGGCCCTTGGGACCGTTGTAAATGCGATGCCAGAAGCCGACTGTACCTTCCGTCAACGCACGGGTATCGGCCGTGCAGCTGCCGAGAGAGCCGGGCAGGAAACCGCCACTGCTGGGAAGTGTTTCCGTGTAGCAACCGGCGCTGGAGAAATTCGGCGACCCGTATCCGATGGACTTGCCGGAAATCGGATCGATTCCCCACTCCCGACCGTCATATTCGCCACCCACGTTGAAGTAAACGTCGAGCTTCGGCCCGTGCCATTCCAGGGTTGCCAGGCCCTGGTAACTGCGGATCAGATCGAGCGTTCCGTCCGCGTGCACCGCCGTATCGGGAAGGCCGCCGGAACCGTAGCGGCCGATTCCCTGGCCGGTCAGGCCGTGGACTCCGAAGTCGAGGTGTTTGCCGAAAAACGACCAGCGAACATTCGCTCCGATGCCGCCGCCGTTTCTGGAGCTGTTGAAGGCGCCCAGTGCGTTTGCCGAAGTCGAGCCTTCGCAGGTAGCGCCGGAGGCGATTTCACCGCAGGGAAATACGCGATCGCGGAAGCGGCTGTAGATGCCGAAGACTTCATAGTGCCCGAAGCCCGGCTCAAAAACCGCCTTGACAATGACGTCTGGTGACGGATTGAAGGAGTACGGAGCGGCCGGCGCGCAGACGGTAACTGGTGTGCCGCTCGTATTCAGGGTTGTGGTGCAAGCGCTAAGCAGAGCGTTGTAAAGTCCGCCGCCCGTACCCGCCGATCCAACCAGGAAGTTGGCGGCGTTATTGTGTGAGGTTAAAGTTGCCTGCGCGTTCTCCACCGAAACGCCGAGCCAGACTTTGTTGTCGAAGTTCTTGACCAAGCGCGCACCGTACTGTCGAGTCCAACTGAAACCAACGTTATACTGCGGGTCAATGGTCAGAGGAACTGCTTCGGTACGATTGTCCATGCCGTGCTTGGTTTCGGTGACCAGACTCCACTGCTGGCCTCCGGTGAAACTCCAGCCGTTATCAAAAGCAGCCTGCCCCCAAACCTGCCGTTGACGCAGCGTATAGCTGTTGCTCTCGTTGTTGTTGGAAGTAGTTCCGGACGACAGAAAATCCGCTTCATAATAGCCGGACAGCTTGACCAGGCTGAGCTTTCCTTCTGCCAACATGGAAATACGCGACTGACGTCCGGAGCCGAAGAATTCCGAGAGCGTGCTTTGGGAGGCGCCGGGCAGGGGAACGCTGTTGAATGGCGTGTTGATGTCGGCTCCGAGAGCGCGCGAACGCCGCACGGTTTCTCCCGCCAGGAAGCCGCCGGGAGTAATCGTGATCCCCTTGAAGTGGATCTCAGTTGGCCGCTCGGCGGCAACCTTCTGCGTCTCCTGGAGGGTCTGCACGGTACTCGCCATGCCGAGCTTCAGATCGCTCACATCGCTCTTTAGCGCGGTCACACTCTGCTGTTCCTGTACCGTCTGAGCCTGCGCGGCGTCGGCCTTGCCTGCGGCATCTGAAGCCGCAGCCTGCGCCTGCTGCACTGACTGATCGCGGCGGTGAAGCTCTTCGCGCAGTTGCTGGATCTCTTGCTGCTGTTGCTGTATCGCAGATTGTTGTGCGGCGATAGCGTCGCGTAAAGCCTGTATGTCCGCTGCCCTAATCGGAGCCGCTTTGACTTTCTTCGGTTTGGAGGTTTCGCTGGTCTGCGCAACTAAAGCTGTCGCGAACAGAATCATGGCACACACTTTCCACGCCGGCTTCATGCAACTCTCCTTTTTGCTATTTATAAAAACCTGTTGATTCAGTTGTTTACTTGACTTGTTTGATCGCTTCCTTCACCTTCGCGGCGACATTTTCCGGTAGCGGCGCGTAGTCGAGAGCAGTTGTCATCTTTTGACCATCCCCGACCATCCAGTTCAGGAAATCGGCGAGAATCTTTCCTTTCGCGGGGTCTTTTGACATTTCGGGGATCAGCAGCCAGGTAAAGCTGCAAATCGGATAGGCATCCTTGCCGGGAGCGTTAGTGATCGACACGCGAAAATCAGCTGGCATCTTCGGGGCCGAGCCCGCTGCCGCGGTGGCTCCGGCCAGAGAGGCTTTCACAAAAACACCGGCGGCATTTTGCACACTGCCATACAGGATCTTGTTTTGGACTGCATAAATCAGCTCGATGTAGCCAATCGACCCTGGAAGTTGGCGAATCGATCCAGCCACGCCATCGTTTCGCGGTGCGCCTAAGCCCTTCGGCCACTTTACCGAGGTATCAGCTCCGACCTGGCTTTTCCATTCGGAACTGATCTTGGAGAGGTAATCGGTCCACACGAATGTTGTGCCGCTGCCATCGGAGCGGTGCACGACGACGATCTCCTGATTGGGAAAGTTCACTCCGGGATTCGCGGCCGCGATCGCCTTGTCGTTCCAGTTGGAAATCCGTCCGAGAAAGATTCCCGCGAGAATGTCCGGAGTAAATTTCAATTCCGCACTGACACCGGGAATGTTGTAAGCAGGCACCACGGCGCCGAGCACGGTGGGAATATTGAGGATCCTGGTTTGCAGCTTGTCCTGAGCGGCTTTCAATTGATCGTCCTTCATCGGCATATCGCTGGCGCCGAAGTCGACCGTGCCTTCGGTGACCTGGCGAATGCCGCCGCCGCTGCCGATGGGCTGGTAGTTGATCTGAACGTCGGAATGAAGCTTGTGGTATTCGCTGAACCACTTGGAGTACATCGGGTAAGGAAATGTTGCGCCTGCTCCGTTCAGCGTGGTTTGCGCCATAACCGGCAGGGCCAGAAGCGCACACACCAACAGCAGCACGATTTTGCGCATCGTCGAAAAATTCCTCCTTCGGGTAGATATTCCCGTTCTATCGGCGCAGTGTTACAGGACAGTTACAAACGAGTGAATTTCTGGTGAAAGGGGGCGGCGAAATTGAAGACTATTCAGAAGTTAGTTCGCCAGGATTCCCTGAGCTACTAGTGCACGGTTTGCAAATGAACGATCTCTTGCTGAAACAAGCTGTTTGCAGGAAATTCGCGTCGAAGAGCGGTAAGCAGTTGCAAGGCGCGTTGATTATCTTTTTCGCGTACATAAGCGATCGCCAACAGAATACGGGCAAACGGCGCAAGGTAATGTCCATGCTCGGCAGTGGTCTGGAGATCGGCAATGCCACCTTGCTTATCTGCGGGCAATCCTCCCATGCGAAGCAACCAGCGCACGGGCGCTGCCATGCTGCCAATGATGTACTTGCTGAATCCGGTTGCCAGCAATGCGTC